>RECJ01000100.1 GCA_007694115.1 Leptolyngbya sp. DLM2.Bin27 | reverse complement strand
AATTCGTTGAAGAGCCTGGTCCTAAAACGTTTCAGGCTCTTTTTCTGTGATCTATTTACCCTTTGTGAATAATTCAGGCTAGAGACACTGCTGGACACCTGCGACGAGATGCGACATCGCTTTTGAGGACAACATCAAATCTCAATAATGAGAATATTTCCCTACAAAAAATCTCCTGAATTAGTCTCAAGGCTTTTATACGAACATCTACAGGCTATTATTCATAAGAATAAGTCGCATTTATCGCTTTAAGGATCTACACGCTGGTGTCAAGTGTTGTCGCTTCTAACCCGTCCTCTAGATCGCCCCTGGTCATGGTCATCGGGCTAGGCTTAGGGGCGCTAGCATTGCTGGGCTGCTTGCTGTTCAGCGTTTTCCTGGGGGCCGCCGACATTGCCCCTGGCACCGTGGGCCAGGCTATCTTTCAATTTGATGGCTCTACTGAGCACCTAATCATTCGCACCGTGCGGCTGCCCAGGGCGATTTTGGCGATAGTGGTGGGGGCGGCGCTAGCAGTGGCTGGAGCCATTACCCAGGGGCTGACGCGCAATCCTCTGGCGGCCCCTGATATCCTCAGCATTAATGTGGGGGCGGCGCTGGCGATGGTGCTGGCGGTGCTGTTGCGGGGCAGCGGCGGCAGTTACGTGGGGTTTGCCTTTGGCGGAGCGGCGATCGCCGCCATGGCCGTCTACTGGCTCGGTTCCCTGGGCCGCAGCGGCATGACGCCGCTGAAGCTGGTGATCGCCGGGGCCGCGCTCTCCTACCTGCTCAGCTCTCTCACCACGGGCATTCTCATTCTCAGCCAGCGCACCTTAGATGAGATTCGCTTTTGGCTGGCCGGTTCCCTCGCTGGGCAGGATATCGCCACCATCATGCCGGTATTGCCTTACATTACCGTGGGACTGGTGGCATCTCTGGCCCTGGGGCGACAACTCACCCTAATCAGCCTGGGGGAAGATGTGGCCCAGGGATTGGGGTTGAATACGGTATGGGTGAAGGTGGTTGCGGCGATCGCCATTGTCCTTCTGGCGGGCAGCGCTGTGGCTCTGGCTGGGCCGATTGGCTTTGTGGGTCTGGTGGTGCCCCACGTAGTGCGCTTCGCCGTCGGCGTCGATTACCGCTGGATTTTGCCCTACTCCATGATCGCTGGGGGCATCTTGCTCTCAGTAGCTGACATCGCCGCCCGCCTGGTGATTCGCCCCCAGGAGCTGCCAGTGGGCATCATGACCGCGGTCGTTGGGGCACCGTTCTTTATCTATTTGGCCAGGTCGAAGATTAAGCGGTGAAAGGCGGGTGTCAGGTGTCAGGCAAAACCCGAAACCCAATACCTGAAACCCAATACCTGATACCCGAAACCCAATACCTGAAATCCGAAACCCGACACCTGAAACCCGATCTCCATGCCCATTACCAAACCCTGGCTCTCCATCCGCCCTCGACGATTCCCGCTCTCTTTTCGGGTTGATCGGCGGGTGCCGCTGGTTTTGGCATGGCTGGTGGCGATCGCCCTACTTTCTCTAACTTTTAACGTCAGCCAAGGCGAATACTCGGTGCCGCCCCTGGAGGTGGTCAAAACCATTCTGGGCTTTTCGGCTAACCCTGACTATGTCTTTGTGGTGAATACGCTGCGGCTACCGCGCGCGCTGGTGGCGCTGCTGGTGGGCATGGGACTGGCAACGGCGGGGGCAATTTTGCAGGGCATTACTCGTAACCCTTTGGCCGCCCCGGAGATCATTGGCATTAACTCGGGGGCGAGTTTGGTGGCGGTGGCGTTTATTGTGCTGCTGCCGGGTCTGCCGGTGGGGTGGCTGCCGATCGCGGCGTTTTTGGGTGGGCTGGGGGTGGCGATCGCCATCTATCTGCTGGCCTGGAACGACGGCAGCTCGCCCATGCGTCTGATCTTGGTGGGTATTGGCCTGACTTCGCTGACCGGGGCCTTCACCAGTTTGATGATCACCTTCGGCAATATCTACGACGTCAGCCAGGCCCTGGTGTGGCTCACCGGCAGCGTTTACGGACGCAGTTGGGAGCACCTCTGGCCGCTACTGCCCTGGCTGGTTATTTTTCTGCCCCTGACCCTGGTGCTAGCCAGAGATCTGGACACGCTTAACCTGGGCGATAACCTGGCTCAAGGTCTCGGCAGTCGGGTGGAATACACGCGCAGCCTGCTGCTGCTCTGCACCGTGGCCCTGGCCGGAGCCGCCGTCGCCACCGCAGGCACCATCGGCTTTGTCGGCCTCATGGCCCCTCACCTGGCCCGTCATCTCGTTGGCCCCTCCCATGCTGGCTTGATCCCCGCCGCCGCCCTCACCGGAGCCTGCATCGTGGAACTGGCTGACATCGTTGGCCGCCTCGCCTTCGCCCCGATCGAACTACCCTGCGGCGTCATTACCGCCGTCATCGGCGCACCGTACTTTCTGTGGCTGCTCTACTGCGATGGTCAGAGACCGGCCTAAAGGGGCCATAACGCGGAAAAGAAAGAGCGGGTAGGGTGCACGGTGCATGGTACTCGGCTTGACGCAACCCGCAACCCGTAACCCGCAATCCGTAACCCGTAAACCGATACCCATGCTCACCACCACTGCCACCCAAATCGCCCTCACCACTCGCAAGCTCACCCTCGCCTACGACGGCAACGTGATTATTCAGGGGCTGGATCTCGCCATTCCCCAGGGGGAAATTACAACTCTGGTGGGGCCAAACGGCTGCGGCAAGTCCACTCTGCTACGGGGCATGGCGCGATTGCTCAAGCCCCAGGGTGGCACGGTGTATTTGGAGGGGGATGCGATCGCCCATCTACCTACCAAAGACCTGGCCAAGCGCCTGGGCATTTTGCCCCAAAGCCCCGCCGCCCCGGAAGGGCTGACCGTGCGGGAACTGGTAGCCCAGGGCCGTTACCCGCACCAGAACTGGTTGCAACAGTGGTCAAAGGACGATGAGCTGAAAGTGGAGGAGGCAATCGCCACTACCCACCTGCACGAGTTTGCTAACCGACCCCTCGATACTCTCTCCGGCGGCCAGCGTCAGCGGGCGTGGATCGCCCTGGCCCTGGCCCAAGATACTGAAACCCTCTTGCTGGATGAGCCGACCACCTATCTGGATTTAGCCCACCAGATTGAGGTGCTGGACTTGCTTTACCAACTCAACCGTCAGGCTAAGCGCACCATTGTGATGGTGCTCCACGACCTGAATATGGCCTGTCGCTACAGCCATCATCTAATTGCTCTGCGCGATGGGCAAGTGATGGCCCAGGGGAGACCTGCCGCAGTTGTGACCGAGGGAATGGTAGAGCAGGTATTTGCCCTAAAGAGCCGCATTATCACCGATCCCGTATCCAACACACCGCTGTGCCTGCCCATTAGCCAAACTATCGAGAATTAGTTTTATTAACCCATAGCCAACAGGAGGGCCATCAACCCGTGACGATCACCTTTCAGGATGGTGAACTGCGCCAGTTGCTTCGAGAGCATGTTCAGAGTACACAGCCAGAGCTTTTGGCGAATAGGCAAGATCAAACGCTCACCTATCCCGACTGGCTAGGCACAGGCTACAAGCGCGACATTGAACTGCCCAGCGGTATTTCCCTTACTTTTCATCAGTACCGCCTCAAAACAGATGTGATCAACTGCTGTGAACCAGCACCCCAAGACTGGGTAGAGTTTGTCTTTAGCCTGTCTACCCGCTATTGCTATAACGGCGATCAGCGCTTTGAACCCCAGCAAGCCTATGTGGCTCCGCCCTGTAGGCAGGTTGGCCATTGGCAAGAATTTGCCGAACAGGACTACCTATCGATCGACATTCACCTCGATCGTTCGCTGATGAACAGCCTGGTAGCCCATACCAGTGAATCGTTGCCTGCACCCTTGGCGCAGGTGATGACCGATGACAGCCCTCCTGTCCCTGTTTCTCCGGTGGGGCTGACGCCAGCTATGGATGCCGCCCTGGGGCAAATACTGCGCTGCCCCTATCAGGGCATCACCCAAACGCTCTACCTGGAAGCCAAGTCTATTGAGTTAATCGCCCTCTTCATCAATGCGATCCAGGAGTCCCCGCCGTTGTCTGCGCCTCTGAGCCGAGACGATCGCGATCGCATCCACCATGCCCGGCAAATCATTCTCGATAGCCTGCAAACCCCGCCTTCCCTAATTGACTTAGCTCGCCAAGTGGGCCTCAACGATCGCAAGCTCAAAGCAGGCTTTCGCCAGGTCTTCAACACCACCGTCTTTGGCTACCTCACCCAGCAGCGCCTTGAGCAAGCCAGTCACCTGCTAGCCCAGCAGTACTCCATCGCCGCCGTCGCCGCCGCTGTTGGCTACGCCAGCCCCACCGCCTTTAGCGGAGCCTTTCGCCGCCGGTTTGGGGTGACACCAAAGGGATACCAAATGGGGCAGCGGTTTGGGGCGTAGGACCGTAAAAAGTCCCGATTGAAGAGAAAAAAGTCCGGCTGGAAGAGAAAAGTTGGGCTGATGCCGCCTAGTCTACTTGAGAATATTTCTTATTTGCTGGTGCAGATAAGGCGCGTTTTGAGTGGTTGTTGAGGCTGGTAGCAATGATTTCAAAAACGTTGGGTCTATGGTTGTTGGCCATTGGAGCGCTGGGTGCGATCGCACCCATGCCAGCCCAGGCCGAGATAGCTGAGGAGAAACCGGGGGTAAATGCAATTGCGTCTGCTGAACCAGGTTCTCAGCCTGAGACGTCTCTGACGGTAGCAGACTGGCTCAATGCTATTGAGGCAGAAGCTGAGGTGGCAGAAGAGACCGATAGCGAGACCTTAGAGCCTGGGGCGATCGCCCAGGGAGGCTCTGACGATGGCACCCTGCGCATTCAGGTCGAGGGAGAAGGACAGCCGGGCTCAGAGTATTTTGTCCCCAGTTCTGGGGTTGGCACCGGCACCGACACGCCTTTGCTAAATGTGCCCGCTTCCATTCAGGTGATCCCCGAAGCGGTATTTGACGATCAGCGGGCCTTTGATCTGCTCGATGTGCTGCGCAACACCCCTGGCATTACAACCACCACATCCCCCAGAGACATCTTTTCGGGCTTTATCATTCGCGGATTTGCTACCGGCAGCACCTTTTTGCGCAACGGCGTGCGCGATGCCAATGCGGGCCGCCTGGGTTTTGATCTCGCTAACGTGGATCGCATTGAGGTGCTGCGGGGGCCCGCCTCGGTGCTGTATGGGCAAGTTGCCCCCGGTGGTATTGTCAACATTGTCACCAAACGGCCCCTACCGTTTCCTTTCTACAATGTTGAGGCCACCTATGGCAGCTTCAACACCTACCAAGGAGCGCTAGATTTTTCTGGCCCCCTGACCGAAGATGGCTCCGTCAGCTATCGCCTCAATGCTTCGATCTTCGGCACAGACACCTTTGTTGATGAAATTGCGATCAATCGCTACCTGCTGGCCCCGGTAATTACCTGGAACATTGACGATCGCACTGACCTGACCTTTGAGGCCGAGTACTTAGACGCCCAGTATCCTAACGAACGGGGCTTGCCCATTGAGGGCACTATTTTGCCCAACCCCAACGGCACCCTGCCCCGCAATCGCTACCTGGGTGAGCCCAGCTTTGACCGCAACGATCGCCGCACCCTGCGGACGGGTTATGACCTAGAACACCGCTTCAGCGACAATTGGCAGTTGCGCAACTCCTTTCGCTTTATTTGGGAAGAAGACTACCAAGACTCCGTCAGCCCAAGGCCGCTAGCCGCCGATCTGCGTACCCAACCAAGAACAGCTTTTATCACGGGTGATGCGGGCTACAGCTACCGCCAAAACAATTACGAAACTACCCTCTCTGCGGTTGGTAATTTTGAAGCGTTTGGGGTTGATCATGAGCTAGTGATTGGCGCAGATTTCTATTACCAAAATGGCTTTAGCCCAGCGGGGTATCAGCGGCGAGCAATTGCCCCCATTGACATCTTCAACCCGGTCTACAATCAGCCCCCTGGGGCAATCCTTGCCGAGTTTGGCGCAGAGCAGTACCGCGACGCAAATTTTGGGTTTTATCTGCAAGATCAAATCACGTTCTCGGATCAATTTATTGCCCTGGTGGGAGGGCGCTTTGACTACCTCAACCAAGCCTTTGACGACATCAGCAATGGCGGTGGCAGCAGCCAGAGCGACACGGCCTTTAGCCCCCGCGTGGGTCTGGTCTACAAGCCTGCTGAAAATGTCGCGGTCTATGGCAGCTTTAGTCAGTCGTTTGAGCAGGTGACGGGGAATACGCTGGACAACGGCCTCTTTCGCCCCACCCAGGGTACCCAGTACGAAATTGGCGTCAAAGCCGACTGGCTCGACAACCGGCTTTCGACCACCCTGGCGCTCTACCGCCTCACCCAAACCAATGTGCTCACCAGTGACCCCCGCGATCCCGACTTTTCAATTCAAACCGGTGAGCAGCGCAGCCAGGGGGTTGAGCTAACCGTTACGGGGGAAATTTTACCGGGGTGGAATGTGATTGCGGGGTACGCCTACACCGATGCGATCGTGTCTCAGGACAACGATATTCCGGTGGGCAATCGCCTGGCCAATGTGGCCGACAATACCCTAAATCTCTGGACAACCTACACCTTTCAAGAGGGTGATTTAGAAGGGCTAGGCTTTGGCCTAGGGTTCTTTTACGTGGGTGACAGGCCGGGCGACCTAGATAACACCTTTACCCTGCCCAGCTACCTGCGCACCGATGCCGCTGTGTACTACCGGCGCGATCGCCTGCGGGCACAGCTCAACTTCAAAAACCTGTTTAACGTCAACTACTTTGAGTCGGCTCAAGGTCGCAACCGGATCTTTCCTGGGACTCCCTTTGAAGTGCTGGCGACCGTCGGCTGGGAGTTTTAACCGATGGCAGAATCTGATCCCCTACAGACTGAGCTAGCGCGGGTCTCCTCCTCCCTAGATGAGTTTTGGCAGCAGCGCCTTGTTTTTACCCCATCCACCGACGTAGACGAGGTGATTTTGGCGAGAGACTACTGGGCCTCTCGCCGCTTTCCCCATGACCTAGAGCGGTTTGCGGCGGCACGGGGAATACCAGACCTAGCGATCGCAGCGTCGCTGTGGAACAAAAACTACAACAATGCCCTGTTGCCCGCAATTCTGCCTGCCATGACGGCGTTGGGGGTCGGCTTAGATGCCTCACTAGAGCATGTCAGCCTGGTGCTCAAAGACAATATCCCCCAAGCCGTTGTGCTGCACCATCTCAACAAGAGCGTCCTGTATCTCCCTCGGTGGTCGGGAACCCCTGCCCCAAGTATCCAGGCCATGGCGGAACTCTCTGAGCTGTATCAGTTTGTCTTTGGGTCACTGTTTCAGCATTTACGGAGTGCGATCGCCCAAATTAACCAGTTCACCCGGCTGCCGCGATCGGTCATGTGGGGCAACACCGGAAATGCTTGTAACAACTTGTACAGTGAGTTGGCGAACTGTCCGGGGGCGGCGATCGCCGCCTCAACTGACCGAGCTATCGTCTTTGATCGCCCCGAAAGCCCGGCGGGTACTGGCCGTAACCCGCTCTGTCAAACCGTAGTCTACAAAGCCGTAAAAAAATCTGGTAGCTCGCCCTCTGTACCCCTGCGGCGAACCTGCTGTCTGCTATTTCGCATGCCCAACAGTCACTACTGTGACAACTGCCCGATAAAAATTCGAGCAGACGGGATAAGCGTTTTATCCAATAAACCTCTATCCAAACACGCTACCTAATGTTGCTTAAGAGCTCAATTCAGCGCCAGCTAAAGCAGATTTATCAGCCGATTTTCCTCTGTGGATTAGTCGCCGCTTTAGTCATCGCCTGTAACTCGTCACCGCCCCCTGCCCCCTCAGCTTCAGCAGATTGTCGAACCATCATCCATGCCGCTGGAGAAACCTGTGTACCCAACAATCCCTCTCGCGTGGTGGTGCTTGGGACACCTACCCTGGGCAATGCGCTAGCGCTAGGCACCAAACCTATTGGCACTCTACACTACTTTGAAACGCCGCCCCCCTATCTGCAAGGGCGGCTAGACGGCATTGAGAGAGTAGGCGCAGAAAGTCAACCCAATTTAGAAAAACTGGTGACCCTGGCTCCTAATTTAATCATCGCCATGAATGATTGGGATCTGGCCTCCGAAAAACTCTCCCAAATTGCACCCACCGTGGTGGACGACTGGGACGGTTACCCATCCTGGAAGGAGCACTTTGACTTTGTTGCCAAAGCCCTGGGTAAAGTGGCTGCCGCTGAGCAGGTGTGGGAAGACTACGACCAGCGCATTCAAGCCCTGAAAACAGCTCTGGGCGATACCTATGAAAACCAAGCAATATCGGTGGTCAGAATATGTTGCAACGCCTTGGCTAGCGATGTTGAAAATTCCTTTAGCGGCATCATTCTTGAGGATGCTGGCCTGCGCCGCCCGCCCTCCCAGGGCAAAGCCGAGGGTGGACTGGTCTTTTTTTCTGAGGAACTGATCACGGAACTCGATGGCGACATTATGTTTGTCATTTTGGATGAGGATGAAGACTCCCAGCAGATATTTGAGCGGCTTCAAAAAAAACCTCTTTGGAATCAGCTTAGGGCCGTACAAGACGAGCGGGTTTATGTGGTGAACCTGGCTACCTGGCGAGGAGGAAATCCACTGGCGGCAGAGGCTGTGATTGATGATTTATTCAAGTATTTAGCGAACGGCCAAGAGTGATGAGTACGACTTAGCAAACAGCATGGCCTAAATAGTTTCTATGCGTACCTTTAGTATTATTTGGTTTGGCCAGCTCATCTCGACCATCGGCACCTACATGACCGAGTTTGCCATTACCCTCTGGGCTTGGGAAGCAACCGGGTCGGCCACCGCCCTAGCGCTAATGGGGTTCTTTTCACAACTTCCTCGCATTCCTATTACTCTTTTCGCCGGGCTAATTGTCGACCGCTTTAACCGCAAACACCTGATGTTGCTGGGGGATGCAATCGCTGCCCTCTCCACCGTTGCCATTGGCCTACTCTACTCAATAGGCGACCTCCAAATTTGGCATCTGTATCTGGCCACCACGTTCAATGGTGGCTTTGGGCAAATTCAAAGTTTGGCCTATCAAACCTCGATTTCTGGCTTGGTGCCGCCCTCCCAATTAACCAGAGCCAACAGCATGAACTCGGCGGTGCACTATGGGGCGGCTATTTTTGGCCCTGCCCTGGCCGGAGTGCTCTACCCGCTGATCGGGCTACTGGGCATTATTGGGATGGATTTGGTGAGTTTTGGGGTGGCGATCGCATCCCTCCTTTTCCTTAACATTCCTCAGCCTTCGCCCCCAGCCACTCTTGAAATTGAAACGCTGTTGGCCAAGCTCACTTTTGGGTTGCGCGAAGTTTGGCGACAGCCCAGCTTACGAGCCTTACTGCTGGTTAGCACCCTGTTTTGGTTTTTCCACGATCTGGGCGGTGCCATCTATGAACCGATGATCTTGGCCCGCTCCAACGGCAGCGCCCAGGTGCTGGCCAGTACCGCAGCGGCGGCGGGCATTGGCGGCGTGGCCGGGGCGATCGCGCTCAGCGCCTGGGGTGGGCCGAAACACAAGGTAGGCGGCATGCTGGCTGGGTTCATCGGTGCGGGGCTGAGTAAGACGGTGTTTGGCCTGGGGCGATCGCCCCAAATTTGGGTTCCGGCCCAATTTTGCTCGTCGCTCAATTTTCCGCTACTGGGCAGTTCTGAAACTGCGATCTGGATGACCCAGATCGCCCCCGCCAAGCAGGGCCGAGTCTTTGCCGCTAATGCCCTGGTGGTGCAGGTGGTGAGTGCTGGGGCCGCTCTGATCGCTGGTCCCCTGGCCGAGCACATCCTAGAGCCAGCCATGGCCCCCAGGGCGAGTCTCGCTAAAACATTTGGCGCTCTGATTGGCACTAGCCCCGGCACTGCTATGGCGATCCTGTACGTAGCTTGCGCTTTGGCAATGGTCGCGGTGGGCCTAGGGGGCTACTGGGTGCCTCACCTCAGAAGGTTCGAAGCAAGCTCCCTGACCCCATAAAACTCTGGGGCGCGATCGCCTGCCTAGCCCCTGCAAAACCCACCTCGTCACAGGATCAGCACCAATGTTCCGACTAATACCAGCACTGTGCCTGCAACGACCCTGAGCGTCAGCGGCTCACCCAAAAACAAGATAGAAAGCCAGAGGACTAAAATCAACCCTGATTTATCGACCGGCGCAACTAAAGACGCATTTCCAATTTGCAACGCTCTGAAATAGCACAGCCACGATAGCCCGGTTGCTACTCCCGACAGGATTAGAAACAACAGTGTCTTTGGCGAGATAGTCAGTATCGCTTGAAATTGACCATTGACCCACACAATGCCCCAGGCGATCGCTAAAATTATCACTGTGCGGATGGCCGTGGCCAAGTTGGAATCAACATTTTCTACACCAACCTTGGCAAAAATGGTGGTTAATGCAGCAAAGAACGCCGAAAGCAGCGCAAAGAACCACCAAGTTGTTTCATCGTCCATGCGGATTTAGCCCTGTTGAAATTAGCTGTCATCGTATGGCGAGTCTCTATAGGCATTTCCCTGACGTAATAGTCTTTAAGACTTGACGGGCGATTACCTCCGACATATTGCGCGATTGCAGGCCAATGGGATGCTGGCCTAGTTCAGGGCAATTTGCCAGGCTTTTCCATGATATTGGATCGTTAGGTAGTGAGAATGGCTGTCAATAAACTATTGTTTTAAGGATACCTTCTGGCCCTCTTTAACTAAACTCATGACCATTTCACTCTCGCAGCAGGCCTATTGGGCATTAATTGAAGCCGCTGACGGTCAAAGTGTTCACGCGGCTGACGGGGTTGAGCTGCTCACGCCCTATCCAGTGCAGTTAGGTCGAGGGCATGGACACACCTTCGCGTTGCGGCCTGGGATCACCCTAGATATCACTGACTACACCCTATTTGACGACCTCGTCATTACCTCCTGCGATCGCCAGCACCCGGTAGAGTACACGTTTGACTTAGCCCCAGCCGGAACCTCCCAGGCCGATCGCTATGGGGTCTGGGGCAGTGGTTTAGCACCAGGGAAAACCTATTATCAGCCCGCTCATCAACGTCGGGCTTCGGTAAGTGTACATCTAGAACCCGAGGTGTTTTGCGATTGGCTCGGGCTCAGCAACGATGAACTGCCACCTCCCCTGCGATCGCTCGTGCGCCCTGCCGACCAGCAGTACTACGAACGCTTTGGCACCCCCACAGCTTCGATGCAGATGGTGCTGCAGCAAATCTGGCACTGCCCCTACCAGGGCCTCACCCAGCGTCTATATCTAGACAGCAAAGTCTGGGAACTGATGGCCCTAGTGCTGCATGAAATGGGCAACGGGGCCAATCCGGCTGCGGCCCAGACGCTGCGGCCCGACGATATCGAGCGTATTCGTCAGGGTGGCCAAATTTTGCAGACCCGCCTCGACCAACCGCCCTCGCTGCTAGAACTGGCCCGCCTGATTGGCATTAACGACCACAAGCTGAAGCTGGGCTTTCGCCAGGTGTTTGGCACTACGGTATTTGGCTATTTGCATGAACAACGCATGGAGCGATCGCGCCAGCTACTCGAATCGGGCGACCTCAGCGTCACCGCCGCCGCCGAGGCCGTGGGGTTTGCTAGCCGTGGCCACTTCGCTGCCGCCTTTCGCCGCAAATATGGGGTGAATCCGGGGGTATATTCGAGGCAGAGGAGGGCATAGGGGGAGGGGGTATCGGTTTTTGGGTATCGGGTATCGGGTTTTGACCTAACACCCGACACCCGACACCGTCTTCCCTCAAAAACTCCGGGGTGCGATCGCAAAAACTCCGCCCAGGGATCATCTCTTGCTTTAGAGGCCCTCTCTGACCTGTATCTTGTTGAGAAGTATTCCTGATTGCTCTAAAGCTATAGGTCGCCAGGGCAGTGTTCTCAACGATTCAGTAGGTGGTGTGATGGGTGTTCGATTGCAGCGGTTGGTGTGGTTGGCGGGATGGCTAGCGCTGGTGCCGATGACGGCTCGGGCAGAAACGGCGCTGTCTTTGGTGGAAGCGGTGCCGCCCAGCGGCCAGGCGGCGGATCTGGAACTGGCCCAGGGGTTGACGCAGATTACCGGTGTGCGGGTAGAGGCTGAGGGCGAGGGCCTGCGGCTGGTGCTGGATGCGACCAGGGCGCTGGGGGAACCCACGACCTCGGTGGTGGGCAACGCCCTGGTGGTTGAGATTGCCAATGCGGTGCTGGCCCTGCCGGAGGGGGAGGACTTTGAGCAGTTTGGCCCCGCCGAGGGCATTGCCCTGGTGGCGGTGACCAATGAGCCCGGTAACCGGGTGAGGGTGGCCATTACCGGCAGCGATGGGCCGCCTGCGGTGGATGTGAGCGCCGGGGCCGCCGGGCTAGTGTTGGGCATTGTCCCTGGTTTGAGCTTGGCCGCTGGCGATGACGACACCATCCGTATTGGGGTGACGGGCGAAGGCGATGAGGGTTACGCGCCCCGCAGCTCCAGCGCCGCCACCCGCACCGATACGCCCCTGCGCGACACACCGCGTACCATTCAGATCATTCCTGAGGGAGTGCTGGCGGATCAGGGGATTACTCGCGTGACCGATGCCGTGCGCAACGTCAGCGGCGTGGTGCAGGATGGCGGCTTTGGCAGCACCACCGACCAGCTCAACATTCGCGGCTTTTTTACCGACGGTATTTTTGTCGATGGCTTTAGGGGATCGGCAGGCTCGGGGTTTGCCGAAACCGCCAATGTAGAACGTATTGAGGTGCTGCGGGGGCCGGCCTCAATTCTGTTTGGCAACACAGAGCCCGGCGGCATTATTAACCTGGTTACCAAGCGGCCCTTAGCGGAGCCGTTCTATGGCTTGGATATCCAGGCGGGCAGCTACGGCTTGATTCGCTCCACGGTCGATCTGACCGGGCCGCTGAATGATGATCGCACCATTCTCTACCGCTTGAACGCCGCTTACGAACGCGCCGATGGCTTCCGCGCCTTTGACCAAGGCATCAACCGCTTTTTTGCTGCGCCTTCGTTCGCCTTTCGTCTCGGCGATGCCACGACCCTAGATGTAGATTTTACCTACCGCTACGACGAACGCCCCTTTGACAGGGGGCTTTTGGCCATCGGACGAGGCATCGTAGACACTCCGCTGAGTCGCATTTTCGGGGAGCCCGACGATGTCAACCGGGTGCAGGAATACGGGGCTGGATACCGGCTGGAGCACGAATTTAGCGACAGTTGGCAGGTGCGCAACCAGTTTCGGCTGCTGTCAACCGACAGCTTTGACTACCGGGCCGAGCCCCTACGTCTGAACGAGGCCAATGGCATTTTGACCCGCAACTTCCGCTCCAACGACGACCGTTCTGAGGTCTACTCGCTGCAAACCGATGTGCTGGGCAACTTTTTTACCGGCTCCGTGGAGCACAACTTGCTGATTGGGCTAGATCTGCGGCGGCAGACCTCCGGTGGCACCCAGCGACGACTGCCGGGCGGGTTGACGCCAGATATCGACATTTTTAACCCGGTCTATAACGTCGTTGAGCGGCCTCCCCTCAGCGCTCTCACTAATGAGGTGCGAAATAATAGCGATCGCACCAATGCCCTCGGCCTCTTAGTGCAAGATCAAATCCAGATCCTCGACAACCTGATAGCCGTGGTGGGTGGACGGTTTGATCTGGTTTCGCAATACAGCCGTAATAACCGCACCGGCACCGACTCTGGACAGGATGTCACTGCGTTTACCCCCACCGTTGGCGTGGTCTATCAGCCGATTGAGCCAATTTCGCTCTATGCTAACGTTGCGCGATCATTTCAGCCCAACTTCGGCACCGATGTCAACGATAACTTTCTGCCTCCTGAGCGCGGCACTCAGTATGAGGTGGGCGTTCAGGCCGCCATCAATGATCGGCTGACAGCGTCCCTAGCGGCCTACACCATCACCAAAACCAACCTGGCCACCACCGATCCCGACAATCCGGACTTTACAATTCCCATTGCTGAACAGCGCAGCCGAGGCATTGATCTGAATCTAGCGGGCGAAATTCTCCCTGGTTGGAATGTGATTGCCTCCTATGGCTATATTGATGCCGCCTACACCGAGGAGTATTTTGGCCTACCCCCAGGCAGCCGCGTGCAAAACGTGCCCAACCACACCGCCAGCCTGTGGAGCACCTACGAAATTCAGAGCGGTGATTTGCAGGGGCTAGGCTTTGGGGCCGGGGTGTTTTATATCGGCAATCGAGCTGGAGATTTCAGCGATACCTTTGACCTGCCCAGCTACCTGCGCACTGATGCGGCGCTGTTTTACCGTCGCAACAACTGGCGGGCCGCCATCAATGTGCAAAACCTGTTTGACGTGCGCTACTTCAAAGCGAATAACTTTGGCCGCGTGGCGATCGAGCCGGGGGCACCCCTGAGCATTGTTGGCTCAGTCTCAGTTAATTTTTAGGATTTTGAGCGGTAGTTAATGCCCATGCATGGTTACAGAATGGCTCGACAATTCCCCTGGGTTAACCTAAGAACTAAAAAATGGCGATTCCGGGACGGATACTCGTTCCGAGTCGGTTCCCGAACGCTCCGCGAATCGCTCATCTTAGGATTGTTGGTCTGTCTCGTTGTCGTCATCTTGGGCAGCGCTTGTACACCCCATGCCTCTACTCAAATAAATGGTGCCATCGCCAGCGCCGACTGTCGAGTCATTCGCCATGCCAAAGGCGAAACCTGCGTGCCCAATAACCCCCAGCGCATTGTTGTTTTGGGTGGTTTAGATGATGCGCTGAGCCTAGGCCTTAAACCGATTGGCAGTGACGGGCTAAATGCTGAGGGCATTCACCTGAGCGGCATGCTCGGTGGTATTGAAGACGTGGGCGGCAGCGGTGCTCCAAGTATTGAGAAGATCTTGGCCCTCCAGCCAGACTTTATCATTGGCGGAGATTATGCTGCGGTTGACTATGGCACCTTATCTAAAATTGCTCCCACGGTTTTGATCACCTTTGAGCACAGTGGGCAGTGGAAAGAGTTTTTTATGCGCTTTGCAGAGGTGCTGGGCCAGACCGCAGCCGCCGAACGAGTTATGGGCAGCTACAACGCCCGAATTGAGGAATTTCAGGCACAGATGGGCGATCGCGCCGCCAATATGGAGGTGTCGATCGTGCGGGTGTATCCAACCCATGTGAACCTGTACCTCAAAGACTCATTTTGTGGCACAGTGGTCGCTGATGCCGGGCTATCTCGCCCGCCTGCCCAAAATTTGACCGCATCAGAAGCTAGCGCTCTGTTTGGCAATAATATTCAGTACACCATCAGTCGCGAAAAACTATCGGATGCTGATGGTGACGTTATATTTCTCTGGTCCTACGGGCATCAACTTGAAATTGCCCAGCAGGCTAAGGCTGAGAAAGCTAAGCTCATGGCCGATCCGCTCTGGTCTACGCTAACGGCGGTTCAGAAGGGGCAGGTTTACGAGGTGCCTTCCTACTGGATTGGGGATGGCCCGATCGCCGCCAACGCCATCCTGGATGACCTGTTTACCTATCTGGTGGAGCCATCGTAGCTATGCCCGACCAGCTAATTGTCTGCCAAAGCTGTGGCTTTACCGCCACCGAAGAAAAGTGCGACGGGGAGACCGGCGGTGCTCATTTACTCAAGCAGTTGCAGACTCTGCATGAGCAGTGGCCCCGCCAAGGTGAGCTGGCGATCGGCACCACCGGGTGCCTGTGCATTTGTGAACAGCCCTGTGCGATCGCCTACGTCGGCACCGGCAAACCCACCTATCTCTTCGCCGACCTCGACCCCACCACCTGCGCCGCCCACCTACTCACCGCCGCCGAACTCTACCTCGACAGTAAGGACGGTATGGTCTCAGCCTACAAATTGCCAAAGGAGCTTCAGCCCTGTAGGGTTGCCCGCATTCCTCCAGCCCAGCCCAAGTAGCCCTAAATTCAAAGAATTTCTTTGGTCACTTATCTTCGTATAAAGCGGCAGTGACCGCATCACAACTCGCTTGCTCCCAATAGTCCGTTCAGCAGCCAAAAAAATCCGTCTAGGGCTCCTTTGGGTTGGGGGAAGGTGGGAGAGTGGATAGATGTTGGGGTGTTTGGGTATTGGGTATGGGGTTTGCGGTTCTGCCTTTTGCTCGACACCTGACACCTTGCACCGTCCCCCCATGTCCTCCATCTGGCAACTACTCTGGCAACTGATTCGCTATGCCCAGCGGCTGTACTGGGTTGATACTCTGCTGTGGCTTTGCATTGCGGGGCTGCCCATTCTGCCGGGGCTGTTGATTCGCGATTTTTTTGACAGCCTCACCGATCGTGCTCGGCTAGATGGATCGCCGTGGGTGTGGATTGGGCTGCTGTTGGCAGCGGGGTTGGCGCGGGTGGTGGCGATTTTTCTGGGGCGGATCACCAAAACCCAGCATCGGTTTTTGATCAGTGCCCTGGTGCGCCACAACCTGATGCTGGGGCTGCTCAACCGCCCCGGCGCTGAGCTAGCGGCAGGCAACACCTCCCCTGGGGAGATGCTGAGCTTTTTTCGCGACGACGCCAGCCAAATTGAAGACAACGTGGTGGGCACCAACGAGATCTTGGCCGAGGCGGTGTTTGCCGTGGTGTCTATGGCGCTGATGCTGAGCGTCAATGCCCGAATGACGCTGCTGGTGTTTTTGCCGCTGTGCCTGATTACGGCAGTTGTGCGGCGGGCCGAGCATCGCCTCAAACGCTATCGCCGGGCCAGCCGCCAGGCCACCCAGCAGGTGACGGGGCTAATTGGCGAAATGGTGACGGCGGTACAGGCGATTAAGGTGTCCGGGGCCGAGGCCCAAATGCTGGAGGAATTGCGAGGAAGGTGCGATCGCAGACGCCACCTGATGATCCGCGACCAGGTGTTCAGCGCCATCCTCAACTCCGGTTTTGAGAGTATTCTCAGCCTCGGCACCGGCCTAATTCTGCTGCTAGCCGCCCCCAGCCTTGGCCCCCAGGGCAGCCTCACCCTCGGCGACTTTGCCCTGTTTATCTATTACCTCTCCTTTATCACCTTTTTCTTCGGCTTCCTAGGCAGCTTTCTCGCCGTTACCAAACAGAGCGAAGTCTCGTTCGAGCGCATGGGGGGCTTGGTGGGAGTAGATGAGTGGATGGGTGGATGGGTGGATGAGTCCTGCCCATCCGCCCATCCACCCATCCACCCTCTTACCTATCCCCACCCTCTCTACCTCAAACCCATCCTCGGCCCTCAGCCTGCCCTGCCCGCCCTGCCTCAACCGCCAGCGACCGAGGCGCTGCAAGTACTCCGGGTAGAGGGGCTGACCTACCGCTATCCCGGCAGCGATGAGGGCATTACCGATATCAGCTTTACCTTGCCCCAGGGCAGTTTGACGGTGATTACCGGACGGGTGGGAGCGGGTAAGACCACCCTGTTGCGGGTGCTGCTGGGGCTATTGCCGATGCAGTCGGGGGCGCTATTTTGGAATGGCCAGCAGATTCACGACCCAGCCAATTTTTTGGTGCCGCCTCGGGCGGCCTACACGCCCCAGATTCCGCAGCTTTTTAGTACTTCGCTGCGGGAGAATCTGCTGCTGGGTCTAGACGAGGCGGCTTCCCCTGACCGTCTTGAAAAGGCGATCGCCGCCGCCGTTTTCGACCAAGACCTAGCCACTATGCCCGACGGCCTCGACACCCTGATCGGCACCCGAGGCGTGCGCCTCTCCGGTGGCCAAAAGCAGCGGGCCGCCGCCGCCCGCATGCTGCTGCGCCAGCCCGCCCTGATGGTGTTCGACGACCTCTCCAGCGCCCTCGATGTGGAAACCGAACAGCGCCTCTGGCAACAGTTGTTTGACCCATCACCCCTTCACCCCACCACCCCATCACCTCTTCACCCCACCACCCCA
>RECJ01000032.1 GCA_007694115.1 Leptolyngbya sp. DLM2.Bin27 | reverse complement strand
ACGAAGCCTGCGGCCACCTGCTCGAAACCACCCAGATCGAGCGGGGCACCACCCCCTTCATCGACAAAAAAGGGCAGAAAATTGCCCACGAAAACCTCACCGCCTGGGATGAGGGACTGTCTCCCGATGCCTTTGGCACCATCGACATGGATGATGAGGGCATGCCTGCCCAGCGTACTCTGCTGATTGAGAACGGCATCCTCAAAAACTTTATCTCCGACCGAGCTGGCTCCATGCGCACCGGCCACCCCCGTACCGGCAGCGGTCGTCGCCAGGGTTTCACCTACGCCGCCGCCTCGCGCATGCGCAATACTTACATCGCCCCCGGCGACTACTCGGTCGAAGAACTGTTTGCCTCTGTCGAAAAAGGCATCTACTGCAAACAGATGGGCGGCGGCAGCGTCGGCCCCACCGGTCAGTTCAACTTTGCCGTCTCTGAAGCCTATCTGATTGAAAACGGTCAGATTACCAAGCCGCTCAAGGGCGCAACCCTAATTGGTGAAGCCACCGAAATCATGGACAAAATCTCCATGTGCTCGAACGACCTTGACCTAGCGGCGGGCTTCTGCGGCTCCATCAGCGGCAGCATCTACGTCACCGTGGGGCAGCCCCATCTGAAAGTTGACTCAATTACCGTCGGCGGACGGTAGAGGTGTCGGTGGGTAAGTGATGTCGGTGGGTAGATGAAGCAAGCAGAGAAACTTTACTTACCCACTTCATCCCCCCACTCACCCATTCCCCCACTCACCCACTCACCCATCCCCCCACTCACCCTATGCCCTCTATTCAAGACATCGCCGCCTACGCGGAATCTAGCGCCAAGAAACTCGGCATTTCCAAATATGACGTCTACGGTTCTTCCG
The DNA here is from genome assembly GCA_007694115.1 of Leptolyngbya sp. DLM2.Bin27. Lineage (GTDB taxonomy): Bacteria > Cyanobacteriota > Cyanobacteriia > Phormidesmidales > Phormidesmidaceae > Nodosilinea. The sequence goes on along the minus strand of RECJ01000032.1, from coordinate 3,023 downwards.
TTGACGAAACTAGCGTCCAAGTTGACAAGGGCGATCCCAAGCAGGTCAAAGCATCAAACCGCTCCAGCGTGATCGTACGCGTGTGGAACCCCGACGGCAAAGTAGGCGTGACCTCCACCAGCGATGTTGACCCCTTGGGCATGGATCTGGCGCTGCAAACCGCCCAAGAGGCCAGCGCCTTTGGCGTCACCGACAATATTCCCGACTTTAGCCCTGAGTCGGTGGCTCCCACCGCCGACGTTCAGGTAGAGACGGTGCCCCCTGCCCCCGTTGGCGATTTGATTAGCACTCTAGTGGGGGTAGAGAAGCAGTTGCTAGAGGCCCATCCTGCGATCGCTAGCGTGCCCTACAACGGTTTAGCCCAGCGCAGCATCGACCGCTTTTACCTCAACAGCGCTGGGGCTATGCGCCACGAAGCCCGCTCCTACGCCTCGCTCTATCTCTACAGCAAAACCGAGCAGGAGGGCCGCAAGCCTCGCTCTGCTGGGGCCATGCGGGTTGATCGTGGGTTGCCGCTGCTAGATATCGAGGGCTGCCTCAAGGAAGCCACCGAAAAAACCATTAGCCACCTCGACTACGACAAGGTGCCCTCCGGTAAGTACCGGGTAGTGTTTTCCGGCGAAGCGTATTTGAGCCTGCTGGGAGCATTCTCAAATATGTACAATGCCCAGAGCGTGCTCGACAACCGCAGCCTCTCCACAGTCGACTCTATCGGTACGGTGGTGGCCTCACCCCTACTGTCGGTGTACGATGATGCGCTGCACCCCAACAATGTCAGCGCCGAGACCTTTGACGGTGAGGGCACCCCTACCCGCCGGGTGCCAATCATTGAAAAAGGCGTGCTGACCCAGTTTCTCCACAGTGCTGGCACGGCTAAGCGCATGGGGGCCAGTCCCACGGGTCATGCCAGCATTGGCGCTAAAATCTCCATCAGCCCCAGCTATTACCAGGTATTGCCAGGCGACGAGGCCAAGAGCGAGTTCACCCTCGACCAAGCCGAGAACGTGATTTTCATTGACGACGTGCAGGCACTCCACGCCGGGGTAAATTCGCTTCAGGGTTCGTTTTCCCTGCCCTTTGACGGGTGGTTGGTGAACAAAGGCGATCGCACCAGTATTGAATCCGCCACCGTCGCCGGTGACTTCCGCGATCTGCTCAAGGCCATTATTCACGTTGAGCCCGAGGCCGAAATTACCCCTGGCGGACTCTGCCCCCGCATCTGGGTCGACAATCTATCGATCACAGGAGAGGGTTAAACGGGGGCTTGGATTTGGGTTGAGGTCTCAAAAAACAGACTGCAACCTTGACCCAAAGTCCTCTAGCCCCATCAAATTACCCAGTTTTGCACCCCTAACTGCACCAACCCGAGCACCACCTGAACTAGGGTAAAGCCTACCCCAGCCAGTAGAGTCGCTTTGGCTAAGCCAATATTAAGCCCGGCACGGACAGCTGCGATCGCCCCCAATAGAGTCCACCCCGCCAGCACCAGCGTAATCGGTCGCCCAAATAGCGGAATCACCGTTAATAAGTTCAGAACTTGGGGAGTATAGGCAAACCCTACTGGAATTAGCAACTCTCGATAAGGGGGCACAGGCGGAGCAATGTAGGTGTCGAGCTTCCAGATAGCATAAGTCCAGAGATAATACCCGAGCACTACACTGACAGCATTGATCAAAATCCCTAGGCCCAACTGAGCCAGCGAGGGCTGGTACAACAGCAAGATCAGTCCACTACCCAGTCCGTGAGACAATGCTGCTAGCACCACAATACCTTGGGCAAAGCGTTTCGCGGCAGGGTAAAGATGACTGTGCTCATAAAAATTTTGGTTTAACGTGAGGGCATCTAGCAAAACCTGCCTTAGCCACCTGATAAAATGCCGCTTACCCATACGATGTTGTCTTAATCACCTGGCTCAGTTTACCTTTGGGGCGATCAACCATGAAATCTCTATTCGTAAACCTAGCCTCAAGAGCAGCGGGCGATACCAGCAAACTGCTCACCGCCCTAGGGCTATTTTTTCTAGTCTGGGGAACCATTGCCCCCATCAGCACCCTGTCATGGTGGTTAAAGGATGGCAACGGTTTGGCCGACCAGCGGCCCGAACTGCCTGACGACGCCCTGGCCCCAGGCGATGGCCCTCCCTGCTACCTAGTCTTTTTGACCGGAGTTGGTGATCTTTCTGACCAAGCGCTAGCTGATGGGGAAGCAGCTTTTTTAGACGAGCTAGAAGCCACTTTCCCACAGTGCGCAGTGGTACGAGATGTATTTCCTTACTCTGCCGCCAGTGATGATGTAGGCGGACAGCCCTTCTTTCGCTGGCTTTGGGATATTAGCGAAAGCTTTGGCAGCAGCGAAAACCCAGCTCGCATGGTGCTTCAGGCCAGAAATCTCTGGCGCGTTGCCCTATCAGCCGACAATCGCTACGGCCAAGCTTACAATCGCGGCACCGCTGCTACTATTATCGAACGGATGGCAGCGGCAGCAGCCATTGATCTCGAAGCTGACCCACCCCCTCAACTGATCATGATGGGCACCAGTGGTGGTGCTCAAGTAGCTCTAGGAGCAGCCCCCTACCTAGTTCAGTGGTTGCCCCTAGAGATTACGGTGATCTCCCTAGGAGGTGTGTTTGATGGGCAAGAAGGCTTCGACGCCGCCGAACAGGTTTATCACTTTCACAGCGACAATGACTGGGTTGACAACTTTGGCTCAGTGCTATTTCCGTCCCGCTGGCGGTGGACTTGGGGATCACCCTTTAACCGAGCAAGACGTTCAGGCCGATATCAAGCGATTGCCAGTGGCCCCCACGAACATGATGGTGACCGTGGCTACTTTGGCCAAGATCCTATGGAAGATCCAGCCAATAAAAATGGCACTACCTATCTAGACTCGACCCTAGCGCAAGTCAAAGCTCTGTCCATTTGGGACAATTTTTGAAGACATCTGATCTTCGAGCTTAAACCTTAAAGCAAAACAGCCCTCCCGTCTCGCTAGGAGAGGGGAGGGCTGTTAGAGTAGGAACCTGG
>RECJ01000148.1 GCA_007694115.1 Leptolyngbya sp. DLM2.Bin27 | reverse complement strand
TAGGTGTTTCTTCCACGTTGTGCTCACCCCAGCGGGGTTAGTAGGAAGCTGCCTTCTTGTATCGCCCCAGCCCTGCGCCCTCCCCCCTCCCCCCTCCCCCTGTGCCCATGACCACCTTTGTTGCCCTCGACTTTGAAACCGCCGATCGCTACCGCGATAGCGCCTGCGCCATCGGCCTGGTGCGGGTCGATCAGGGTCAGGTGATCGAGCGAGTCCACCATCTGATTCGGCCACCCAGACGGGTGTTTGAGTTTTCCCACATCCACGGCATCACCTGGCAGCAGGTGGCCAATCAGCCCGATTTTGCTGAGCTGTGGCCGGCGATCGCCGCGATGCTGGCCGGGGCCGATTTTCTCGTCGCCCACAATGCCTCCTTTGACCGCAGCGTGCTCAAGGCCTGCTGCCGGGCCTACGGCATTGCCCCGCCCTTGGCCGAGTTTGTCTGCACGGTCAAGCTAGCCCGCCAGGCCTGGAACATTCGCCCCACCAAGTTGCCCAACGTGTGCGACTACCTGGGCATACCCCTCAACCATCACGATGCCCTGTCGGATGCCGAAGCCTGCGCCCAAATTGCGATCGCCGCCGGTAGTCCCCACCCCTAAGACCGTTTGATAAAAACCTGGGATGCTAGCGGAGTAACCGCCGTGCCCTACCGGAGCAATGCCATGACTCACTTTGGGCTACTGTGCCCCGCCGCCGCTGGCCATCTCAACCCCATGACCGCCCTAGGCCACGAGCTTAAACAGCGGGGGCATCGCGTCACCCTGGTCGGCATGCTCGATGCCCAGGCCAAAACCCTGGCCGCTGGGCTAGAGTTTGGGGCCGTGGGAGAGCAGGCTTTTCCGCTGGGATCTACGGCCAGCGCTTTGGCGGAACTAGGCCAACTCAGCGGCCTTGAGGCCCTGCGCTACACCGTAGAACTGTTCAAGCAGCAGACCATTCTCTTGTTTGACCAGGCTCCAGCGGCCATTCGCCAGGCGGGCATAGACGCGCTCATAATCGACCAGACCTCCTTTAGCGGTAGCACCATTGCCCACCATCTAGAGCTGCCCTTTGTCAGCGTCAGCTGTGCCCTGCCGCTCAACCGCGAGCCCCAGGTGCCGCCGTTCAACATGACTTGGGAGTACAGCCCTAGCCTCAAGGCAAAATTGCGCAATCAGCTGGGGTATACCTTACTAACCCGAGCGGCCAAACCGATTACAGCGATAGTAGTTGGTCGCAGGCAGTCCTGGGGCCTACCGCCGTTTACCGAGATCGAAGATCGGTTCTCTAAACTGGCTCAGATCTGCCAGCAGCCGCCAGAGTTTGAGTTTCCTCGACAAAATTTGTCGCCCTGCTTCCATTTCACTGGCCCCCTCACCAACCCCCAAAGCCGCGAACCAGCTGAGTTCCCGTGGGACAAACTCACGGGGCAGCCACTCATCTATGCGTCGCTGGGGACGGTGCAAAACCAATTGACGCACGTCTTTGGGGCGATCGCCGCCGCCTGCCAAGGTTTAGATGCCCAACTGATCATTGCCCTAGGTGGCGGCCTAGCTCCCGCAGCCCTGGGCGATCTCCCTGGCAATCCCCTAGTGGTGGGCTATGCGCCACAGCTTGAGCTCCTTCAGCGGGCCAGCCTGACCATCACCCACGCTGGGTTAAATACCGTTTTAGAATCACTCGGCAACGGCGTGCCCCTGGTGGCCATCCCCATTGCCAACGATCAGCCCGGGGTCGCCGCCCGCATCGCCTGGACGGGCACCGGGGAAGTCGTGCCGCTCAGAGGTATCGACGGCGATCAACTGCGGGTTGCCATCACCACCGTACTGGGCAACCCGTCCTATAGAGAAAATTCCCTGCGCCTGCAAGCCTCTATCCGCCAGGCGGGCGGAGTCACCAAAGCTGCCGACATCGTCGAAAGAGCGATTGGCACCGGGCAGCCGGTGCTGGCCCAAGGCAAGCCTGAGGGTGAAACTGGCGATCTGATGCGATCGGCTCCTGCCTGAGTTGCCTAGCTGGGAGGACTCTACCCCTGTCAAGATAAGCGTTTGTACTAATGGATCGACGTAATAGCCAACGAGAACATAAGGTTTACGAGCCTTGCTTTATTTTGCTTCTGGGAAAGAAAATCCGCGAAGCCGAGGTTGCAATAAAATTTACTGCCCTGTTTCTCTTTCACTGGCCCCTTGGTCAACTTCCAGAGCCACGAACCAGCGGCGTTTCCATGGGAAGGACTAATAGTCTAATCGCTGATCTATGCGTCGTTGGGGACGGGGCAAAATCAGTTGATGCACATCTTTAGTACGAGCTCCGGGCTTTGCTTGAGAGGGCTTCAGCTTTAACCTAAGATTCTGTCTGTACTCCTGCCCTCTGTACCCCAACGCCCTATGAAACTTGCTTTACTGCCTCCCCTATCCTCGGCCACCCGATCCCTGGGTTGGGTGGTGGTGGTCTACGCGGTGCTGCTGTTTTTGCTCAGCAGCCTGCGCCACGGGCTATTTCAGTCGGGGGCCCTAGATCTGGGCTACCACGACCAGATTTTGTACCTGCTGAGCATTGGCCAGCCGCCGATTGTATCGTTTTGGGGCTACCACTTCTTGGGCGGACATGCGGAATGGATCTACTACGGGCTGGCGCTGATCTACCGCATCTATGCCGATGTGCACTGGCTGCTGGCCATTCAAGCCCTATCGCTGGCGATCGCCCTATGGCCTCTGCTGGCGCTTTGTCGCCAGGCCGGGCTCACCCAGCACCAGAGCTGGACGGTGGGCATTGCTTACCTGCTCTACCCGCTGGTATTTAACATCAACCTGTTCGACTTCCACCCCGAAGTCATGGCCGTACCGTTGATCTTTGCAGCGGTGCTAGCGGCGCGGGGAGAGCGCCCGCTGGGGTTTGCGATCGCCACGACACTCATCCTCGGCTGCCGCGCCTCCCTCTCGCTGCTGCTGATCACCATGGGCCTGTGGCTAGTGATCTTTGAATGCCGCCGTTGGTATGGGGTCTACGCGATCGCCATCGGTAGTACCTGGTTTTTAATCGTTACCCAGTTGCTAATTCCCTTCTTCAAGCCCGACGGCCACCATGCCCTGAGCCACTACGGCAGCCTGGGCAGCTCCCTGGGGGAGGTGATGCGCAATGCCCTGCTGCGGCCCGATCTGCTGATGCAGCAACTGTTTACCTTGGCGAATCTGGAGTACTTGGTGCTGTTGCTGGTGCCGCTGATCTGGGGCCTGTCGTGGCGGCATCTGACTCCCCTGGTGGGCAGCGCATCGATTTTAGGGCTCAACCTGCTGTCTGACTCGGCAGCCCTGAAAAACATTGTCTTTCAATACTCTTTACCAATTTTGCCGTTTTTGCTGTTGGCGGTGATTGCCGCCCAGGTAGCGGGGGCCGGGTGGCTGCGCCGCCGCCGCTGGATTGTGCTGTGGTGCCTGATTGCCTTTGCGGCCCTGGCCCGCTACCCCTACTTCTGGGGCGACTACCTATCGGCGGTAGATACTTGGTCGGCAACCCGCCAGGCGATCGCCCAGATTGACGACCGCAACAGTGTGCTCACGACCCATAGCATCGTTCCTCACCTCACCCACCGCGTGCACATCGACTACACCACCGAGGCCCATCGCAATAGCAGTCTCAACCAATACGCTTACGTGCTGCTGAACCTGCGCCACCCCGCCTACGGCAGCTCTCCCGAACTGGCCCACCACCTGTTGGCTCGCCTACAAACCAGCTCAATCTTTGAGTTGAAATTTTCCCAGGCTGAGGTCTACCTTTTTATCCAACCGCTACTGCTTGCCCAGGAGATAGTAGGCTCCCATCACTACCACCTCCCGCACAACGGGCAAATCGCCGATGATGGGAGCCTGCAGAATGGGGAGCCCGTAGCGTACCTTAAAAGCAGGCCTCAACAAGAATAGGTTGCGAGCAGCAACCGCTAATCCAAGCCGCCGGGCAGCTTTTTCAAGCTTGCCTAGGGTGAGCCGGGTTTTGCGAATACTGCGCAGATCCGCCTTAGATGCAGCAGCGCTCATGTAGGCATTGTCTTCGCATTGTATTAAGCCAAAGAAGAGTTTAGACGGCAGATAGTGCACATAGGGACAAAGCTTAAAGCTATTGTTGGCGTACTGCTGATGGCCTCCAAAGGGCGAATAATAGGGCGGAAACGAGACAAAAATATGCCCCCCCAAGGGCAAGCAGGCTTTGGCTTTGGCCAGGGCTTCAAAGTAGGAGGGAATATGCTCTAGAGAATCTCGAAACAATACTAAATCGAAGGGATAATCCTGTGGGTCGAAGGTGAGGATATCCTGCTCTTGGAGGTAAAAGTTGTCGTCGGCCTGGAGGGGGCTGGTGGCGATCGCCTGTCGGTTGAGGTCAAACCCCACCCCGCTGCCAATGGCACAGTCCTCCCGCAGCACCTGTAAAACCCCCCCCTGGTGGCAGCCAAAGTCTCCCACCCGCAGCCCCGCCAGGTTTACATGGCGTCGCAGCCAGGGCACCAGCGCCTGGCGGCCCAGCACACATTCGTAGTCAAAATATGACAGATTGGCGGATAGAGTTGACTCACTAAACAGGTTCGAGAGTTTTGCCATAGCCGCCTAAAATACTGTCAGTGAAAGCTTATAGTATTTGGTAGTTCAAATCTACAGCGGTTACCATGGCCACGGTTCCGACCTATTCCCTTGTGGTGCCGGTCTTTAACGAAGCCGAAAATCTAGAGGTTATGTATCGGCGAGTGGCGGGGGCGATGGCATCCCTAGGGGAAAACTTCGAACTTATATTAATCGACGATGGTAGCCGCGATACTTCTCTGCAAATTATGCAGCGGATTCACCACCAAGACAACCGCGTTGGCTACATCAGCCTAGCGCGCAACTTTGGCCACCAGGTCGCCGTTACCGCTGGCTTGCAGTTTGCCCAGGGGCAGGCGGTGATCGTCCTCGATGCCGATCTGCAAGACCCACCGGAGCTGATTCCTGACCTAGTGGCGGCCTGGCGGCAGGGCTATCAGGTGGTCTACGCCCAGCGGCTGTCGCGCCAGCGGGAAACCTGGCTGAAGCGGGTCACCGCCTATAGCTTTTACCGCCTGATCAACCGAGTGGCCGATGTGCCCATCCCCACCGACACCGGTGACTTTTGCCTGATGGATCGCCAGGTGGTCAATGTGCTCAACGCCATGCCCGAGCGCAACCGCTATCTCCGTGGCCTACGGGCTTGGGTCGGCTTTTCCCAAACGGCGGTCACCTACCACCGTGACCCCCGCCTAGCCGGTCGCCCCAAATACACCTTTTTTAAGTCTTTTGTGCTGGCCTTAGACGGTATGATTTCGCTGTCGCGGGTGCCGCTGAAACTGGCTACCTACCTGGGCTTGCTGACTGCCCTGCTGGCCCTGGGGATGATCGGGCTCGTCCTCTACTGGCGCTTTGTCTACGTCGCCTCACCGCTGATAGGCTATGCCCTGATCACCATTGCCGTGTTCTTTTTAGGCAGTGTGCAGCTGATCTCTATCGGTATTTTAGGGGAGTATGTGGGCCGTATTTACGAAGAGGTCAAGGGCCGCCCCCTGTATACCATTCGCCAGGTGCAGGGCACAGGGCAACCCGCTACTCCCCCAGGGCCTGTTAGCAATGGCCAACCCCCACAACCCATAACTAACCCCCACGGCTGAGGTTAAATGAGCCCAGAACGAGCCTAAATGACTCCTTTAGAGCTAGGGATCAGGTGGGCCCGGCGGGGGTCGACCTCGGTGGCCATGCGCATGGCCCGGGCAAAGGCCTTAAAAGTGGCCTCAATGATGTGGTGGGAGTTAATGCCGTCGAGCTGGCGAATGTGCAGGGTCATCTGGCTGTGGTTGACCACGGCGACAAAAAACTCGCGCACCAGCTGGGTGTCGTAGGTGCCCACCCGCTGGGTGGGTATCTCCAGGCCATAGCTGAGGTGGGGCCGACCGGAGAAGTCTAGGGCCACCTGCACCAGTGACTCATCGAGGGGGGCGACGAAGTGGCCAAAGCGGGTAATGCCCTTGCGATCGCCTAGGGCTTGGTGCAGCGCCATGCCCAGAGTAATGCCCACATCTTCGTTGGTGTGGTGATCGTCGATCTCAATGTCGCCCGTGGCCCGCACCTCTAGGTCGATCAGCCCGTGGGACGAGATCTGGTGCAGCATGTGGTCGAGGAAGGGAATGCCCGTCTGGGCCTCACACTGGCCGCTGCCGTCTAAATCTAGGCTCACCTGCACATCGGTTTCGCCCGTGGTGCGGCTGACGCTGGCCCTGCGGAGGCAGGTCGGGCTAGGCGTTTGAACGAGGGGACGATCTTGGGTTTGCATGGCGGGTTGTCAACGGGTGGTCTTTCATCTTACCGAATCATCTGCCCTGTGCCGCCGCCGCCCGGGCCGCTGCCTATAAAGCCGCCAAAATTTGCTCACGGGTAATATTGCCAGTCACCACCGCTGCCCCTAGCCCCTGGGGCATGACAAAGCGCACCTGACCGTCTTCGACTTTTTTGTCGCCCTGGAGCAGGGTGAGCATGTCGTCAGCCGCCAGCTGAGAGGGAATCTCGGTGGGTAGCCCGGCTTTCTCAATCAGGCTGCGCTGGCGGGTTGCTTCAGTTTCTGTCCAGTAGCCCAGGGCGGTGGCGATCTTGCCCGCTGCTACCATGCCGATGGCCACTGCTTCGCCGTGGTTGACCCCCCGGTATTGCATTAGGCTTTCGACTGCGTGGCCCAGGGTGTGGCCGTAGTTGAGAATCGCCCGCAGCCCGGCTTCTTTCTCATCTTGAGAGACAACTTCGGCCTTGGCCTGGCAGGAGCGGGTGAGGATGGTGTGCAGCAGGTCATCGCCCAGGTAGCGATACTGGTCGAGGCGGGGGGCGGCCTCTAGGGCCTCAAATAGGTCTCGATCCCAGATCACGCCGTACTTGATGACTTCGGCCATCCCGGCGCGAAATTCGCGGGTGGGCAGGGTCTTGAGCACCAGCGGGTCAATCATCACCAGCCGGGGCTGGTGGAAAGCACCGATCAGGTTTTTGCCCTGGGGATGGTTGACGCCGGTTTTACCGCCAATTGAAGCATCGACCATGGCCAGCAGCGAGGTGGGCACCTGCACCACACTCACTCCCCGCAGCCAGGTGGCGGCGGCAAAGCCGGTCATATCGCCCACCACCCCGCCCCCCAGGGCCACCATGGCCGACTTGCGCTCCAAGTGAAAGCCCAGGGCGGCATCGTAGATTTTTTGGATGGAGCTGAGGGTTTTGTAGCGCTCCCCAGCGGGCAGCAGACAGGTCTCAACGGTATAACCCGCCTGGGTGAGGGAGTTGAGGGTGCGATCGCCATACTGCTTAAAAATTGCCGGGTTCGACACCAGCAGCAGTTTTTGCCCCGGCTTCACCAGGGGCGAGTCACCCGCCGCTAACCAAGCGCCCAGGTGGTCTAGGCCATCGCTAGCCACCACCACCTCGTAGGGCTGGTGAGGCAGCGGCACAGGAATGACGGATTTCATGGGCATAGCCGGAAGCAGGGCAACTATCTAAATGGCAACTAGTTAAAACTTTAGCGGGTCGAGGGGCAGCTAGAATTCACAATTCAAAGTTCAAACAATACTCCTCCCCACGCTCCCCTCCCCCACGCTCCCCCCGCCGTGGTTCAATATAAAGCGTAACTGTTGTGGAGAGAGACTATGGGTGGTGTAGTGGCCTACGTCGGATTTTTGTCGGTGATGGTGGGGACAGCCATTGCTTTGTATTTTGGCCTGCGCCTGGTCAAACTGATTTAGGTGCCGCCTGGGTCACCCAGGCGGCCATACCCTGGATTGCGCCCAGCATCAGCCAACCCAGAATATTGACGCGGGCATCGTAAAACGCCAGGTCAAAAATTGCAAAGGCCACAGTGCCGCCCAAGCCGGTTAGGTAGCCTGCCAGCAAGGCTGTGGCATGGGCGGGGAGAGGGTGGCCGATCAGAGCAGAGGTGCTGCTGCCTACCACCCAGCCGACTACGGCGGTAAAACCCAGGGCGACGGGCAACCCAGCCTCGGTGGCCAGCATCAGCCAAAGGTTGTGGACATGGGGCAAAAAGTCTCCTTCCACCGGGAAGCTGGCCGGGTCGTAGAGCTGCTTGAAGGTGCCCAGGCCGCTGCCAAACCACGGGTGCTGGGGGATCATGTCTAGGGCCAGCTGCCAGACGCTAAACCGTAGGTAAACGGTGCCTAGGGCTTCGCCTAGGGTGCGCCCGCCGATGCCCCAGAGTAGGCTGCTGGCGACTACCAGGGCAATCGCCCCCAGGCCCGCCCAAAAGATATAGCGGTAGGGCCGCAGCAGCCCCCCAAACAGCAACAGCTGGAGGCCCGCAATTAGCAGCCCGTTGCGCGACCCAGAGCAGTAGATGCCCACCAGGGCCAGGGCGGTAGCGCCGCAGACCCACAGCCCCTGATGCCTCAGATCGGAGCGATTGAGGTAGTAGGCGCAGAGGCCCAGCCCCAAACCAAACACGATCACCATATAGTTGGCTAGGGCATTGGGGTGGCCAAAGACGGCACTGGCTCGATGGCCGTAGTTGGTTTGCAGATAGAGCCACTGGAGCCAGGGGTGACTGCCCCACCGCGCCAGGCTGGCGGGGGCGCGCAGGTAAAACTCAGCCACGGCGGCTAAATTGATGGGCACAGCGGCCACCAGCAGCGCCATGCTCCAGTGGTGCAGGGTCTTGAGGGGCTGAGTAAATGTGGGTAAGGCGGTGGCGATCGCCGCGTAAAACACAAAAAACGGCACAAAGTTGAGCCCCTGGAGGGCCGACTCACCGGGCGCGGTAGACAGGACGATGCCCACCACCAACCCCAAAGCTAGCCACAGCCAGCCCTGGCGGTAGAGCCGTTGCCAAATCTCACGGGGCCAGCGATACAAGCTGATCGCGAGGAACCCGACGAGGGTGACAAGGGTGAGGTAGATGACGTAGGGCAGCGCCACCAAGCTGGCCAAAACCAGCCGTTCTAAGGTCAATCGACTAATGCTCAAACCCTTCACCCTAGTAGGCTCCATCACCAATTAAAACCACCCAAACTGTTCTGAACAAAATATAGATGTCTAGCCAGACTGACCAGTTTCTGACGTAGTAGGCGTCGAGGTTGACCCGTTCTTCGTAGGAGACGTTGTTGCGGCCTGACACCTGCCACAGCCCCGTCAGGCCAGGCAACACCTGGGCATACAGAGGGTATTTGTCGGCATAGCGAAAAATCTCTTCTTTTACAATGGGGCGCGGCCCCACCAGACTCATCTCGCCCCGCAGCACGTTCCACAGCTGGGGCAGTTCGTCTAGGCTGGTGCGCCGCAAAAAGCGGCCAATGGGAGTGATGCGCGGGTCGTAGCGCAGTTTGTGGTCGCGCTCCCACTGCGATCGCAGTTCTGGATTGGCCTCAAAATAGCAATCTAGCACCCGGTCGGCGTTCGACACCATCGAGCGAAACTTCCAGGCGACAAAAGACACGCTGTTTTGGCCCAGGCGCGGCTGACCGTAGAAAATTGGCCCCGCCGAATCGAGCCGTACCAAAATGGCAATCACTGCAATTACGGGCAGTAAAGCAATGCCCACCACCAGCGTCAGGACAAGATCGAGCAGGGCTTTGATCAGCCGTGGCCCCGGCAGCAGCAGCTGTTGACGAATCTCTAACCCCAAAATCCCCCCTAGATCCTTGGAGCTGACCCAGAGACTGGCCACCCCAAACAGGTCAGGAATCATCATCAGGTGGGGAAAGGTGCGGCCATAGCGCTCTACGACCTTGAGCAACTGCTGCCGCTCTACCCCTGGCATGGCTACGATGGCGTAGTGAATATCGTGCTGACGGGCCAGTCGTGGTGCGATCGCCAGCGGCCCCAGCACCGGCACCCCACCGATCACGCTGCCGTGGGTGCTGCGATCGTCGTCAAGGATAGCCACCGGCTTGAGGCCAAAGTTGGGCTGATTAGTCAAGGTCTGAATCACCAACTCCCCCGTGCGCCCACCCCCCAAAATCAGCACCTGGTAGCCCCACCAGGGATAGCGGGCAAATACCTGCCGGACTAAAAAACGCCCCAACAGCACCAGCAGCAGCGACAGCACCCAGGTGATTAAAAACACCCCCCGCGAATAGGTTTCGCTGGCGCGGGTCAAAAATAGCCCCGCCCCCAGCACCAGATAGGTAAAGGTGGTCGACAGGCAGATGCGGCGCAGCTCTTCCACCGGGCTGAGCCCCACGGCTGGGTAGAGCCCGGCGGCGGCATAGGCCAGCAAAAACACCAAAAAAATCGGCCACAGCTGCCCGTATAGCTCCGGCAAATACTCTCCCCCTAGGGCCAGGCGCAGGTAAACCCCGACCGTGCCAGCCAAAGACAGCGCCAGCAAGTCAGACAACCCCAGCAGGCCCACCATCGGCAGCGATCGAGTTGACATCCTCAGTGACAATAGGACCGGCTGAATCGTGCGTTCTAGAGGAAACATAAATTTCCCCGCTACTCCTGCAACACCGACATTACTCTAATTCATCCCCCCGCTGAAATTTCAGCCACTTTTGGCTCAAATAGACGGTTAATTCTTGACAAAATCGAGGTTCAGAAAACGTTTCGGCCCACTGGCGAATCGGTTCAGGGGCAAACTCGGCCCGACACTGATCGAAATGCTGCACCGCCTGCACCAGGTGATCGACACTCTGGCGGTGAAACAGCACCCCTGTTTTGCCCTCTACCACCGTCTCACCGCAGCCCCCTTTGCCGTAGGCAATCACCGGAGCCCCCGCCGCCTGGGCTTCCACCACCGTAATGCCAAAATCTTCCTCGGCTGGAAAGATAAACCCCCGACAGCGCTCTAGATAATCTGACACCACAGCGTCAGCGGGGTTCCGCAGAAAGGTGATATTGGCCTTGGCCAGCTTTTGCAGAGTCTCTAGCGCCGGGCCGTCGCCGATGACCACCAGGGGCAGCCCCAGTTGGTTAAAGGCTGCTACGGTCAGGTCGACCCGCTTATAGGGCACACAGCGCGACACCGTCAGATAAAAATCGTCGCGGGGCTGCTGCCAGCGAAAGCGGTCTATGGCCACGGGCGGATAGATCACCGTGGCGGGGCGGCGGTAGGTTTTCCAGATCCGGCGAGCCACGTAGCGGGAGTTGGCTACAAAGCAGTCAACCCGGTGGGCTGCGGCCAAATCCCACAGGCGCAGGTAGTGCAAAATCAGCCGGGTGAGGGCGCTTTTGACGCCGCTGGTCAGCCCCGCCTGCTCCAGGTACTGCTGCTGCAAGTCCCAGGCATAGCGGATGGGGGTGTGCATATAGCTGACATGGAGCTGGTGGGGCCGGGTGATCACCCCCTTGGCCACGGCGTGGTTGCTAGAGAGCACCAGGTCGTAGGCCGATAGATCAAACTGCTCCACCGCCAAGGGCATCAGCGGCAGGTATTGGCGAAAGTGCCGCCGCGCCCAGGGCAGATTTTGAATGAACGAGGTCTGAACGTTAGTGCCGGGGGGAACGAGCGAAGCCGCCTCGGGCTCTAAGAACTTCACCAGACTGAAGAGGTCGGCCTGGGGGCACACCGCCAGCATTTGCTCGACCACTTTTTCTGACCCGGCGCGGCTAACCAGCCACTCGTGCACGACGGCAACGGCATTGGGTAAATCGGGGGAGGAGGTCAAAATAGGCGGTAGAGGGGATGGGGGAATGGGGGGGCGGCTTGACGTTCCAATCTTATCAGCGCGCCTTCCCCTGGGATGCTGTTGCGGGAGATCTACCGACAGGTGCCCGTCCCCTCAATGCCCACATACTCAATCGAGACCTGGGAACCACTGCGGGGATTGCCCCCGGATCGGTCGATGAGCTCTACCGGGTAGCTGCCGCCGGTGGGCGGACTCACGGTGCCTTGGTAGAGGGGTTGGCCTTGGTTGTTGCTGCCCTGGCGGCTGAGGCTGCCATCGAAGGTGTTTTGGGTCTCTAGATTGACAAAGCGCACCAGGTGAAAGCCGCTGGCGTCGTAAAAAGCGGTGAAGGTCATTGCCTCCATCAGCCCATCACAGGTGTTGCTCTGGCGAGCCCGCTGGGAAAGAGGTGTTGACCGCCCGGCGGTATTGATAAAATCGCCGCGAATCCAGCCCTCGGCCCCAGATTGATCAAATTTGACGAAGTACCAGGTGCCATCACTGCGGTCGATTGACCGCAGCAGCCGTACCGGGTCGCCGACGATGCCGTAGCCCCTGGCTTCGGAGGTGGTGGTGGGCTGCGATCGCAAGTTGATCCGAGACCCCGGCTGACTGGCAATCAGCTGAGCCGCCTGGGGTGGATTGACCGCCTGCCCCATGCCACCAACCCCAGGCTCTGGGGGGCTCGGTGCGGGCGCAGTTCCAGGTGCGGTTCCGGGTGCGGTTCCGGGTGCAGTTCCAGTCGCGGTTCCGGGTGCAGTTTCCGGAGTCGTTCCGGGTGCAGTTTCGGGAGACGTTTCGGTGGGATCGATGACCACCGACTGATCGTCTAGCTGTTCCTCTGTCCCAGGGGACACCTCCACAGTGGTATCGCTGCGCAACCCCCAAGCGATCGCTCCCAGCGCGACTAGAGTGCTACAGAACGCCACTGCCATCCATACCTTAGCCTTGGTCATCGCTATGCCCCCGCAGAAACCCCAGGGATCTAGCATAGCGTTTGGCCCCAGGGGCCTTGGACTGTTGAGGTTGAGATTTTGCAGTGGCACATCAGCAGGCCCTAATTACCTCACCGACCTGTAGCCGCAAACCCCACCACCGCCCCCTCCGCCACCACGTAGGCCACCTCCCCCGCCGCCAGGGCAATGTCGTGGCCGCCCGTAAACTCACCAAAGGCCGGTAGGGTGAGGCGCTGCTGCCGAGCTTGCCAGTGGAAGCAGGGCAGCCGCAGGCGATCGCCCCCCAGGCTCAGCCGCCAGCAGGGGTGAATATGCCCACAGATATTCAGGCAGCTGCCGTCCAGGTCAGGCTCATGGCTAAATAAAACACCCGCCACCGCCACCGCCTCGACAAAACACTCCACCGAGAGCTGGCTGAGGGTCGCTTGCAGCCGGCGATCGTGGTTGCCCAAGATCAGGTGAGCGCTCACCTGGGTACGGTGCAAAAACCTCAGCCAGGCATCCATCACCTCGTCCGTCAGGCCCTCCATCCCATGGAACAGATCGCCTAGAATCCACAAATGTTCTGGGCTGTACTGAGCGCACAGCCCCTCCAGCCGTTGCAGGGTAGCATCGTTAACCTGGCTGGGCACCGGCAGCCCGTAGTGCTGAAAGGTCTCCGCCTTACCCAGGTGCACATCGGAGACCAGCAGTGCCCCCAAATCCTCAATATAAATTGCCCGCTCAGGCAGCAGTAAGAGCTGAGTTTGCCCCACGATCAGGGGTTCTCCAGCGGCAATTGGGGGCAGCATCGACAGCGCTTTTCACGAAACTGTTTGCCACTGTAAGTCATTTAGCGCGCCTTTGCGGGTTTGGCGGTTGGGCGCTGCGGATTTTAGGCAGGGGTAAACGACCGTTTGCCCCTACGAGCCGTGCCCCCCACAGCCTGTCACCCCTGGAGCAGATTCATAATCTGCGCCACCATCGCTAGGCTTTCTTCGTAGAGCATATCTTCGCCCCAGCGCTGCAGCTGCTGCCCCAGCATAAAGTCAGCCTTTTGATCTGACAGAGCCGTCACCTGCTCCACCTGGCAGGCCTGGGCACCGCCCCCGGCTTCCATCCGCATGCAGCCCGTGGTCTCAGAGCACAAAATCGTGCAGCAGTTGGCATTTCGGTCAGTAGAGGCCAGCCGTAGCCCGGTCAAGTCGCCCACCACTTCCCCCGAGTCGGCCACCGGAATGCCCGCCAGCTCCGCCTCAATGGCCAGGTCGTTGGTGCCTTTAAAGTGAATTTTTTTGATGTTGTAGATGCCCCCCTCTTCCACATAGTCGACGGGCTGCCAACCCAGGCGGCTGGCAAACCAGCCCAGATACAACAGTGCCTGAGCCGCATTGCCCTGCTCATAGTCAATGCTGATGCGGTCGACATCGATCAGCGACTCCCGGCGCTCAGGGGGGTCAAAGGCGGCGGCGGTTAGCTCTTGCCAGGGGGCCAGGCGGTGCCAGTTGAGGTCGGCAATATAGGTATCGGCTTCGATCAATGCCTGCATTTTTTGCAGCTCGGCCTCAGCGTCACTAAAGTAGCTGGAGTCGACAATAATGCAGTTGCTCGACTTCGCCAGACTTTGAAAAATCAGCTGCTCAGGGCTGGGGGTCGCCTTCCACCAGACAAACTTGGGCAGCTCGGGTAGCGTGAGCGAGGCCACCAGGTCGCTGACTCGCTCTAGGGCTGCCTTGGTGCCCCGCAGATTAATATACTCGCAGCACACCAGGTTGCCCGAGCTGCGCTTTTGCACCGGGCAATAGACCGAGACTTGGGCCGTTACCCCGGTGTCTTCGCCAAAGGTGGGGCAAAGGCTGATAATTCGACAGGGGTTGTGGGCCGAAATCGACTCGCTTAGGCTAAACCCCCGCTGGTCGAGGTTGGCGTACTGTTTTTGCTCTTCAGAAAGCTGGCTGTACTCCTGCCGGATACGGGCCAGGGTTGGAGGGTCGACCCGACCGGTCACACGCAGATCATAGACAATCTGCGCCTGGCGAATGGCGTCTCGGGTTTGAACACCGTGGCTGCCATCGATAAAGCCGGTATAGTGGCCCAGGGCTGCCAAAATTTGCTGCACTTCCTCGGGCTCATAGATCACCATCGTGAAGGTGGTGGCTCGGGTCGCCATCGGCGTAGCGGCCCCTGAGTCTTGCTGACGCCAGATATTGTGCAGCTCTGATTCAATCTCGTCGAGGGAAATATCCTTGGGCTTTTGCAGCGCAACAACCGGAGTAGTAGTCATAGGAATTGTGGGGGGAATTGTGGGGTGGATGGGTAAGGGGTAGATGGGTAGGGAGTAAGACTTGGGCAGCCGTAGGGTGGGCATTGCCCACCATCACGAACGACCTTTCTAACAGTTGCCTCTAAACGTTTGCCTCCAAACGTTTGCCTCCAAACGTTTGCCTCTAAACGTTTGCCTATAGGCGTCGCCAGCGGCGGCCATCTTTATTCAGCAAAAACTCGGCCTCCACTGGCCCCCAGGTGCCCGCCTCGTACATGGGGATAGCCTTGGGGTCGGCGGGGGCATCCCAGGCTTCGAGCAGCGGCGTGAGCAGTCGCCAGGAGGCTTCTACCTCATCACCCCGGGTAAACAGGGTCTGATCGGCTAGCATACAGTCGACGATCAGTCGGGCGTAGGCATCGGTGTTGGCCTGGCCAAAGGCGGCATCGTAGCGAAAGTCCATATCGACGGAGCGGGTGCGCAGGGAGTTGCCCGGCGTTTTGACCTCAAACCGCATTGAGATCCCCTCGTCGGGCTGAATGCGCAGGGCTAGCACGTTGTGGTTCATCTGCTGAGCCGCCGATTGAAACATCAGGTGGGGCACATCCTTGAAGTGAATCGAGATTTCGCTCACCTTTTTAGGCATCCGTTTGCCGGTACGCATGTAGAAGGGCACCCCCTTCCAGCGCCAGTTGTCAATTTCGAGCTTGATGGCGCTAAAGGTCTGCATGGTTGACTCGGGGCTGGCTCCCTCTTCTTCACGGTAGCCGGGTACCGACTGGCCCTTCATCCACCCAGGAGAATATTGGCCCCGCACCGCCGACTGACTGATATCGTCAATGTCGGCTAGGCGGGTGGCTTGCAGCACCTTGGTCTTCTCGTTGCGAATGTTGTCGGCATCGAGGGAGTTGGGGGCCTCCATGGCCGTGAGGCAAAAGAGCTGCATCAGGTGGTTTTGCACCATGTCACGCAGTGCCCCGGCGGTTTCGTAGTAGCCCGCCCGCCCTTCTAGGCCCACGGTTTCGGCCACGGTAATCTGCACGTGGTCAACAAACTGCCGGTTCCACAGGGGCTCGAAGATAGCGTTGGCAAAGCGAAACACCATCAGGTTTTGAACGGTTTCTTTGCCTAGGTAGTGGTCGATGCGATAGATCTGGCGCTCGTTGCACACCTCCTGCACCACCCGGTTGAGCACCTGGGCCGAAGACAGGTCTTTGCCAAAGGGCTTTTCAATGATCAGCCGCTGCTTGTTGGGGTCTTCGAGCATGCCCGCTGCGCCCAACTGTTGAGTGGCTTCGCCAAAGAAGCGCGGTGCCACCGACAGATAAAATACCCGATTGCCCTTGGTGCCTCGGGTTTCATCGATCTCGGCTAGGAGGGTTTTGAGGGCTTGGTAAGAGTCTGGGTTGTCGATGTCGCCGGGGCAGTAAAACAGCCCACGGGCAAAGTCATTCCAAATCGCCTCATGACCGAGACCGTTGCCAAATTCTTCTACCCCTTCGCGCAGGTGCTCACGGAAGAATTCGTGGCTCCACTCGCGCCGGGCGACGCCGACGATGGTGAGTTCGGGGGGCAGCCGCCGCTCGCGCCGCATCTGGTAAATAGCGGGCACAATTTTGCGCTGGGTGAGGTCGCCCGAGGCCCCAAAAATTACCAGAATCTGAGGCTCGGGGATGCGGTCTTGCTGAAGACCAGTACGCAGGGGATTGTCAAGCAAAGACACCATAGGGGGAGAAGGTAAACGCTAGTAGTGAGGCTTTGAGCCAGCTGAGACTCGGAGCAGGCGGCTAGGACTGAAGGTAGCAGGGTCGGTAACAGAACTATGATTAGCAGAAACCGCAATCTATATTGACAGCAGATTTTACCAATCTAGTGAGACTATAGACCGTCTTAATTAACCTGCCTAGGAGAGGACTGAACACAACTCAATCTAATCGCCGGGACTAGTACAGGAAGGCAGAAGGCAGAAGGCAGAAGGCAGAAGGCAGAAGGCAGACAGGGAATCCTCTGGACGCCGGGGCCTCCGCCTTGCGGTAAGGGGAGCTATGCCTGCCTGCGATTCTTAGAACAGCTTGGCCCAGGTAGCTTAAGGCAGGTTTAACCCAAGGGTGCGCTCGATCGCACCCGCCCCGACGTTAATTGGTCAGCAGGGTGCCCTGGCGGCGGCTGTGGTCTTGAATAAACGACTCCACCAGGGCAACATCGTCTTTGCTGCCCACTACAAAGGGGGTGCGCTGGTGAATTTCGCCCGGCACCACCGCCATAATCTCTTCGGTGCCGGTGCTGGCGCGCCCGCCCGCCTGCTCGATCAAAAAGGCCAGGGGTGCGGTTTCGTAGAGCAGCCGCAGCTTGCCCTCGGGCTTTTTGGTGGTGCCGGGGTAGAGAAACACGCCGCCCTGGGTGAGAATGCGGTGGAAATCGGCCACCAGCGCCCCGGTGTAGCGGGCCGAGTAGCCGTCGTGGCGATGCACGTAGCGGGTAAAGTCGCGGATGGAGTCTTCCCACTGCCAGAAGTTGCCCTCGTTGACGCTGTAGGTGGGGCCGTGGGCCGGAGTTTGAATATTCTCAGTGGCCAAGATAAATTCGCCCAGGCTGGGGTCGAGCACAAAGGAATGCACCCCCTGACCGATGGAGTAAACCAAGATGGTGCTGGGGCCGTAGAGAATGTAGCCCGCCGCCAGCTGCTGCTGGCCGTCTTGCAGCAGGTCGGCCCCGGTTTGGTCGAGGTCGTCGCCCTGCTGGCGGCGAATGGAAAAGATCGAGCCGACGTTGAGGTTGATGTCGACGTTAGAGGACCCGTCGATGGGGTCGTAGAGCAGGGTGTAGCGGCCAATGGGGCAGTTTTCGGGAATGTAGTAGGGTTTGTCCATCTCTTCGGAGGCCAGGCGGCACACCAGGCCGCTCTGCTCAAACACCGAGATAAACACGTCGTTGGCGTAGATGTCCATTTTCTTGACGGCTTCGCCCTGGACGTTGGTTTCGCCGGTAAAGCCCAGGGCCGACTCCATCAGCCCGGCGCGGCTGAGATGGCGGGCGATCAGCTTGCCCGCTAGGGCAATGCGGTTCATCAGGGCGCTGAGGT
>RECJ01000020.1 GCA_007694115.1 Leptolyngbya sp. DLM2.Bin27 | reverse complement strand
CTAGCTCTCTATTTACCGCTGGCATTAGGGCCACCGCTCGCCACTGTCTCTGGGTAATCGGGTGCGTACCCAGCCAAAATGAATCGACCGCCGCAATGGTCTGACGGGGCTGGGCCGGGTCGTAGCCCAGTTCGGTAGCCGGTGCCCCCTGCACAAATTGCCCACCCACAATCGACACCAGGGGCAGCGCCACCGGGCCCCTGGGGCCGTCTAGCCGCAGCTCTTGGTAGGCCGGGGTTGAAAACTGAACTTGAGATACCCCAATGCCAAATTCATCGACACTGATGGAGGCATAGGTGTATGGCTGAGACAGGGTAAGCTCAGGCTCAGGCCCATCGGGGGCGGGAGCTGCCGCCGAGGTGTCTAGGTGACCTAGGGCTTGGTGCAGCCGATTGGGCAGGGCCGCCAGGCTGGGTACCACCTGATGCATATCTTTAGAGGCCAGAGTCTGTAGGGCCGGTACCCGTCGATGGGCGGCCACCGCCGAGCCACCGCCGAGCACCCCCAAACCCATTAACCGCAGCCAGCGCCGCCGCCCCAGGGTAGGGGTGCTCGGCGACTGGGAGGTCTGGCTGGCAGTGGCCAGGGCGGCAGCCAGTTGATCAATTAGGTGGGGTGGGGCGGATGTGGGATTGGCCCCACCAACGGTCAAACTGCTAAATACACCCTCTATCCGGTGAATCAGCCGATCCATATCGCGGTGAAAGTCGGGGTCGCAGCGCACCTGGGCACTCTGGCGGTAGGCGAGGGCCTTGAGCCCCTCGGGCAGAGCGCTTTCTTCGGGCAGGGTAGCCCCACCGACCAGCACCGGAATCACCAGGCGATCGCGCTGCAAGGCTGTCTCAATCTCGATTCTTACCCAGTCGGCGGGGTTGGCCAGTTTAGGGCGGCCCCGGTCGTCGGCTACCGTCAGCCAGTCAGGGTCAATCACCGCCAGCAGTACGGGGCAAAGGCTGACCTCACGCTCTAGGTGGTGGCGAAAGTTGACCCCAAAGGGAATTGAGTCTACGTCTTTAAATACGCTGTTTTCACCAAAATGTGTCGCTAAGCGGTCATAAATCCGCCCCGTCACATCGATGCTAGTGCGTCGACGGTAAGAGACAAAAATAGATTTAGTACTGGCCATAGTCGTTAGCTACCAACATGTAGACTGCACACCTAGTAACTAGGATGATCGCCGTCAGCAGAAAGATTCTAATTCTGCTGCCTTTGGTCGATTCCTTACATAACTGGCTTTGAAACATGAATCTTTAACAATGGCTTGGGGGGTCTCACCCCTATCGACAGGCCCAGAAAATCCTGAAATGTCTGCCTAAGGATTGATTGATTATTCGCCCTAGGGTTGGGCTATAGATCTACTTTTGCCGGTGTCTGCTGCCGTTATCTATCCAATGCACGAAGCTGACCCAGCAGAGGGATCTTGGTGGGGTCAAAATAAACTTATTTCTTTTAGTGGAGCTGACTTTTAGCTTGCCTTGCTAACGTTTATGTAGCTTGAAGAAATTTTCTATTTTTGGGAGACCTTGATGATGAAATCTGCGCAGAAATTTGCTTTTTCCATTGGTTTAGTCTATCTATTGATAGGTGTGATGGGCTTTATCCCTGCTCTGGTTACTCAGCTAGAAACACTGCCGCCCTACGTTGATAGCCTAGGGGTAACATCTGGATATGGCTATTTGCTAGGTTTGTTTCCAGTCAATACGCCCCACAATATTATTCATCTCGTGACTGGGGCTCTCGGGGTTGTCACCGCTATTTCCCTTGATAGTTCTCGCCTGTTTTCTGGGCAGCTGGGCATCTATTACACCACCCTGGCCGTGTTGGGTATGGTGCCAGTGGCCAATACTTTCTTTGGCCTGTTCCCCATCTACGGTGTAGATGTGATTTTGCACGGCCTGACTGGAATTGTCGGGATCTACTTTGGATTTTTCGCGACTCCTTCTCTGCGCCAGCTGTTTCGCCGGGAGCTGAAGGAAGATGCCGTAGCTGGTGAGGTGATGGAATAACGCTTTAGCTCACTACAATAAGTAGGCTCACTCTACCCCCGGAGCCTGCCCGTGACGGCTGACCCGCGTCTTGCCCCGATTGTTAATTACTTCACCACCCGGGGCTGGCAGCCCCTGCCATTTCAAGTCGAGACCTGGGCGGCTTACCTGGCGGGGCGCAGCGGGCTGGTGCAGGTGCCCACCGGGTCGGGCAAAACCTACGCGGCGGTGATGGGGCCAATGGCCGAAATGCTCGCCAGCCCAGCAGAAGGCTTGCAGCTGCTCTACGTCACCCCCCTGCGTGCCCTGTCGCGCGACATTGAGCAGGCGATTAAAGCCCCGATTGAGGCCATGGGCTGGGGCATCACCGTCGAGTCGCGCACCGGAGATACCAGCTCGGCCCGCAAGGCCAAGCAGCTCAAGACCATGCCCAATATCTTGATCACCACGCCGGAGTCGCTGGCGGTGATGCTGTCCTATAAAGACGGGGCCAAGCGGTTTGGCAGTTTGCAGGGGGTAATTCTCGACGAGTGGCACGAGCTGATCAGCTCAAAGCGGGGCACCCAGGCGGAGCTGTGTTTAGGGTATCTGCGATCGCACCGGCCCCGGCTCCGCACCTGGGCGATCTCCGCCACCCTGGGGAACCTCGAAGAAGCGGCCCAAACCGCCGTGGGCCTGGGCACCGAGCCGGTGATCATTCGCTCCGACCTCAAGCGCGACACGGTGATCACTAGCATTTGCCCCGAGTCGGTGGATACCTTCCCCTGGGCGGGGCACCTCGGCCTGCGGATGTTTGAGACCCTGGTGGCGGCGCTAGATAGGGAGAAATCCACGCTGATTTTTACCAACACCCGCAACCAGGCCGAGCGCTGGTACCAGGCGCTCAATTTTGCCCTGCCGGAGGAGGCCGAGCGCATTGCCCTGCACCACGGATCGATTGACGTAAAGGAACGGGAGGCGATCGAGGCCGGGGTGAAATCGGGCGAGATCAAGTGGGTAGTCTGCACCTCGTCGCTCGATTTGGGGGTCGATTTTCAGCCCGTGGAGCGGGTGGTGCAGATCGGCAGCGCCAAGAACCTGGCCCGGCTGTTGCAGCGGGCGGGGCGTAGCGCCCACGTGCCCGAGGGCACCTCGGAGGTGTTTTTCCTGCCCACCAATGCTTTGGAACTGCTGGAAATCTCTGCCTTTCGCCGGGGGCTAGAGACTGGCGACATGGAAACCCGCCGCCCTCAGCACAAGCCCTACGATGTGCTGGTGCAACATCTCGTTACTCTGGCCTGCGGCGACGGGTTTGAGCCGCACAAGACCCTGGAGCATTTGCGCCAAACCGTGGCCTACGCCGACCTCACCGATGAAGAATACCAGTGGATCTTGAATTTTATCGAAAAGGGCGGCCAGTGCCTGGGGGCCTACCCGCGCTACAAAAAAGTAGTGCTAGAAGACGGCGTTTATCAAGTCAGCGATGCCAAGCTGGCCCGTATCCACCGCATGGGCATCGGCACCATCACCAGCAACACCCCGATCAAAATCGTCTACACCAACCGCAAAGCAATCGGCACCGTGGAAGAATCCTTTGTGTCGCGGCTGAAGAAGGGGGACGTGTTTTTCTTCGCCGGACGGCAGCTGGAATATTTTCAGCTCAAGGATATGGTGCTTTACGTCAAAGGCACTCGCAAAAAATCCACTGTCACCCCCACCTGGGGCGGCGGGCAACTGGCGATTTCAGATACCCTCAGTCACCACCTGCGCCACGCAGTAGAGCGGGTGCGGCTCTACTGCGGAGAGGCTGCGCCAACGCTCCTCAGCATCTCTAGCAGCATGGCTTCTCTCAATCTAGAGGAATCTACTCCTGACGAAACCCGATCCCCCCAATCTTCAGCCGTAGGAATTACCTCCGGTACCCCACTTAG
>RECJ01000186.1 GCA_007694115.1 Leptolyngbya sp. DLM2.Bin27 | reverse complement strand
CCTCCAGCCATCTCCCACCACCCATCTCCCACCTCCCATCTGCCCCCTGCCTTCTGCCCCCTGCCTTCTGCCTTCTGCCTTCTGCCACTAGCTCCTCACGTTGATGAGCTGCAAGACATGATCTCAGCCGAGGTATATCTCCTGCGCTCGGAACCGCTACATAGCCATCCCAATTGTTTTATCTCGCCTGCCCTACGGATTTTCACGATTCACGCAGAATCGCTATATATAAATATTTCTCACAATTGAGGTGTATTTCATGGATTCAGGAACTTTTATAGGCTTTTCTACAGGGTAGAACTTGTCTTGCCAAATATTGTTTTTACGCTTTATAGCTGCTTCACTATTTGACTATTCTAATTTCCATCGTTCACTTGTTTTTTATATTCCTAGGTTGGTCAGCTGTTAAAATTAGATTATTAGGTAACGGTTTAGCGCTTCATTCCTGACTATCGATCACTTTTCTAATTGCTTCTACCTTACAAAGATACCCCCAGAAAATTGCCTAACTAAAACTTTAATCTCTTGTAAAGATAAGTTTAAGTTTGTCGTGATTGGTGCTGTTTCCTGAGCAATTACTTTAGTAAAGCAATCCCAGACTTGGCTATTTTAGAAGTGATAAATCGAGTTTAAGTATCGGCATAGATTGTCAGTAGATTCGTTACCCAGATTTAGAGTTGCGCTGCGGCCCTGGGCCTGGCGCATTCCCTAAAATTTAGGATCTTTACTGCTGAACTGCTCGTGATCTACGCGGTCTGCACCTCGATTGGGTAGGGAACCGCCAAAGATTTTGGGCATTGTGACAGTCGCTGGGGTAGCCGCTCTGAAGCCGCTGAGCCAATCCCCCCGGCATCGCTTTCTCCACCTATCGGTATGACTAGCATGCCCGTCGTGCTGATGGCGAGTTGGTTTGAAACAGCACCTTGGTCGCAGTCTGCCCCAAAGGTGCGGCGTGCTCGGTAGTTGGCATCTGCTGTTTGAGCTTTTTTCTGTGCATTTCCTTGTTTCTGTCGTAAATCGCTATGCAACCATCGCTCTTGAACACCGTTCCCATGGCATCCCCGTCTTCCCCTACCCCGTTACACCCCCTGAGCCTGCTGGCCCAGGTGAGTAGTCGGCAGGTGACCGGCTGCCTTCAGGTGATGTCGCCCACCAACACCTGGCTACTGCACCTTGAGCAGGGACAGCTCAACTATGTATCCACCGCCGAGCAAGCCTTTGAGCGATTGGATAACCACCTGCGACGGTTGAGTTTGCAGGTGCCCTCCCTAGTCAGCGCGGTGCGAGTGCAGGTGCGGCTGCTGTTTGAGCAACAGGCTACGGCCCTCGCCGACTACCAAGCCATTTGCTGGCTAGTGGAGCAGCAGCATCTGCATCCCAACCAGGCCTCGACCCTGGTTGAAACCCTGACCAAAGAGGTATTAGAGGCCTTTTTGGATGTGCGCCAGGGGAGCTATGAGCTGATTGAAGGCAACAGCATGGGCAATGCCCCTCGGTATTGCCAACTCAACCTGCGCAACACCGTAGAGGAGTGCTACGCCCGCCTCAAGCAGCGCCGCAACGGCTTTAACCAGGCCAACGGCGGCTATCAAAAGCTCAGTACAGCGGCGGTGACGGCTCCCCCGGCCGAGGTTGCATCTGCCCCCCAGCCCCCCACTGGTGCAGCTCCGGCGGGCGCTAAGGCCCAATACACCATTGCCTGCATCGACGATAGCCCGACGGTGCTGCATGCCATCGACAGTTTTTTAGATGACAAAATCTTCTCGGTCATCATGATCGACGATCCGGTTAAAGCCCTCATGCAGGTGATCAGAACTAAACCCGATTTAATTTTGCTCGATGTCACTATGCCTAGCCTAGATGGCTACGAGCTGTGCTCGCTGCTGCGCCGCCATCCAGACTTTAAAAGTACCCCCATTATTATGGTCACCAGCAACACCGGATTCATCGATCGAGCCAAGGCAAAGCTGGTTAGAGCATCGGGCTATTTGACCAAACCATTCAATCAGTCAGATCTGCTGAAGTTCATCTTTAAATATTTGAACTAGATTGAATTTTTAACCTGTATTTTCAGTATTTTTAGGCCATGCTTTAATCTGTAGATTTTGTCTAGGTCAGCCCCCATGACGAGCTATCGTCAGACTTAGACAGAGCGCAGAATAGGCCCTGAACTGTTAAATCTTAGCCAATTTCTCTTTGCTGTTGCGGCTTTCTTTAATCAGCCCCGTCAGAGATTGCAGTGGCGGCAGCTCATCCACTATTTAGGTGAATTAACTATGCAAGCGACCCTAGCCGGCACCATTTTAGTAGTTGAAGATACTCCGTCTGAAATGGAGCTGATGGTGCACTATCTGCGCGACAGCGGCTGCACGGTCATCTGTGCCATGACCGCCCAAGAGGCCCTTGAAAAAGCGGCCCACCAGCCGCCTGACGTGATTGTGAGCGACGTGGTCATGCCGGGCATGAGCGGTTTCGAGCTATGCCGCAGCCTCAAGAAACAGCCCGCCACGGCCCATGTGCCGATCGTACTCTGTACCTCTAAAAGCCAGGATATCGATCGGCTGTGGGGCATGCGCCAGGGGGCCGATGCCTATTTGACTAAGCCCTACACCCGCGACCAACTGGTGCAAGCAGTGCTCACCGTCATGAGGGTCAACCGATGAGCAGTCTCTCGCTAACCCAGCTGCAAACCTCTAACAGTCAGGCTCTGGTACCCCAGACCCTCTCACCGCTGACCCACAGCTATCTGCGCTTTACCCTGGGGAACCAGGCGGCGCTCTTGCCCACTGGTCAGGTGCAGGAGGCGATCGCAACTCCGGCGGCCCGCATTACCCCCATGCCCAACATGCCCTCGGCCATGCTGGGGCTGATCAACCGCCGCAGCCGAGTGCTGTGGGTGGTCGACCTGGCGCTGCTAATGGGGCTGCCCACCGCCTACCCCAACTCTCAGCAGTACAACCTGGTGCTGATGCAGACCCAGGGGGTGACCCTGGGTCTGCGGGTGACCCAGATCGACGGCATTCTCAGTCTGCCGGCCCAGCACATGCAGCCTGCGCCCACCCACGTACCGTCGGGGTTGGTGCCCTTTTTGCGGGGCTGTGTGCTGCAAGACGGTGAGGTGCTGCTGGGTTTAGATGGCGACGCTCTACTACGAGCCCCGGCCCTGCAAGCGCTTTAGGCGATCTGGCCATGGGCCAGGCAGCTTTTCTCCCTTCCATCAGCGGGTTTCACAGCATTGTTTTCACGGCCTCTCGCCGATTGCTGTTCTGGCATCCCTTTTCTGGCATCCCTTTTCTGGCATCTCTTGCCTGGCATCTCTTGCCTGGCATCTCTGGCTTGGCGTCTGGGGTTGTTCCCGCCCTGACCCTAGCCCTCCCCCTAGCTCAACTTAACCCACCTCAACTCAACAAGGTAGATGACCTATGACCACAGACTTTAAACCCTACACCGCCGCCCAAACCCCTGACGATGAGGGGCTGACCACCCAAAACGGCACGGCTCTAAACCCCGCTGACGCTGCCTCCAAAACAATGAAATATCGGGGCGTCACCTACGGCGAAAACGCCAAAGCAGCGGTCAAGGTCACCCGCCGATCCAAGTATGGCTTCGTTCAGTGGTTTAGCAATCTGAGTGTGCAGCAAAAGCAGCTCACGGGTCTGTTTACCTCTGAGGTGATTTCAGTGCTGGGCCTAGTGGGCGTGGGGTCCTTCCTAATTATTTCTGGCGGTCGCAGCCAGCTGCTCAATCAGGCCCGAGCCGAGCTGGCGGTGACCGACATTGAGTACAACATCAAAATCAACCAGATGGGCTTTGGCTTTCGCGGCCAGTCTGACAACCGCGCCATTGTCGATGTGGCAGCGGCCTATGCCCGAGGCGAGGCCGTGCCGGCGGGGGCGATCGCATCGGTGCAGCAGATTTTAGAGAACGAAATCACCGCCCGCAACATTGAGTACGCCACCCTGGTGGGCAACGATTTGAGAATTATCGCCAACGCCAACCGCGATCGCCGGGGCCAGCAGTTTGACCCCAACGGCCTGGTGGGTACGGTGCTGCAAAACCCTCGCCAAATTAGAGCCAGCGCCATCGTCAGCTGGGATGAGCTGCGCAATGAAGCGCCCCCGCTGCCCGCTGGCTTTGTCAACCAGGATGCGCTGATTCGCTACACCGTCACCCCGGTGAGTGACCCGGTCACGGGTGAGGTGGTTGGGGCGCTGGTGTCGGGTGACATTGTCAACGGCAAAAACGCCATTCCTAAAGGTGCGATCGCACCCTTTGGCAATGGCTATAGCGCCCTCTACCAGCGAGACGCCGCCGGCGGCTTTGAGGTGGCCACCGCCCTCTACGCAGGCGATAACCCCGACCTAGAGCAGGCGGTAGACAACCTGCCCCTCGACACCACAGCGCTGATTGAGCAGGCGGTGGCCCGTCCTAACCAGGAGGTCACCCGGCGCGATCGCATCAACGGCACCACCTACACCCTGGCCGCCCGCGCCATCGAAGACTTTAACGGTGAGCCGGTAGCGGTGATGGTGCGGGGCACCTCAGAAACCGCCCTCAACTCCCTAATTGGCAACAGCCTGCGGCTGCAAATGCTGATCGCCCTGATCGCCCTGGCCGCCGACGTGGGGCTGGCCGCCCTGCTGGGCCGCTCGATTTTGCGACCGATGAAAAACCTTCAGCAGGCGGCCTGGCGCTTCGGCATGGGCGATCGCACCGCCCGCGCCGAGGTCTATGCCACCGACGAAGTCGGCCAGGTGGCCCAGGCCTTCAACCAGCTAGCCGCAAACATCACCGACTCCGAAGATCTGCTGCGCCGCCAGAGTCAGCAAGAGCAGCAGATCGCCGCCCGCGCCAGTCTGCTGGCCGATCTCACCAGCCGCATTCGGCAGTCGCTGAATGACCAGACCATTCTCAGCACCTCCGTCGATGGGCTGCGAGAGGTGCTCGGGGTCAGCCGGGTGGTGATCTATCGCTTTCACCCCGACTTTAAAGGAGGCGATGTTACCGCCGAGTCCTTAGAGCGCGGCTGGAAGCGAGCCATGGGGCAGACCATCCAAGACCCCCTCACCCCCGAAGCCCTAGAGCGCTACTACGCCGGGCGAGTCAGCACCATCACCAATCGCCAGGAGGCCCAACTCTCCCACTGCCACTGCGATATTCTCGACGACCTCCAGGTCATGGCCAACATGGCGGCCCCGCTGCTGGCGGGCGATCAGCTAATCGGCTTGCTCTGTGTGCACCAGTGCGATCGCCCCCGCGACTGGACCGACGACGAAATCAACCTCATGCAGGAGATCTCCGTACAGATTGGCTACGCCCTCAGCCAGGCCTACCTGCTACAAAAACAAGAGTTCACCGCCACCCGCGAGCGTCAGCTCAACGAAATTGTCTCCAGCATGCGCGAAAGCCTCGAAGAAGACCGCATTTTTCGCGCTGCCGTCACCGAAACTCGCCGGGCGCTGCACACTGACCGCGTCGTTGTCTATCAGTTTGACGCCACCTGGAAAGGCACCTTTGTGGCTGAGTCGGTCGAGTCGGGCTGGCCCGCCGCCCTGGGCAATGACCTGTTTGACCCCTGCTTCAAAGATAAATACATCGAGCAGTACCGCCAGGGCCGTGTACAGGCGGTGTCTAACCTGGCCGAAGCCGGGCTTACCGAATGTCACCTGCGCCAGCTAGAGCAGTACAACGTCAAGGCCAACCTGGTCGCCCCGATTATCATCAACGAAAATCTGGTGGGCCTCCTGATCACCCACCAGTGCAGCGCCCCCCGCAACTGGGACGCCATGGAGATTAATTTCTTCCGCCAGGTGGCGATTCAGCTGGGTTTTGCCCTAGAGCAGTCACGCCTCTATGCCCAGGCTGAGCAGCTGTCTGAGGAGCGCCGCCACAAGCAGGAAGCCCTGCAAATGCAGCTGGTCGAGCTGCTCAGCGAGGTCGAAGGGGCCTCTCGCGGCGATCTCACCGTGCGCGCCAACGTCACCGCTGGCGAGATTGGCACCGTTGCCGACTTCTTCAACTCCATCGTCGAAAGCCTGCGGCAGATCGTCACCAAGGTGAAGACCTCCGCCGAGCAGGTCAACGCCTCCCTAGGGGAAAACGAAGGTGCCATTCAGACGCTGGCCAACGAGGCCCTGCGTCAGGCCGACGAAGTCACCCAAACCCTGGCCTCGGTCGAGACCATGACCGCCTCGATTCAGCAGGTGGCCCGCAGTGCTCAGCAGGCCGCCGTGGTGGCCAACAGCGCCTCCACCACCGCCGAAAGCGGCGGCCAGGCCATGGATCTGACCGTGCAGAACATTCTCAGCCTGCGCGAAATCATCGGCGAAACCTCTAAAAAAGTGAAGCGCCTGGGCGAATCGTCGCAGCAAATCTCGAAGGCGGTCTCACTGATTAACCAGATCGCCATGCAGACCAACCTGCTGGCCATCAACGCTGGCATCGAGGCCGCCCGGGCCGGGGAAGAGGGCCAGGGCTTTGCGGTGGTGGCTGAAGAGGTGGGCGAACTGGCCGCCCGCTCCGCCGAGGCCACCAAGGAGATCGAGCGCATCGTCGAAACCATCCAGCGCGAAACCGCCGAGGTGGTCGACGCCATGGATCAAAGCACCACCGAGGTGGTTGCCGGTACCCGCCTGGTCGAAGACGCCAAGCAGAGCCTCAGCCGCATTCTCGATGTCTCCCAGCAAATCGACCTGCTGGTGCGCTCGATCTCTGAGGCCACCGTCTCCCAGGTCGAGATCTCTGAGACCGTCACCCAGCTGATGCAGGGCATCGCCCTAGATTCGACCCGCACCTCCCAGTCGTCGCTCGACATCTCCACCTCCCTGCGCGAGACCGTGGATGTGGCGCGATCGCTCCAGGCCACCGTCGGCACCTTTAAGACCGGCGAAGAGTAGATGGTGCAAGGTTTACGGTGCAAGGTGCAAGGTACGTGGTGCAAGGCATTCCCTACACCGTAAGTCTTATACCGTAAACCCTGCACCTTGTACCCTGCACCGCAAACCGCCCACCCGACACCCAATACCCGATACCCACCACCACCCTACCCCTATGTCCGACGCAAAGGAACTTGAAATCCGGCTTCAGTTTCTCGACGAAGCTCAAGAGTACCTAGAAACCCTGGGCACCAACTTGA
This sequence comes from Leptolyngbya sp. DLM2.Bin27, assembly GCA_007694115.1. Lineage (GTDB taxonomy): Bacteria > Cyanobacteriota > Cyanobacteriia > Phormidesmidales > Phormidesmidaceae > Nodosilinea. The sequence continues at coordinate 10,819 of RECJ01000186.1, read as the reverse complement.
TGGGGCTACCCCAAAACTTTGAGGCCAGCACCATCAATGAGGCGCTGCGAGCGGCCCACTCGATCAAAGGCGGGGCTGCCCTGATGGGCTTTCAGCTGCTCAGCGATCTGGCTCACCGCCTAGAAGACAGCCTCAAGGTACTCAAAGTACAGCGGGGCAAACTCGACATCGACACCGATCTAGAGCAGCTCTTGCTGGCCGCCGTTGACTGTCTAGCCCAGGTGATGGTCGGCCAGCGCCACCATCTCAGCCAGGGCAACCTCAACCAGCCTCCGGTCGATGGGGCGTGGATTGATCAGCATGCCGCGCCGATCTTTGAGCAGCTGCACGATCGCCTGGGCGACCCGGTCGAAGAAGACGCCTACTCGATGTTGTCGCCCGAAGACGGCCAAGATGTGATTCCGCTGCTGTTTCAAAGCGAAGTAGAGGGCTGCCTCAGCCGCCTTGAGGAAGTGCTGAGCGAACAATCGCCCTGTCTGCGCGAAGAAGCCCAAATTTTGGCCCAGGAGCTGGGCGGCCTCGGCGAAATGCTCCAGCTAGAGTCCTTTGTCAGCCTCTGCCAGTCGGTGGCAGCCCATGTCACCGCCGCCGCCGACAATGCCCTAGTGGCGGTGGTGGAGGAAGCCCTAGGGATCTGGCGACAGGCCCAGGCCCTGGTGTTAACCGGCAATCTTGGGTCGATCCCGACCCAGATGGTCACTGAGTTGGCCACCATTCCCATTCCCGAGATCCCAGGCGATGTCATGTCTACCCTAGACGACGACGACATTACCGCCCCCCTTTGGCCCCTCAGCCTAGAAGACCCGGCACTACAGCCCGACTACCTAGAGGTCCATGACGCCAGTGTGATGGCCACCTGGTCTGGGGCCAACCCTGGGGCTGGGCTGAGCACTGAGCTTGACGCTGGGGCTGGCTCTGGGACCGAGACTGAGTTTGGGGTTGCCCCTGGATCTGACTTTGGGGCCGACTTTGGGGCTGCCCCAGGAGCTGCCCCTGGAGCTGCCCCTGGAGCTGCCCCTGGAGCTGACTTTGGGGCCGACGAGTTTGCCGCCGCTGGCTGGGGCGAAGCCCAGGGAACCACCTGGTCGGCTAACACCACCAGCCCCAAAGTCGTCGATGCCGACGACAGTGACAGCACCGTGCGGGTGCCGGTGAAACAGATTAACCAGCTCAGCGACCTGTTTGGCGAACTCACCATTGAGCGCCATCGCCTAGAGCTAGAGGTCAGTCGCCTGCGGGGCCTGGTAGGCAATCTGCAAACTCGTATGCGCACCCTCGACCAAGCCAACAACGACCTGCGCGCGGCCTACGATCGCGTCGCCACCCAAGATCAGCCGCTGTTGCCCTCGACCCTGATTGCTCAAAACGGCTCCGCAATTGTGCTGCAAACCGCTGACAACGCCCTGCGCCAGCAGTTTGACGTGCTCGAACTCGACCACTACCGCGACCTGCACCTGCCCTTCCGCGAAATCATCGAAACCATTATTCAGCTGCAAGAGGTGGGGGCCGACATTGAGCTATCGCTAGATGGCACCGAGCAAACCACCCACACCCTGCGCAAGACCTCTCGCCAGCTGCAAAAAAACCTCACTCAGCTGCGCATGCGGCCCCTGTCTGACATCTTTGACCGCTATCCCCGCTCTCTGCGGCAGATGTCGTTGCAGTACAACAAGCCGGTCGAACTCAAGCTCAAGGGCGATCGCACCCTAGTCGATCGCAACGTGCTCGAAGCCCTGCAAGAGCCGCTGATGCATATCATTCGCAACTGCTTTGACCACGGCATCGAAGATGCCGAGACCCGCCAGCAGCAGGGCAAACCCGCCATGGGCACCATTGCCATCACCGCCCAGCAGCAGAGCAGCCGCACCATTATTACCATCCGCGACGACGGCGGCGGCATTGCGGTGGAGAAAATTCGCGATCGCGCCCGCCACATGGGCCTCGACGATGGGCTGCTCGCCGCCGCCAGCACCCAAGAACTGCTGTCGCTGATCTTCGAACCCGGCTTTAGCACCGCCAGCGAAGTCACCGACCTCTCTGGCCGGGGCATCGGCATGGATGTGGTACGCAGCAAGCTCAAAGAGATTCGCGGCGACATTCAAATCGACACCCAACCCGGCGTCGGCACCACCTTTACCATCGCCATCCCCTTTACCCTGTCGGTGACGCGGGTGCTGATCGCCGAGAGTCGGGGCATGCGCATGGCCTTTCCGGTAGATGTGATTGAAGAGATCTTTGCCCTGCCCGCCGAGCACATTCTCACCACCGCCGGTCGAGACAGCTTTGAGTGGAACGGCGAACTGGTGCAGCTAGTGCGCTTGGCCGACTGGCTCCACTTTAACTGCCCAGTAGCCCTAGAAAGCCCCGAAACGGCCCCCGCCATCTCGACCCCGACGATCATGCTAGTGCGAACCAACCAAAAATTTGTCGGCATTCAGCTAGAGCGATCGTGGGGTGAGCAAGAGGTAGCCCTGCGGCGGGTGGCGGGCAACCTGCCCATGCCCAAAGGCTTCAACAGCTGCACCATCATGGGCGACGGCCAGGTGGTGCCCCTAGTCAACACCGCCGAGCTACTCTACTGGATTGCCAGCTGCGAAGCCTCCGGAGCGGTCACCCTCAACGACACCACCATTCCCGCCTTTTTGAACAGCGGCCCCGGCTACGAAGCCAGCACCATCTCCCGGCGACCCACCGTGCTGCTGGTCGATGACTCGATCAATGTGCGGCGATTGCTGGCCCTCACCCTCGAAAAAGCAGGCTACCAGGTGGCCCAGGCCAAAGACGGTCAAGACGCCCTCGATAAGCTGATCGCCGGATTGGCGGTAGAAGCTGTGATCTGCGATGTCGAAATGCCCCGCCTCGACGGCTACGGCTTTTTGGCCCGCCTCAAGGCCGAAACCGACCACGAAGATCTGCCCGTGGCCATGCTCACCTCCCGCAGCAGCAAAAAGCATCGCCAGCTAGCCATGAACCTGGGGGCCGCCGCCTACTTCACCAAACCCTACAACGAGCAAACTCTGCTCAAAACCCTCGAAAACATGATTCAGCCCGCTCTAGTGTCCTAGGAGTTTGCTTTGACCTACACTGCCCTGGCCCGCTATCGCCGTCTTCCCGCCCAAGAGCCTACCCTGCGGCTGATTGCCTTTCGGCTCCGCCACAACTGGTTTTGCCTGCCCCTGGCTATGGCCCGTCGCGTCATTCCAGCCGCCGACCCCACGGCTCCAGGGCTGGGGCTAACTCAGCTCCACCAAGAAAACGTCCCGATTATGGATGTGGCCGACCGCATCTACCAATCGGCCCCACTGCTCCCAGGCCCCGATGGGGCAGCGCCGGCCCAGCCCCATCAGCCGCTCAGATCGATTTTGGTTGTTGACTCACCGCGATTTGGGCTGCTGGGGCTGCAAATCGACGATATCCCCAGCCTCAAACGGGCTCGCCAATCGGCCTTCAGCCCGGTGCCGACCACATATTTAGTGATGAATCGTCTACAGGGCATCAGCACTCTAGTCACGTTAGGGGAACCAGAACCCCCGCTCTTTTTATTAGATATAGATGCGCTATCGCTCTAACCTAATCAACCGGAAGATCTAGATTAAATCAACCTTGCCTTGACATTCATAAAGAGTCCCATAAAATCTTGCAAAAACTGGGCACACGAATTGATCTCAAAAGTGATAAATGAGACAATTTATAGAGTGACAAGACGCAATTTACCTACCCAGCAAAAAGACACAAAACAAGATCAAAAAAGACAGCAACCTCTAAAAATACCCAATCTAAAAACTTGTAAATTAACTCAAATAAAGATACTAGTACAGAAAGGCAGAAGTATGAAGGCAGAAGGCAGAAAGGGGATGCCATGTCATACAAGGGTTTTCGCGTTAGCTAATGGGTGGGTTTATTTCTGCCACAGAGTACTAGTCCATTCAGGCAGAAGGCAGAGAAGGGGTTCTCTATATTCCAGAGACTATATCTTTCGGGAGTAGGGGCTATTTTCGCCTTCGACCACTAATGCTCAACCCTGTTGGGTTACCCCCAGTTGATTAGGGCGCATTGCACGCGCCCCTGGGGTATCGGGGGTAGCCAAGCGGGATTCGGTCTAAGACAGCTAGATTAGCAAAAAGATGCCAGCCATCGCCAGAGTAACCATTAACAATGAATGGCAAAGCAGTACAGTATTCTAAGCCTCTATCAAACTATTTAAGAGTTAAAAAACTACAGATATTCCCTGTTTTAAAACGTTTAAATTTTAGTGGCCAGCTGACCTGGTCTACCCCCGCAGGGCAGCAGTGGGCTCTGTTTTTTAACCAGGGTCAGGTGATCTATGGCAAGGGCGGGGTACATCCCGTGCGGCAGTGGTATCGCCAAGCACAGGCTAGGTTACCTGCGCCTGATCTGAGTTATCAAGCGTTGCAGACCGCCCCAGGAAAGTCTCCCCCTGCGATTGGGCTCCACGATTGGGATTACCGGCTGCTGCATCACTGGCTGAGCCAGGGGCAGTTGTCGAGCCAAGCCCTGCAAGACATCAGCACCAATATTGTGGCGGATATTTTGTTTGATGTCGTGCAAGCCCGCGAAACCCAGTATCACCTAGCGCGGCACTCGCCCCTCGACTTCAGCCATCGGCCCATCTATATCGATGACACCGTGCTGCTGCCCGCCGTTACCGGGCTATACGAGGCCTGGCTAGAGGTGGGCTTAGGGGGCTACTCACCCAATCTAGCTCCGATCATTCAGCATCCCGAGCCAATTCAGGCAGCCGTATCGCCGCAGGTCTATGCATCGCTGATGCAGCTGCTAGATGGTCAGCGCAGTCTGCGAGATTTGGCCGTCAAACTCGGGCAAGACGTGCTGAATTTGACCCAGGCGCTACAGCCCTACATCGCAAAGGGTTGGATCAGCTTAGTTGAGATCGCCGACTTTTCGCCGATTCAGGGGCTAGAGCCGCCGGCAGCGGGGCGCGATCGCGCTCCACCACCGCTCAAAATTGCCTGCGTTGACGATAGCCCGATGGTCTGCAAAGCCATGGGTCAGGTGATTCGAGCGGCGGGGTACGACTTTTTGGCGATTACCGAAGGTGCTCAGGCCATTCCGACTCTGCTGGCTCAAAAGCCAGACCTGGTGTTTTTAGACCTGGTCATGCCCAACACCAACGGCTATGAAATTTGCAGCAATCTGCGCAAAATCTCTCGGTTTAAAGATATTCCCATCGTCATTCTCAGCGGCAACGATGGCCTAGTCGATCAGGTGCGGGCGCGGCTGCTGGGGGCCACCGACTTTTTAAGTAAACCGATGGAGCCGATTGTGATTCTCTCTGTGATCCGCAAACACCTCACCCCTGCCCCCACCTAAACGTCCCCCCTCTCCCCCTCTGCTGCTTCATCTCCCTACCCCAGGTGTATTCATGCGCAAAGTTTTAATCGTCGAAGACAGCCTCACCGATAAAGAAATTCTCACGCTCTGCCTGCGCGATCGCGGCATCACGGTGCTGACGGCCATCAGTGCCGCAGAGGCCTTTCAGCAGGTTGAAGCCCACCAGTTTGACTTGATTATTCTCGACGTGGTGCTGCCCGATCGTAGCGGCTTTGAAATTTGTCGCGAGCTCAAAGAAAACCTCACCACCAAACAGGTGCCCGTGATTATGTGCTCGACCAAGGGCACCGAAATGGATAGATTTTGGGGCCTAAAACAAGGGGCCGACGCCTATCTGGCCAAACCCATTGATCAAGACGAACTGATGCAAGCCGTCAATCAACTGGTCAAAGCCTGAACGGTATTCTCGCGGCCAAAGGAGCCTGAGCTATGAATTTTGACAAGGCGCTAGCCCCTGGGGGCCAGCCGCTGCCCCCGGCCCCCAGTCCCCGGCCCGAGGGCAATTCCTCTGAGTCCCCGTCCGACGGCCAGCCCGAGTTTCAGGCTGGCCTGCCGATCGGGGCATCACCAGCCGCCCCACCAGCCGCACAATTCTTGCAGATCACCCTCAACGGCGATCTGCCCCTGCTGTTGCCAGGCCCCAACCTGGTCGAAATTATGAAACTGGCCCTTGGTCAGGTGGTGCCGATGTTTGAGATGGCCCCCTGGGTGATGGGCCTCTACAACTGGCGGGGCGACATGCTGTGGGTGGCCGACCTGGGCCACTTTTTGGGGTTAGCCCCCTGGTACAACCAGGCCGAGGCCACCACCCGGCACACGGTGGTTGTGGTTAAGCCCGCCGACTCGGCGGCCCAGCCCGCCGCCGAGCCGTTGCCGACCCTGGGCCTAGTGGTCAGCGCCGTAGAGGCCATGGTGTCTTACCCCGCCGCTGCCCTCCAGCCGTTGCCCGACCCGACCACCACACCGGGGGGGCCAGCCGCCCGCATTGAGCCGGGTTTTCTACCGTTTCTCCAGGGCTGCTGCCCCGATCGCGCTGGCCAGCCCCAGCTGGTGTTAGACGGCACGGCCCTGTTGACCGCCATGGCCCAATTTCCCGCTCAGCCCGGTTAGCACGGGCGGCAGCTGCTGTCTCCGATTGACCACCATCGCCCCCCTGACGCCGACTCTTTTCGCCTAATTTATCAGGATATTCACTATGACTCAGGTTCCTTCTCTAGCCAGTTTGCGCCAGCGATCGCAGGAGGGCTTGCTGGTGCAAAACCCCGGCACGGTGGTGCCGCGTGAGCCCCGCGCCAAGTCATACTTTGCTGGCCGCAGTCTCAGGCAGCAGCTGCTGGCTACGGTGCTGCCGCTGAGCCTGCTGCCCCTGCTGGTGGGCGGGGTGACCACCTACGCGCTGACCCAGGGGCGCACCCGCGCCACCCTCACCCAAGATCTCCAGGGGCAGGCCCTGCTGGCCAGTGAGACCGTCAACGGCAACATCGTAGATCAGCTGGCCTTTGCCCAGGTCTTTGTCCAAAATCCGCTGGTTTTAGACAAGGTGCGCCGCGATCGCACCCTGGCCGACAGCCTAAACCTGATCCAGGTGCCTGAGGCCACCCTAGAATCGCGCTTCATTGTGCCCAAGCAGCTGGCCCCCAACCCGCTGTTTAACAACTATCTAGCCCAGACCGCCGACATTAAACAATTTGCCGAGATCATTGTCACCGAAGCCAATGGCTTCAACGTGGGCTATAGCAGCCTGCCCTCTGACTTTGTGCAGGCGGGCGAAGACTGGTGGGAGTTGGCGAAACGCGAGGGCTTTTGGTTTAGTCAGCCGGGCTACGATGCCTCTACGTTTCGAGTCGGCATCGACTTTAGCTATGCCATTCGCGACCCCCAGAGCGACGAGTTTCTAGGGGTGGCTAAGTTCTTTATTACCGCCCTTGAGTTTGAGCAGCTCAACGAGTATCTGGCCAACGCCGGTATCCAGGGGTCTCAGCAGGTGCAGCTGCTGGCCGCCAGCTCGCGCTATGTGCTGGCGGCCTTCAATGAACAAGGGCAACAGACCGCCTTGACCCCTAAATCGCTCGCATTGACGGGCGGCGATGTGGTCGGCGACATCGCCGTTTGGGTGAGCGAAGCGGCCCAGGCCGAGCCCCGGCTGGCCCCCGGTGAGTTGCAGCAGCAGCTCAGCGCGGCCTTTCCGGTGCGCAATGTGCAGGTGTCGGCGATGAGCCGCAGCGGTGGCGAGGCTGAAAGCCTCGTGGCGGGGTTTACCTACCAGGGCAAGCAATATTCCCTGGCCACGGTATCTCAGCTCGGCTGGGTAGCGATCGCATCGATGGACACCGCCGAAATTCGCGCCGCTGGCCGCGATAACCTGGTGACCCTGGGGCTGCTGGGTCTGGTGCTGGGGGGAGTCGCCACGGTGCTAACCGGGGCCGTGGCCCGGCAAATTTCCTCCCCGCTCGACACCCTGGCGGGCAAAGCCCAAGAGGTTTCCCAGGGCAACCTCGACGCCAGGGCCGAACTCACGGGGTCGTCTGAGGCCCAAACCCTGGCCAAAACCTTCAACGAGCTGGTAGTGCAGGTGCGCGGTTTCGTGCGAGACCAAACCCTCAACACCCGCCGGGCCAACCTGGCGGCGGCCATCACCGGGGCCAAAATCGTCGACTCTGGCGATCTACTGCCCCTCTACGACCGCCTGGTGAGCGAAGCCCGCGATATTCTCGGCTCTGACCGGATGGTAATCTACCGGTTCAACCCCGACTGGAGTGGGGCGATTGTGGCCGAGTCGACCGAGGCCCCCTGGTCTAGCGCCTTTGAGCAACAGCTGGGCGACCCCTGCATCCCGGCGGCAACCCGCGATAAGTACCAGGCCGAAGGCATTTTGCTCGAAAACAACGTGGCCACCGCCACCTTTCACCCCGAGCACCTGGCCCTGCTGCACAGCCTCCAGGTCAAATCGATTTTGGGGGTGCCAATTGTCAGCCAGGGTCAGCTCTACGGCCTGCTGATTACCCACCACTGCCGGGTCGCCCACCCCTGGCAAGCAGCCGAAGTCGATTTTCTCAAGCAGATCGGGCTCCAGTTGGGCCTGGTAGTTGACCGGGTGCAGCTGATTGAGCAAACTCGCAACTTGGCCGAAGAACAGCGGCAAATTAAGGAAGGTCTCCAGCGCAGCGCCCTACAGCTGCTGATCGATGTCGACCCCGTCAGCCAGGGCAACCTAACCGTGCGCGCCAAAGTCACCGAAGACGAAATTGGCACCCTGGCCGACTCCTACAACGCCACCATTGCCAACCTGCGCAAAATTGTGGTGCAGGTGCAAGACGCCTCTCGCCAGGTGGCCGACACCACCGACACCAACCAAACCTCGGTGCGCACCCTGGCGGTGTCGGCCAATCAGCAGGCCACCGATATGCTGGCCGCCCTTGACCGTGTGCAGGAGATGTCTAGCTCGGTGCAACTCGTCGCCACCAATGCCGAAAAAGCCGAGGCGGCAGTGCTCCAGGCCGAGCAGACCGTCGCCCAGGGCGACGACGCCATGAACCGCACCGTCGAGGGCATCATGGCCATTCGCGAAACCGTGGCCGACACCGCCAAAAAAGTTAAACGCCTGGGCGAATCCTCCCAGAAAATTTCCAACGTGGTCAACTTGATCAGCGGCTTTGCCGCCCAGACCAACATGCTGGCCCTCAACGCCTCCATCGAGGCCTCCCGCGCCGGGGAAGGGGGCAAGGGCTTTGCGGTGGTTGCCGAAGAAGTGCGCGAACTGGCCCGCCAGTCAGCCGAAGCCACCACCGAAATCGAAAAGCTGGTGGCCAGCATTCAAACCGAGACCAACGCCGTGGTCACCGCCATGGAAACCGGCACCGAGCAGGTGGTTACCGGCACCCAGCTGGTAGACGAAACCCGCCAGAGCCTCAACCAGATTACCGCTGTGAGTCAGCAAATTAGCGCGCTGGTGGCGGCGATCGCAGATGCCACCGTCGTCCAGTCCCAGGCCTCTGACGCCGTCAGCGAAACCATGACTAGCGTTGCCGCCACCGCCAGCCAAAACTCCACCGCCGCCAACCAGGTGTCAGACGCCTTTATTCAACTGCGCTCAGTGGCCCAGGCCTTGCAGGAGGAAGTCGGTCGATTCAAGGTCAGCTAGCTAAAGCAAGAGTGTTGAATTTTGAGTTTTAAGTTTTGAATTTAAGCCCACAACTCAAAACTCAAAACTAAGAACTCAAAACTTTTCTCCCCCCACCCCCCACTCTTCTCTCGCCATGCCAAATCCTCCCCACATCCGTGACCAGGCCTATCAGTTCTTCCTCGAAGAGGCCCCAGAGCTGCTGCAAACCATTGAGGCGGGGCTGCTGGCGCTGCGATCGCAGCGAGACATCGCTGAAATTCACCAGATCATGCGGGCGGCCCACTCCCTCAAGGGCGGCGCGGCCAGTGTTGGCCTAGAGCCGATTAAAGCCCTGGCCCATCGGCTAGAGGCTCTGTTTAAGGCCCTCTACAGCGAAACCCTAGTGGTGGATGGTGAGCTAGAAAATCAGCTGCTGCAAGCCTTTGACTGCCTGCGGCTGCCCCTCACCCAGCAGCTCACCCAGGGCAGCTTTGATGGCGATCAGGCGCTGGCGCTGGCCGAGCCAGTATTGCACAACCTAGAGCAGCGCCTAGCCAGCGCCATGGCCGAAACCGAGAACTTTATCCCCAGTTCCTCGGATTTGGGCTTTGACATGGCCACCTCTATTTTTGAGATCGATGTGCAGCAGGGGCTAGACCACCTGGCCGGGGTGCTCGCCCAGCCCCAGGCCCACGAAGTTGCTGGCGAACTGCGGGCCCAGGCCGAAATCTTTATGGGCTTTGCCGAGCTGCTGGATCTCTCTGGCTTTGCTCAGATCGCTGAGACCACCCTCCAGGCCCTGACGACAAACCCAGAGCAGGCAATCGAGATCACTCGGCTTGCGATCGCAGATTTTAGCCAAGGCCGCGCCGCCGTCCTAGCCGCCAAGTCCACCACTGGTGGCGCACCCTCCGCCGCCCTGCAAGCCCTAGCCGCCCCAGCATCCCTCCCACAACTTCCCCTAGAACCCGTAGCAGAGCAGGCCTTAACCGCTGTTTTTGGTGATCCAGATTTTGGTGATCCAGATCTAGATTCCACCACCTGGGATGCAGATCTCCCCACCGCAGCCGACGCCCTGACCTGGCTCACCCAGGCCCAGCTCCCCCCAGAGGGCGATCTAGCCCCCCCAGAGATCAACTCAGTTGGCCCATCCATTCCTGCAATTTCCTCCCCAGCCCCCCCAAAATCGCCCAGCTCCCTGGAGTCGATATTTGGCAGCAAACATCCCGTAACCGCCGCAGATGCAGCGGCCCTACCCACAGCCGATATCCCGCCTGACACCACCCCCACTCCCCCACCCATCCACTCCCCCTTCACCCCCTCACCCACCTCACCTACCCCACC
>RECJ01000225.1 GCA_007694115.1 Leptolyngbya sp. DLM2.Bin27 | reverse complement strand
GGAACTGGTTTACAAATGACTGCTACTGTACCTCATCCGAATGAGAACCGCTATAATGTACCTGGTACGCGTGTACACAATTATGTATTGAGTGTCAGATCTGCTCGATAAGACCCTTTAGAGCTAATTTCTTAAGTCGGCCAAAATCGCCTGATATCAAGGCTTTTAGAGTTCTAGGCCTGTCGAACAAGGAAAGCTCAAAAAGCCTTGATGCACAAGGGGTTGAGCGTCCTTAAGATTTCCTTTAGAAATTAGCTCTTATACTCGGTATTATCCATTAGATTTGCGGGATAATACACAACCTTTAAGGAATTAAACAGAATATTTGCTGGATAAGCCCGAGGTTTCAGGGTGTTATCCAGCAGATCTGATGGTTAATCCTGGAGATTGGGGTGCTTATCCGTCAAAAGTGCTGGATAACACCCTTCATATCGGGGTTATCCAGTGTCTACCTATGCCACCATCTCTACCGCCAGTGCTGCTGCTGCTCCACTGTTGACGGAAAGCTGTTGTGCGACTATGCTCTTAAATTAAGCCGTTCGATAGAACGGTGGCCACGCAGAACTCGAAAATCTTGGCGCTGTCTGAAGGTGTGTCAGCACCAACAGACAGCTAACCCCGCAACTCTACTGCGCAGATTGCGAGGCTAGGCCCATGGTACCCTAGCCCCCTCAGTTTGCATGTCAAGCGCGGGTGGCTAGGGTTTTCGCGTTCTGTCTTCCTCAACTACAACTGGAGACAGAACCGATGTTTGACTATCTCGAACCAGAAGCCAACGATCACCAAGAGACCAACCCAGGGGCCGGCTCGCTGCCGCTGCCGCCCAGATCTGGAGCCAACGACAAAGGCACCCGGCCCCTCAACCCCGAAAAGCTGCGCCATCTGCTCTACGGCAGCCGCGCCGCCATCGACCGCACCATCAAAATCCTCCACGCCCACGGCTACGCCGACCCCAACGACTGGAGCGATCCCATGCCCACCGACCAGCCCGGTCAGTGGATGGCGATATTGACCAAAACCCTGCTGATGGAGTGATACCGAATCCGAATTCCATACCCCCGATTGACAATCGGCCAACCCGTAGGGGCGCACTGCTGTGCGCCCTGCTCAATCGGGGGTAGCCCAGCAGGATTTGGCATGAGCCCTCGGCGGTATTAGGGTGGAATGTCACTGAATTAAGCCTGGTGGGCAGTGCCCACCCAGCCTTGGCAAAGTAGGGCAGGTTTAGGGGTCGATCCCTTGGATGGGCCGCTGAGCCTTGGACTCAAAGTCCAAGGCTCAAAGCCGAAACCCTCTGAAGAGGATTGACAGCCGAGTTCCCCACCAGTCTGCGACCGCAGACTTTGGCGATGAGCCAGGGAGTTTACTCCCTGGTGGTTGTGGCCGGAGCCCCTTAGCCTATGGGCATTTCGGGAATAGTTTAGCCACCTTGACAGGGCTGGCATTGCCTAGATGAAGCAGATCTTCAATGTCGGGCGGCGGGTCAAGGGTATGGAGATAGTGAGCTAGGAGCATAGGTGAGTTCACCCTTGCTAATCATCCTGGGGCGGCAGGAGATCTTTCACATCGTCTCTAGCCGCCCCCTGCCCCACCCTACCGCCTCCGTTTGATTGATAAACTGGTCAAGGAACGTTTCTCCACCCGCTGCCCATGCCCGCCGATCGCCCCGAATCCATCGAGAAAATTGTGGCCCGCTTTCAAAAGGCGGCAGACCCCAAGCGCCGCTACGAGCAGCTGCTGTGGTTTGCCAAAAAACTCGACCCCCTGCCCGACGACTATAAAACCGCTGAGAATAAGGTGCCGGGCTGTGTGTCGCAGGTGTTTGTGGTGGCCGATCTAGTGGAGGGCAAAGTCGTCTACCAGGCCGACTCTGACGCGCAGATCACCAAGGGGTTGGTGGCGCTGTTGATCAAAGCCCTCAACGGTCTTACCCCCGACGAGATTGTCCAGCTCACCCCTGATTTCATTAAAGACACCCAGCTCGATGTCAGCCTTACCCCCTCACGGGCCAATGGCTTTTACAACATTTTTAAGACCATGCAGCAGCGGGCACAGGCGCTGCTCGATGGGGCATCGCCTGCGGCAATTTCTGGATAGTGGGGGGAGGGTGCTGCTGCGATCGCACGGCTCCGCCCCCAGTTAGCTGCCAGCACACCCATCAAACTTTGGTAGACTTTGGAATGCGATTCAGCCTCAGTTGACCTCGCCTGTATGCTTTTGTCATTGGTTGAGCCTATTCCATGAGTGAGTACAGCATTTTCACCTCTGAGTCGGTTTCCGAGGGCCATCCCGACAAAATGGCCGACCAGATCTCTGACGCCGTTTTAGACGCCATTCTCAAAGAAGACCTCCACGCCCGAGTGGCGGTCGAGACCCTAGTTAAGACCGGCATGGCCGTGATCGCCGGGGAGGTGCGCACCAACACCTACGTCGATCTCGAAGATATTGTTCGCAACGTGATTTTGGGCATTGGCTACGACAGCTCCGACGTGGGCTTTGACGGGGCCTCCTGCGCGGTGCTCAACGCCATCGGCAAACAGTCGTCTGATATTGCCATTGGGGTCGATGTCGCCGCCAACAAAGACCTAGGCGCAGGCGACCAGGGGCTGATGTTTGGCTATGCCACCAACGAGACCGACACCCTGATGCCCGCCCCGATCTACTATGCCCACCGGTTGGTAGAGCGGCAGGCCCACCTGCGTAAACACAAGGTGCTGCCCTGGCTGCGCCCCGACGCCAAGAGCCAGGTCACCCTACGCTACGAAAACCTCAAGCCCGTGGCGGTGGAAGCCGTGGTGCTCTCGACCCAGCACGACCCCGATATCTCCCAGGCCGACATCCGCGAAGCGGTGATGGAGGAGATAATTAAACCAGTGCTGCCCAACGATTGGCTCCATGCGGGCACCCAGTACCACATCAACCCCACGGGGCAGTTTATTATCGGTGGCCCCGTGGGCGACTGCGGCCTCACCGGGCGCAAAATTATCGTCGATACCTACGGCGGCATGGCCCGCCACGGCGGGGGCGCGTTTTCGGGCAAAGACCCCACCAAGGTAGATCGATCAGCGGCCTACGCGGGGCGCTACGTGGCCAAAAATATCGTGGCAGCCGGTTTGGCCGATCGCTGCGAAATTCAGGTGTCCTATGCGATCGGTGTGGCTCAGCCCACCTCGATATCGATCAACACCTTTGGCACCGGCAAAGTTGACGACAGCACCATCGTCAACCTCGTGCGTGACCACTTTGACCTGCGCCCCCAGGGGTTGATTGATATGCTCGACTTGCGCCGCCCGATCTATCAACAGACATCGGCCTATGGCCACTTTGGCCGCGAGCTAGCTGACTTCACCTGGGAAAAAACCGATAAGGTGGCGGTGCTCAAGGCCGCCCTGTAGAGGCTGGTCGAGAAGACAACCCCCCATCGGGTAGGGCAAAGCGGCAGAGACAGGGGACGCTAACCGTTTACCATCGTCCCCTGTCGGGGGCGATGGTCAGCGCCCCAGGGGCCTAGTGATTGATGATTGTGGTCTGATGGGGCAAAGCCTCCCCATCAGCCTGGGGTTGGCTCTCGGAGGGTTCGTTGTGGCTGATCGGGTCAAGCGCTTGGTTTTCTGCTGGACGGCGACGGTTTAGCAGTTCCTTGAGCGGATCGCGCTTCTCTTCTGACATGTGGATTTGAATATTTGGCCCCGAGCGCGCCAGGCGAATGACGATGCCGTCTTCTACTGGCACTTCGACAATGCGCCGCCCCTCTAGGTAGGTGCCATTGGTGCCAATGCTTTTCACCGACCAGCCGGTCTTGGTACGGTGAATTTCGACGTGGTGGCGAGACACGACGGCACTGTAAAGAACCACATTGTTATCCGTCGAGCGACCAATGCGAACCACAGATTCCTGTTCAAAGGCCCAACTTTGCACCGGAGTTTTGTGGAGAGGATGGAGTAGCGAAAGGGTAATCACATCACTCAATCAGAAACGATCCCTACAGTAATCATAGGAGAATCTGGCAAACTCCAGACCCTATTGTAGGCTCTCAGCCTCTGACGGGTCAGCAGCTGCCAACTGTCTCGGGGGAGGCCGAGCAACCTGCCTAGATCATAGTTCAGTGTCGCGGCAATTCGGCGGGGAGTAAAGCTGCTGGCTGAAGGTTTTAGCCGGGGGAGGCCAAGGGCAGATCTAGATCACCCAGCGCCGAGCGATCGAGCAGCCAGCGCAGTTCGCCCTGGGGGCGCACCAGCCGAGCCGGGTAGGTCTTGTCGTCGCCGTCAGGGGCAAACACCTGGGCTAGGGCGGCCTGTTTGTCGGCCCCGGCTACCAAAAACATGACTCGGTGGCTGTGGTTAATCAGCGGGGCGGTAAAGGTGAGGCGGGGGTCGCTGCCCTTATAGCCCACGGTAATCAGGCCGTCGTCTACCCCGAGCGCCTCGGTGTGGGGAAACAGCGAGGCGGTGTGGCCGTCGTCACCCATGCCCAGCAA
Source organism: Leptolyngbya sp. DLM2.Bin27 (assembly GCA_007694115.1). Lineage (GTDB taxonomy): Bacteria > Cyanobacteriota > Cyanobacteriia > Phormidesmidales > Phormidesmidaceae > Nodosilinea. Next base: position 13,579 of record RECJ01000225.1, on the reverse strand, counting down.
AATCAGATCAAAGCGCGGTATCTGACCGGAGCCGAGGCCCTGTAGCCCGCCAAAGATCGCTTTTACCATGGCCTCATACTGACGGGCCGACGCCGCTGGATCTCCTTCTAGGGTGGGGGCGTACAGGATGTGATCGGGCGGAATGGGCACCCGGTCGAGCCAGGCCGCTTTGGCCATTCCCCCGTTGCTGTCGGGGTGGTCGATGGGCACGTAGCGCTCGTCACCCCAAAAAATGTAGAGTTTTTCCCAGGGCAGGTCTTGCTCGGCCAGGCCGCTGTAGAGGGGCTTGGGGGTGCTGCCGCCGGCCAGGGCGAGGGTGCAGTAGTCGTGGTCAGCGACGGCGCTGTGGATGGCTTCTACCACTAGGGGCAGTGCCCGCTGCACCAGGGCAGGCTTGTCAGCCAAGATCTCAATCTGCGGCGCGGTCATAGGCAAGGATTACCGAATAGTGGCCCTAGCAAACCTGGGAATTGGGCTAGAGGCTCAGGACGTTTTGGCTGGTTGCTCACCAGCAGACTACCGTAGTTATTACCCCGACGACGATGGCTTAACCTTTAATTTTGCCGCCTATTCGCCGGTGGGGTGAGGGCGCTGGTTGACAAGCCGCCCAAAACCTTGAAAGCTTACGATTAGCTCTGTACCCTGCGATCGCATTTCGCCCCATGCAACTGACCCCCCAGGAAAAAGACAAGCTGCTGATTTTTACCGCTGCCCTGGTGGCCGAGCGCCGCAAAGACCGAGGGCTCAAGCTCAACCATCCCGAGGCGGTGGCCTATATTTCGGCGGCGATTTTAGAGGGGGCGCGGGACGGGCGCACCGTGGCTGACCTGATGAGCTACGGCACTACCCTGCTGGCCAGGGCCGATGTCATGGACGGGGTGGCTGACATGATCCACGAAGTCCAGGTGGAGGCGACCTTTCCCGATGGCACTAAGCTGGTTACTGTCCACGAACCGATTCGGTAGGGGAATGCATAGCTGTGTCGGCCTCTAGCTCTCAGGATATTTCTCTCGATGCGACCAGTTTAGCTGCCGTGCTGGGGGCGCTGGTGACCCAGCTCGATGCCTATGTGTTTCCGGCGGTGGCCGAAAAAATTCAGGCTGATATTGAGCAGCGGCTGGAGGCCGGGGGCTATGGCGATATCACGGGCGGGCAGCAGCTGGCGGATACGTTGACCGCCCAGCTCCAGCAAATGAGTGGCGATCGCAATCTGCGGCTGCACTTTAGCCCCACGCCCCTACCCCACATTGAGCCAGAGGCGGCCCCCGACCCTAGCGAGCTTGAGCGTCAATGCCAGGCCAGCCGCCGCCGCAATTTTGACATCAACCGGGTTGAGCGGCTGCCGGGGAACGTGGGCTATATTCAGCTGTTTAGCTTTGAGCCACCGGAGTTTGCGGGCGATGCCCTAGCCGCCGCCATGACCCTGGTGGCCCACACCGATGCCCTGATTTTTGACCTGCGCCACAACCAGGGGGGCTCTCCGGCCACGGTGGCGCTGCTGTGCAGCTACCTGTTTCCGGCCCATCCGTCGATTCACCTCAACGACCTCTACTGGAGCGAGACTGACGAAACCCACCAGTGGTGGACGGTGCCCTACGTGCCGGGGCAGCGCTACCTCGACAAACCGGTGTTTGCCCTCACCAGCCCCGAGACTTTTTCGGCGGCGGAGGAGTTTGCCTACAACCTGCAAGTGCTGAAGCGCGGGGCGGTGGTGGGCGAAACCACCCGGGGCGGGGCCAACCCGGGGCGGGGCTTTCGTCTGCACGATCACTTTTGGGTGTTTATGCCCACGGGCCAGGCGATCAACCCCGTCACCGGCAAAAACTGGGACGGCACGGGAGTCGTGCCCACAGTGAAGGTGCCAGCAGAAACCGCCCTCGACACCGCTCACCTGATGGCCCTCAACCATCTGCTAGAGGCAGGACCTGAGGGCGTGGCCCGGCGCGAACTGGAGGAAACCCTGCCGAGGGTCGAGCGATCGCTCCAGCGAGCCCGTCAAGATTTAATTGCCAACCTAGGAGGCGCTAAATGATTCCCGGAGAACTGCTGCCCGCTGAGGGTGAAATTGAGCTAAACGCAGGCAAAGAGACGGTGACGCTAGCGGTAGCCAATACGGGCGATCGGCCCATCCAGGTGGGTTCCCACTTTCACTTTTTTGAGGTGAACGCCGCCCTCAGCTTTGAGCGCGATCGGGCGCGGGGCATGCGGCTCGATATCCCGGCGGGAACGGCGGTGCGGTTTGAACCCGGCGACGAGCGCGATGTGACGCTGGTGCCCTTGGCCGGGGAGCGACGGGTCTACGGCTTCAACGCCCAGATCGAAGGGGCGCTGTAGATCCTGATTCTATACTTCCATGGCAATAGATGATTCTACGATCCGAGCACAAGCTCAGAGACTTTTAGACGAAATTTCGTTTAGTCCGTTTGAACAGTGTCAACCTCTAAGTCGCGAGTTTGCTACTATTCCGGCTCGTCCTGGGATTTACGCCATTCGGCACCGAACCCATGGATTGCTCTACATTGGTAAAACCAAGAGCCTGCGAGGCCGTTTTAGCGGTGGTCATAAGGCATTTCTGTGGGCGTGGCTCGATCAATATCCCACTGAGGATATTCGAATTGCAATCCAAACGGTGCCGCCCTGGCAAACCCCTGCGCTACTGTTGGAGCTAGAAGGCATGATTTTGAGAGCCACCGAACCGCCTTACAACGTGCAAATCCCAGCTGAAAGGTAATGCTATGCAAGTCGAACTTCAGGAGCAACTTTCTACCAGTGATGCCACGGCTATTTTAGAGCGGTTGCCTGAACGGATTAGAGCCGCTTTAATCGAACGCGCAGCAGAAATTGAGTACCCCATTGAAGCCGTGCTTGAGATGGCGATTGCCAGCTTTCTCGATACAGAAGCTTTGGGGTTTGCCGACTGTAAGCCAGGGCGTGGCCAGTAAGAGCGTCCCCATCATCCAGCTTTTCTATGCCTACCCGTCTGCGGGCCATCGGCCTTGACCGCCGCATTTAGGGCAGCGTAGGCAATGTGCCCCTAGGGTTTGGGTTAATCTCTGGCCACTTGGCCCCTGAGGCGGCGGTAGATTTTTTCGCTCTCGACCCAGACAAACAGCAGGGTGCTAAAGCCAAAACAGATCAGTAGCTCAAAGGGGCTGATCAACTGGGTGCCAAAAAACTCGCGCAGGGGGGTGACGTAGATCAGCATCAGCTGAAGGACCAGGGTCAGCACGACTGAAGCCAGCACAAAGGGGTTGGACCAGGGCGACATTTCTATGGTCAGACGGGTGCTGGATCGCACTGCGATCGCATGGCCCATCTGAGCCAGACAGAGGGTGGTAAACACCATCGTTTTCCAGCGCTCGGGGTCGCCCGCCTGCTGGCTGTAGTGATAGGCCCACACCATCATCGTCATCGAGATAATGGCAAACACAACGCCAATGCGCACCATGTAGGCCCCCAGGCCGCGAGCAAAAATGCTCTCTTGGGAATCGTGGGGGGGATGGTCCATGACGTCGGGTTCGGCGGGTTCGACCGCCAGGGCCAGGGCCGGAAAGCCGTCGGTGACCAGGTTCATCCACAAAATTTGCAGGGGCGTGAGCGGCACATCGAGAATCGGCAAAATCAGGGGTGACAGGGCAATGGTCAGCAGTTCGCCAATGTTGGAGCCGAGAATGTACTTCACGAAGCGGCGAATGTTGGTGTAGACCACCCGGCCCTCTTCGGTGGCGGCAACGATGGTGGCAAAGTTGTCGTCGAGCAGCACCATATCGCTGGCTTCTTTGCTGACATCGGTGCCGGTAATGCCCATGGCGATGCCAATTTCGGCCTGTTTGAGGGCGGGGGCATCGTTGACGCCGTCGCCGGTCATGGCGACAATCTGGTGGTCTTTTTGCAGGGCTTTGACAATCCGCAGCTTGTGCTCAGGCGATACCCGAGCGTAGATATTCACCGTTTTGACCACCGCCTCTAGCTCGCCTTGATCCATGGCTTCGAGGTCAGCGCCGCTGAGGGATCGGGCCTGGGCGTCGGCAATGCCCAGGTCTTGGGCAATCGCCATGGCGGTGAGCTGGTGGTCACCCGTGATCATCATGGTGCGAATGCCAGCCGATCGGCAGCGCTGCACCGCCAGTCGCACCTCGGGGCGCAGGGCGTCGATCATGCCCACCAGGCCCAGCCACACCAGGTCTTGCTCGGCGGCATCGGGGTTGCCCTCGGCGGGCACCGTCGTCAGGGGGCGGTAGGCAAAGCCCAGCACCCGCAGGCCCTGGGCGGCCAGCTCGGTGCTGTCGGCCAAGATCTGCGATCGCATCTCCCCGGTCAGCGGCTGCGGCTCTGCCCCCTTGAACCCGCCAGTGCAGCAGTCGAGCAGCATCTCCGGTGAGCCCTTGGCCAGCATCAGGTAGGGGGCTGGGGCGACATCCTTGGGCAGGGTCAGCTCAGCCCCGAGGGCCTCTGCACCGCTCACTACCACGCTCATGCGCTTGCGTTCTGACGAAAACGGAAACTCTGCCACTCGCGGCAGGGTATGGCCCAGGCGGTGGCGATCGAGGCCACTTTTGGCGGCCATGACCACCAGCGCCCCCTCAGTGGGGTCGCCCATAATCGCCCAGTGGCCCGCTTCTTTTTGCAGCGCCGCATCGTTGCACAGCAGCCCGTCGAGCAGCAGCAGCCCGGCATCGGCGATTTGACAGGGGGCAATCGCCTCGCCCTGAAGCAGAAAATCACCCTCGGGGGCGTAGCCTTCGCCGGTAATGTGCAGCGCTTGGGACAGGGTGCGCACCTGCTGCACCACCATTTTGTTTTGGGTCAGGGTGCCGGTCTTGTCAGAGCAGATCGTGGTGACAGAGCCGAGGGTTTCGACCGCAGGCAGGCGGCGAATCAGGGCGTGGCGGCGCACCATGCGCTGGGTGCCAATGGCCAAAGTGACGGTAATCACCGCTGGCAGCCCCTCGGGCACCACGGCCACGGCCATGCTCAGGGCCACCTCTAGCAGACCCTCAAAGGCCTGCCAGCCGTTAAAGGCAACTCCACCACCCACCACCAGCGCGACCAAAATCAGCGATCCGGTGACTAGCACATTGCCCAGCTGGTTCATGCGCTGTTGGAGCGGGGTGGGCTCGGTTTCGACCCCTTGCAGCATGGCGGCAATGCGGCCTAGCTCGGTGCCCATGCCGGTGTGGGTGACCAGCACCCGGCCCCGCCCCTGCACCACCTCGGTACCGGCAAACACCAGATTCTTGCGATCGGCCAGGGCCGTCTCGGCCCCCAGGGTGCGGGTGGCCTGCTTGTTGACCCCCTGGGCCTCGCCGGTCAGGGCCGACTCGCGCAGTTGCAGGTTGCTCGCCTCTAGCAGGCGACCGTCGGCGGCTACTTGATCCCCTGCTTCGAGCAGCATAATGTCGCCGGGCACTAGCTCTGGGGAGGGCACATCTTGCAGGCGACCATCGCGCCGCACCCGCACGGTGGGGGAGGCCATTTGCTTGAGCGCCGCCAGGGCTTTTTCGGCGCGGCTCTCTTGCAGGTAGCCAAGCACACCGTTGAGAATGACAATGGCAAAGATGGCGATCGCATCTTTGGGAAACTCCTGCGATCGCAGCGCCAAGACCGCCGACACCACCGCCACCGCGATCAGCATCAGCAGCATGATGTTGGTGAACTGGTCGAGCAAAATGCGCCAGGCCAGACGGCCACCCGTTTCCTCTAGCTCGTTGGGGCCGTACTGGTGCAGGCGGTCGCGCACAGCCTGGGCGCTGAGGCCTCGGTCGCCATCGCTCCCTAGCTTGTCTAGGGCTTCGTCAATGGCAACTGTGTGCCAGGCAGGTGCTGGGGCAGAGGAAAGATCGTTCATGCAACGCTACCGGCTACCGTTTGATATATGGTTCTATGATCCCTTGTTGTCATGGTAATAGCTGGGCTAGGGCTACGGGGGCGTACCTGAGTAGGGAGAGGGATTTAGCCGATTACATGGGTGTTTACTGGGCTGTTTACTACAGGGAGTTTACCGAAGGTCCATGAAATACGCTCAAGCCGTTTTGAGCCGGTGGCTCTGGCGATCGCTACCGCTGCTGCTGCTGCCCCTGTTGCTCAGCGGCTGCCTGCGCTACGACCTCACCCTGCGGTTTGACCACCACAGCCACGGCCAAATTCAGCAGACGATTGATTTAAGCGAGCGCGGCGCGGCCCTGGCGCAGCCCACCCTGGCCCCCTGGCTCAAGGAGCTAAAGGTGCGATCGCGCCCCCTCGGTGGCCAGCTCAGCCAGAGCCCCCAAACCGTCACCCTCACGGTGCCCTTTGGCACCGCCGCTGACCTGCGCGATCGCTTTCAGCAGCTGTTTGCCGCCGCTCCCGCTCCGGGGGGGGCAGCCGTTGCTGACCGCGCCACCCCCGACCCCGACCGCGCCACCTACCTCCAGATCCCCGGTTGGGGGCCAGTGCCCTTTGCCCTCACCATCGACCAAACCAACTGGCTATTGGCCAGCCGCACCCATCTCACCTACAGCCTCGATCTGCGCGATCTGCCCGCCAACGGGCAAGACCCCACCGACCCCGCTCCAGCCTGGGCCGACCTGCACTTTCGGCTCCAGGTGCCCTGGGGGCTAGCCCCCCAATCAGCCACCGCCACGCCCCCCACCCAGACATACACCACCGGAGCCACCTGGAGGCTGACACCGGGGCAGATCACCGAAATCGACGCCGAGTTTTGGCTGCCCAACGCCCTGGGTCTGGGCACCGCAGGCATTGTCGCCCTGGTGTTGGCGGGCTACGGCCTACGGTACCGGGTGTGGCCGCAGCGTTAGATCACTCCAATGCCCCCAGCCCCGCCCCCAAGTTTGGCTCCCCAGTCCGGCCAACTGGGCGACTAGTAGCCGAAGGCAGACATAGCCCCCCTATTGCCCTCAGTGCCGATGTCTGTAGCGCACAAACTCTGACCCGTAAACGGCGACCAAATTATCTGGAGCCAGGGCGTAGTCTGGGGTGCCCTGGCAGCGGAGGGAACGGTTGAGGCAGAGGACGCGATCGCAGTGTTTTCTGACCATATCGAGGTCGTGGGAAATTTGTAGAATGGCCCAGCCCTGGTCTTGTTTGAGCTGGTAGAGCAGATGGTAAAACTCTGACTCGCCGAGGGCGTCGAGGCCAGCGGGAGCTTCGTCGAGAATCAGCAGGCGGCGGGGGCGCACCAGGCAGTAGGCCAGCAGCGCCCGCTTCATTTCGCCGCCGGAGAGGCGAGAGATCGGCTGGGGGCCGAGGTGCAGGGCATCGACTTCGGCCAGGGCGCGGCTGACCGCCAGGCGGCGGGATTGGCGGTTGGCCCAGGGAAGCTGTGGCCCCAGGCTGTCCCAGCCGAGGGCGACGAGTTCGTTGACGGTGATGGGGATGCGGCGGTCAAACAGAAAGTTTTGGGGTAGGTAGGCAATCTGCTGACGCACCTTCCCCGGCAGCACCCCCCGGGGGCTCAGGGCGTGGCCCATCAGAAACACATCCCCCGATCGCCGGGGTAGAACGCCTAAAATGGCCTGAATTAGCGTGCTCTTACCGGCACCGTTGGGGCCAACGATGGCGGTGTCGGTGCCTGCCTCAAGGGCAAAGGAGACATCCTGCACGGCGGCGTAGGTGTCGCGGTACACCGTTAGCCCCTCAACGGCTAAGACTGCTGTGTTCAAGACGTCTTCTCCGGCTAAAACCGCAGGCCCACGGGTTGAGCCAACCAGGCCACGGGCTGAGTGGGCCATACCGGCAGCCACGACTGCGGCAGGGTAAACGACTCAAAGGAGGCTGCTAGGTTAGCGGCATTTTGGCGCATGGCCTCTAGGTAGTACTCAGGCTGCACCGATTCTGGGCCACCCACTTCAATTGGGTTAAACAGACCAACCTGCACCCCCATATCCTGGGCGATCGCAGCGAAGGTATCTTCACCCGCCGAAGGCTCGGTCATAATGGCCTTCAGGTTCGAGGATTCTACCGTATCTATCACCCGTTTGACATCCTCGGGAGAGGGACTGATGGCGGGCACATCGACTAAAAACTCGGTGTTGAGGTTGTAGCTTTCGGCAAAGTAGGGGGCAAAGTCGTGGAACACCACAAAGCTCTGACCCGCAAAGGGAGCTAGCTTTTCGGCAATCTCTGCGTCCAGCGCTTCTAGCTCGGCAATGAAAGCCGCAGCGTTGGCGGTGTAAATTTCCTCCCCGTCGGGATCCACAGCAATCAGGCCATCGCGGATGTTCTCCACCTGCTGAATAGCCCGATTGGGGTCGAGCCAGATGTGGGGGTTATATTCGCCGTGGTGGTGGTGATGGTGCCCGGCCTCGGCGTGATCGTCACTGTGGCTGTGATCGTCGTGGGCATGATCGTGATCATGGCTGTGGCCGTGGCTGTGGCCGTGGCTGTGGCCGTGGCCGTGGTCGTCTACTGTTTCATTCGCCAGCACCGCAACGCCTTCGCTAGAGTCGATCATCACCAGGTCGGGGTTCTCAGCGTTGGCGATCAAATCATCTAAAAAGAACTCCATCTCTAGGCCGTTTTTCACCAGGACATCGGCATTGGCCAAAGCCTGCACATCGGCGGGGCTAGCCTGAAAATCGTGGGGGTCTACATTGGTCGGCATCAGGGGAATCACCTCGGCGCGATCGCCCACTACCGCGTTGGTAAACTGCGTGATCGGCAAAATTGTCGTCATCACCGTCAAGTCGGTGGCGATCGCACCATCGGGCGATTCGGTGCCAGCCATGTCTGTAGTCTCTGGGGCACAACTACCCAGCACAACAGCTACGGACGAGGCCAGCAGTAAGGCCGTTCGGCGAAAGGAAGAAATGGGGGGCATGGGAGAAAGGGGGTATACGGTTTGCGGTTTACGGGGAAGGGAGAAGGGGTATATGGGAGCCGATTTGTGGGGGTGCGGCTGACATGCTTGCCGCTAACCATAAACCGTTCACCGTATACCGTTCACCGCATCCCGCTCGATGAGTCAGGGGCAGCACCGAAGCCGCCCGACTTAACTGGAGAGGTCAGATCGGCGGCAATTGCTAAGGAGGGGGAAGAGACAACATCACATCGATATGATAATGATTATCATTCCTGATTATCCTATCTCATACGGCGGTGGATTGTGACTCTGCGGCTCAAAAAATATTCAGTCAAGTTCCATTGCGGCAGATTCCATTGCGGCAGAGTCTAGCAAAAGCCCCTCAGTGGTGACATCCCAACCAGGGGCATGGCGAGACAAAAACAGCCCTGGCCAGAGCCAGGGCTGTTTGAGGAGATGAGAGTTGAATCTGGGTTGGCGATGTCGACTATACGGTAGGGGTGGGAGGTCTACGGCCTCGGGCGTGCAGCGCAAACCACTGCTGCCCCTGCATCCTGCACCGCTGCCTGCGACCCAGCCTTAGCTAACGCTGGTGAAGATCACCGCGCCGAGGCTGCCGGTGACGGCAATGGCAGCAAGCAAATTGGTAAACAGGCGACCGGTTTCTGAGTTAGAGCCCAGCTTTTTATCTTCTTGCCCAGCGGTAAAAAACAGCGACCAAGCCTGGTTGGCGTTGATCTTTTCAGCCCGGTTAAAGCTGGGGCGGAAGACGACGGGGCCAAATAAATCTTGGCTGGAGAAATCAAAGTCGGTAGTCATGGTCAGTTGTCCTGGGAGAGGTGATTTGTGTTAAGAGCAATGTAACACAATGTAAACAAATATTGCAAATGGTTGACGAAGTCGCCATTAGCCTAGGGCTTTGGTTCTGTGCGGGCTCTATGGCAGGTGCGTCGGGCGATAGCTTTCGCGGGCGATGTCGAAGATCGCGTTGCGGGGGCTTTGCTAAGTCGGCGGGTACAGGGTGGATTGGGCTTTTATATGGCCGGGGGCGATCGCAACTGTGCCCCCGAGAGCTGCCCCAATGCCAGGTGGGGGCATAGCGGAAATAGCTTGGATTCCCGTATGGTCAGGTTTCACAATGAGGCGTGTGCGGTTAATGAAACAGTTTGGCTGGTTGATGTCGGCGGCTTTAGTCGGGGGTGCTGTGGGCTTGGCCCCAGCGGTGCAGGGGCAGGAGTTGACTTCGCCCAATGCCAATGTGCCCTACCTGGGGGTAGACGGAGTCTTTACCTTAGATACCAGCGTGCCTGCCTCCCTCCACGACCCCCGCAATCCGGGGCGAATTGTGTTTGAACAAATGGAGCAGTTTTCGTTCTACCGCGACCTGGCGGGCAATGACCCCATTGCCGAAGGGTGCCAGTACGCCCACCAGGGTGTGGCCCCCGACCCTTTCTACTATCCCGAATATCAAAGCTCGATTTGGGACTTGTTTGAGCTGGTGTCTGACGACCCCGCCTGCGCTGGGTTTAAGTACGTGGTGCTGCGATCGCCCCACGGTGACCCCATCCACATGCATGTGCGCTACGGCGGAGAGAGCGCCAGCTTTGAGTCATTGCTGGCCCATAGCCTAGACGAACCCGACGCCGCAGAACTCAACCCCTGGTGGAGTCTCTACTGTGCCGAAGGGGTCACCGCCTGCGACTAAACCCATGCGCTATCTCAAAATTGCTGGCTTAGCGGCCCTCATTGCCCTGTTTCTAACCCTGAGCGTCGGTGCCCACGAGGTGGGCATGCGGGCTGCGGTGCAGGTGCGGGCCGCCAACGGCAACACCATCACCTATTCAGAATCGACCCTGCCCGCCAATGCCCAGGTGACTTCGGTTAAAGTTACCGTGGGCTACAGCACCGGCGAGCCCATGGCCCGGGGCCGCATCGAAATCTATGCGCCCGACCCGCCCAACGCCCGCCGCAACCCCCACGACCCACCCCGCCCCTGGCAAACGGGAACGCTCAATGCCAGGGGTGAATATACCTTTCGCCCTGACCTATCCCGGCGGGGGCGATGGACGATTCGCGTTGAGCAAAATAACCACACCAACTTTATTTTGCTAGTTATTTAATATCTGGCCATAGCACCGGGCCACACCTGAAACCCAACACCCTACCCAAACCCCTTGCCCGTCATCACCGTCGCCCACACCAGCAATTCTCCCCCACAGCCCCCCGCTGTCAGGTGCTTGCCCTGGGGCGACCAGGCCAGGGTCGAAAACCCGTCGGGTGCCCCTTCGAGAACTTGGGCCGCCTGGGTCGCCTGCTGCCAGAGGCAAACCCAGCCATCTTCAGCGGCGGTGGCTAGCAGGGTTGACTGGGGCTGAAATGCCACCGCTGTGACCGGAGCGCTGTGCAGATCCAGCAGCTGGGATGTCCAGCCATCGGCGGCATTCTGGGCTTTAGTCCACACCACCACGCCCTCGGCGCTGGCCGAGGCCAGCAGTGGCGCACCCGCCTGGGGCTGAACAGTAGACCAGGCCAACTGCCGCACCTTGCCCGCAAACCCCTGCATCTGCCAGGGGTAGGGGTTGTCCCACTCCCACACCAGCAGGGTGCGATCGTTGTTGCCTGAGGCCAGGTATTGCCCGTCGGGGGCAATGGCGATCGCACCGCTAGCCCCGCCGGTTTCTCGCATCTGTGGGTCGTCGTACCAATCGTCTCGCCGCCAGGTCTTCACGCTTAGATTGCCCGCCAGGGTGAGGTAGTCGCCGCTGGGGTGCCAGGCCAGATCCAGCACCGAGGAGGCCTCAAAATTTAGCGTTGCCACCACCGACTGCTCGACTGCATCCCACACCTGGGCGTAGCGCCCCAGGCCAAAGGCCAACTCTGGTAAACGAGGATGCCACCGCAGGCAATCCACCCAAACCCTAGGGTTTTCTAGCTCAGTCAGCCGTTCAGCTGCGTCTGCCGCCAGCCGCCAAATCGACACCGTGCCCGACTGCCCCCCCACGGCCAGAAACGTGCCATCGGCGGAAAATGCGATCGCATCCACCGACACCCCACGCTGTTCTTGCAGCGCCACCGATGCCCCCGTCTTAGGGTCAAACATCACCACTTCTCCCGCCGCCGAACAGGCCGCCAGCCGAGCACCATCGGGCGACCAGGCGATCGCAGTTATATAGTCAGACAGAAGCGTTTGCCAGCTTTGGTTTAGGAGGGGTTTGGGCATGATAGATAATTTTAAGTTTTGAATTTTGAGTTTTGAGTTGAGAAGGTTGAGAGCTAGTTACAATTCAAAACTCAACCTTAAAAACTCAAAACTAAGCACTCAAACATCCCCTAAACGCCTCCTCCAACCCCATCTCTTCCAGGTTTCGCCCGATAAACACCAGCTCATTTTTGCGGGTTTCGTCGGGTCGCCAGGGGCGGTCTGGGCGGCCTTCAAACAGCATGTGTACGCCCTGAAAGACAAAGCGGCAGTCTTCGCCCTCGATGTTGAGAATGCCCTTCATGCGAAAGATGTCGGGGCCGCGATCGCGCAGCAGAACCCCCAGCCACTGGTTGAGCTTGTCGCCATCGACTGCGCCTGCTGCCACCAGGGCGATCGAGGCCACGGTTTCGTCGTGTTCGTGGGCGGTTTCATTGAGAAACTCGGGGTCGATCTTGAGGGCGTTGCCCAGGTCAAAGGCGCTGACGCCGAGGATGGCATCCATGGCAATTTCGGCGTCGCGGGTGCGGTGGATGGTTGCGATCGCATTCATTCCCCGAATCCGCTGCTCTAGGGCCACCAGCTCTGACTCGGTGACTAGATCCACTTTATTCAGCAAAATCACGTCGGCAAAGGCAATTTGCTCTAGGGCCTCGTCGGCCTCCCAGTGCTGGGCAATGTGGGCCGCATCCACCACCGTCACCACCGCATCGAGGCTGGCCTGGGTCTGCACCTCGTCGTCAACAAAAAAGGTCTGAATCACCGGAGCGGGGTCAGCTAACCCCGTGGTCTCAATCACCAGGTGGTCAAACTTGTCGCGGCGCTTCATCAGGTTGCCGATGATGCGAATCAGGTCGCCGCGCACGGTGCAGCAGATGCAGCCGTTGTTCATCTCAAAGATTTCTTCGTCGGCGTCGATCACCAGCTGGTTGTCGATGCCCACCTCGCCAAACTCGTTGACGATCACCGCCACCTTCTTACCGTGCTCATGGGTGAGAATGCGGTTTAGCAGGGTGGTCTTGCCCGCCCCCAGATAGCCCGTCAGCACCGTAACCGGAACAGAATGCTGTGCAGCAGCGACCATGGTTACACCTCGCTTTATAAATGATAATCATTTTCAGATTATAGGGCGGGGAAGGGGGGGACGGTTTGCGGTGGGCGGTTGATGGTCTGCGGTGCAGGGACATACCTTGCACGTTGCACGTTGCACCGTACACCCTCCCCCTCGATCACTGAGCCGCCCCTAAAAATTGCAGCGGTTCGGAGGGTTGGAACTGGTCAAACCACTAACAGTCTCTCATTTCTGGCGTCTGGTTCAATATCTGGCAACCCTCCTTATCCCCTCAAGTGCTCTTCTAGAAACGGCCTCAGGCTCTCTAGCACCGTTTCGGGGTGTTCTTCATGGGCAGCTAGGGAGCCTGGCACTGTTGCCCACTGCACGCCAGCCATCGCCTTTAGCATCTCCATTTCGGCCCCAGACTTGGGTGGGGTCTGCTGCCCGGCAATCGCCAGCTTAGGCACCTTGGCCGACTCAATCAAATCTAGCCAGTCGGTGCGCCGCTGCACCGGGTCTAGCCCGC
>RECJ01000021.1 GCA_007694115.1 Leptolyngbya sp. DLM2.Bin27 | reverse complement strand
CTAATTTATCGTAAGGAGGAAGGCAGAAGGAGGAAGGCAGAAGGCAGAAGGCAGAGGGCAGGGGGCAGCAGGGGATTCTAGGATATCTAATACCGAATCCGAATTCCTCCATACCCCCGATTGGTAATCGGCCAACCTGTAGGGGCGCACAGCGGTGCGCCCTGCTCAATCTCAGATGGCTGTAGTGGCGGTGTTAGACTACGAGGGCTAAGCACGCAGCAACCCACGGCTCTATGACCGTCGAAGCCATTACTTTCAAGGGGCAACCCCAGGCTGCCAGACCGATTGAGGTGCCGATCAGCATTGCGCCGATGATGGATCGCACCGATCGCCACTACCGCTATTTCATGCGGCAGGTTACGCAGCACACGCTGCTGTATACCGAGATGGTGACGGCCCAGGCGATTTTGCACGGCGATCGCGACCATCTGCTGGGGTTTACTGCTGCCGAACGCCCGCTGGTGTTGCAGGTGGGGGGCGATGATCCGGCGCTGCTGGCCGCTAGCGCCCGCGCCGCCGCTGATTTTGGCTATGATGCCATCAATCTCAATGTGGGCTGCCCGAGCGATCGCGTGCGCAGCGGCAACTTTGGGGCCTGCCTGATGGCCCAGCCCGACCGGGTGGCTGACGCGGTGGCGACGATGATGGCGGCCAGCCCGCTGCCGGTGAGCGTCAAGCACCGGATTGGCATTGACGATCTCGACCGCTACGACGACATGGTGCGGTTTGTCAGCACCGTCGCCCAGACCGGCTGCCGCCACTTCACCGTCCATGCCCGCAAGGCCTGGCTCCAGGGGCTCAGCCCCAAAGACAACCGCACGGTGCCGCCCCTGCGCTACCCAGAGGTGCATCGCCTGAAGCGAGACTTTCCCCACCTGTGGATTGAGATCAACGGCGGGTTTACTCGCCTAGGGCAGGTGACTGAACAGCTCAACCGAGTGGATGCGGTGATGATTGGCCGCGCTGCCTATGACCAGCCCTATCTGTTTGCTGACGTTGATCTGCGCTTTTTTGGGGCGGCTGGTGGGCCAGGGTTGAAGAGCTGGTCCCAGGTGCGATCGCGCCCGCAGATCGTCAAAGCCATGCTGCCCTACATTGATCATTGGGTGGGCCAGGGCACTAAGCTCAACAAACTGACCCGCCACATGCTGATGTTGTTTGCGGGGCAGCCGGGCAGTCGCCAGTGGAAACAGATTTTGACCGCAGCATCGGGCCAGCCGGGGGCCGGAGTCGAGGTGGTGCAGCAGGCCCTGGCGGCAGTACTGCGCCAGGGCGAGATCCAGGCACAGCTAGCGGTTGAGGCCCAACCCCTGGGCGTCGGTGGTGAGGGTTTCAGGGATCCAGGCAAAGGGGTAGACGTATTCGTCGGTGCCGGTGAGGGGGGCTAGCTCAGTGCCGTCGGGACGCACCCGGTACAGCCTCTGGATGCCCAGGGCATCATCAGGCCGGGTGGCCGTGAAGGCAATCCAGCTGGCGTCGGGTGCCCACTGGCTATCGAGCAGATTTTGCAGGGGCTGGGTTGTGAGCGGGGTAAACGCTTGATCAACTAGATTGAGGCGAAAGAGCGTCTGCTGACCAGTCTGGGCTCCGAAGGCCAGAACCAGCTGCTGGCTGTTGGGTGCCCAGCTCACCGCATCGTAGAAGCCGGGGCGGGTGAGATCGCGGGTTGCGCCGGTATTGACGTTGACTAGAGCAATAATTTCTTGGTTGCTAAAGGGCGGGTTGTGGGGGCGGTAAAACGCGATGTAGCGACCGTCGGGCGACCACAGCACAAGGCTGCGGTAGATTTGAAAGTCGGCCTCAGGGGTAAGTAGGCGGCGGTCGCTCCCGTTGGCGGCGATCACATTCAGGCGCTGGAACGGGTAGTCACCCTCGTAGAAAGCTAGGCGACTACCGTCGGGTGACCAGGCTAGGGGGCTGCCAGCGGCGGCGTAGCGACCGGGGGTTTGGGTGAGGCGGCGGGGGCGACCGCCGTCTAGGTCAGCAACAAAGATATGCTGATTGGCCACGTAGGCAATACGGCTGGCATCGGGGGCCAAAAACACCTCTGACTCTAGGGTGTCAGGCAAGATCCTCAGGGGGGCAACCTCCCCACTGGCGCTGCTGAGCCACAGGGTTTGCTGAGCGATCGCGCCAGGGGTGGGAGCCGGGCAGCGCTCGTTGATGACTAGGGTTTCGCCGCTGCTCTGCCAGGCCAGATCAAGGGTAGGCGGGCGCTGGCACTGGCTAGAGAACAGTAGCTCTGGCGCTGCTGCCCCTGGCCCCATCTGGTAGACATCACCATAGTCTTGCACCACCGCCAGCCGTTGACCATCGGCTGACCAGGCCAGGGCGTTGTAGCGGCGATCGCTGCCAGACATCAGCGGTGTGCGATCGCTGCTGCCCGGCTCAATGCGAAACAGACCATCGGGCGTTGCAAAGGATAGATCGGCGGCCTGCCCCGCTGCCGCCCACACCAGGGCCACCAGCCCAGTGGTGATCAGGGCCACCGGACTCACCCTAGGGATCGCCTCAGAAATTGCCGCAGAGGGTTGAATCACAATTTCATATCCTTGAGCTTTCCATGAGTCATCATAGCTAGGGCAAGGGCGGCTTTGGGGATTGCTCTAGGCCCAGCTATCCAGCTGTCCCCCCAGCGTCCCCCATGAGCAACCAGTTTTTGAGCTGCTGAGGGGGAAAAGGGGTTAGGGTTGGGCCAGATAGTCAATGATGGCTTGGGCAATCTGGTCGTTGCCGTTTTTGGCAATCACTTGGGCGGTACGGGGGGGATGGAGGGGCCGATGCAAAAAATCCCATGTGCCCTGATATAAGTCTTCGGGAGTGACGACTTGGTGCCAACTGTGGTCTTGTAGACCTTTGATCAAAACCGGGCCCTCGGCAAAGTCGTCGCGGGTGATGGTGACAACGGGCAGATCGAGCCGACAGGCCTCGGCAAAGGTGCTAAATCCAGGTTTAGAGATCACGCGATCGCACAGGGGCATGAGGTCTACCGGGCGAAACCCCAGCTGGGGAACTTTCACCAGGTTAGGCAGATTGGCAGCCTTTTGATCAAAGGTGAGAAACTGCCAGTCGGGGAACTGTGCCAGACCGTCGTAGGGAGTAGCCTGCAACCCTAGCCCGCCAAAGCTCAATAAAACGGTGTGCTGTTTGGCGGCGCGGAGGTTAAACCGCTGGCGCAGCTGGTCGAGGTGATAACGTGGGGTGCCCCCGGTCAGCCCAACGTCCTCGACCGTTGGAAAGGCGGTCATCGGTTCGTGAAAGGGCAGGCGAAACAGGCGATCGCACTGGCTAAAACAGGCTGCAACCCAGTCGGCAACCGCCGCAAACTCCGGCCCCAAGGCTCGATAGATAAAGTCCCAGCCAAAGTTGCTGACCATCCAGCAGGGGAGATCGGCAGCGTGGGCGATCGCAGTGGCCAGCGGCGGAATATCGGCCAGTACCAGAGTCACCCCCCGCTGCTTCAGGTAGGCCGCCTCAGCTGCCACGATTTCCGACTGGCGGGCCTGAATATCCTGAAGCTTCGCCAAGGTGGTGGGCAAATCCATCGTCAGGCTGTCGGGTTGAACCACCCCCAGGTCAAAGGCCACCGGGCGATACTCATAATCGGTTGACAAATATTCATTCAACAGCCACTGGGGGGCCGTGGTAGCCAGCACCAGATCGACCTCGGGCTGTAGGGCCTTAACTGTGGCCGCGACGGCTGCCGCGCGGGTGGCGTGGCCAAAGCCGTGGTTGGTAATGGCAATGTAGAGTGTGGGGCGAGGCATAGGCGATCGCAAATCACATCATTTCTAACGATCTAGAACCCACCTAGAGCTTAAAGCCCAGATCTGACCTGGCCCGTACTCTGAAGCGAAAATAAATCACCTACTCGGTTAGGCGAAACCCCTGACTGGTGACGAACTTCCCGTTCTGCCTTCTGCCTTCTGCCTTCTGCCTTCTGCCTTCTGCCTTCTGCCTTCTGCCTT
>RECJ01000162.1 GCA_007694115.1 Leptolyngbya sp. DLM2.Bin27 | reverse complement strand
CCGACCACCAATTTATGACCGAGACCGGGGAAATGATGGCGATCGACGAAATCTTTCAGCGCGGGCTAGAGTTGAAGCAGGTGGAAGCCCCCTGGCCACAGGTGCTAAGGTGCGCTTGATAGGGATTGACTAGTATGATCGGTCAATTGCTCAAATCTTAAATGCTGAGCGTTTGCCAATTTTGAAAATGCGCTGTGGGTAAGAATAGGAAGTATCGCAAGTAACTAGAAGGATACAGGCGAACGTTAGCCAAGCACTTTTGGAGTGTTAATAAATAATGGATAACTTCGTCAAAAGTGTGTACGTGAATGAGATCAAAAGACAGTGTGAGTTCGCTGTATCTGCAATCAACCATTTGAACTATTCATTACAACAGCTACATGCTTGCGATATTGATTCTAATCAGCGACATTTTTTCTACTCAGAAGTATTCCGCAGCATACATAGTTTCCTAACTCATGCTAGTAATGTATCTCGCATGTTTTGGCCATCAGTTCCACGAAAAAAGAAATATGAGTCTAATGAAGCCTACAAAGCCCGAATCCTTAAACTAGATAAGGTGGCAAGAGCTGAAGCGCTTAAGGAGGAATATTCTTTAAAGGAAAACAGCGCCCTGAAAAATAGAAATCTACGAGATCACCTCGAGCACTACGATGAGCGACTCGACCATTGGAGAAAAAATAGTAAGAACAGAAATATCGCGCCTGAAAATATTGGGCCACTCAGCTCAATACGTCCATCACCAGATGCTTTAGACAATATGCGTCAGTTTGATCCGAGTAGAAATATTTATATGTTTCGTGGAGAGGAATACGATTTACAGAATATTGCAACCGCAATTAGCGAAATACTATCACTAAGCCAGAATCTCGAGGAAAAGCTTCGAGGGAGTAGTTCTCAAATTACTTGATCAATTTCTTTAGCTACTCTATCAATGCGATTGCTTTTTCACACGACTTGGAAGGTTAGCCTAAGGAGTCCACTTTTGAAGCAGAGTTATCGAGTCTAGGCGGGCATCAGTGAGCCGAGGTAGGTTGGGTGGAACGAAGTGGAACCCAACATCCTAAAATCAAGTCTTTACCCCTTACTCTCGACCAATTTTTTCATCAAAATCAATCGCTTCTGCCGAACCCCAATCTAACGAATAGGCCCCATCCGCAACATAGCGGTGAAAGCTTGAATAGGGCCAATCTCTCGGCCTATTCACCAGATTATGCTTCACCGGGTTGTAGTGGATGTAATCCACATGACGGCTAAAGTCGGTCTCGTCACGAATGTGATGTTCCCAAAACCGTCGCTGCCAGATGGTTTGTTCCCCTTTGCGGAGGCGGGAGGCAGATTGTTGGTGTTTGTAGGATTCAGGGCACCACAGACTAAACCGGGCTTTGATGCGTTTCCACCGAGATGAAAAGTCGGCATCACCTTCGGGTAACGTCCAAATGCTGTGGGGGTGCGATCGCACCCAACGCCCCATGCTAGTAGCGCTGACCAAAACCCTGCTGCTGGAAGATAGCTGGGCTGATGAGCAAACCGTTGAGTTGGGCTGTTCTACATTATTGGCCTTGTATCCTTATAGATCTAGAGAACATAGATCTCGCGATCGCCCTCGGTTACCGGGGCAACCAGCACCCGTCGCTAACGGCATAACTCACCTGTTGGATTATTTTGCACTACTGTTTTGCACTCTGGTAGCACTATGTACCAAACCAACCCGCCGCAGCCCGCCAAGGCCACGCTGCCCACCATGTACGACCTCCCCAGCGAAAACCAGGAGGAACCCGGTTTGCCCGATGAGTTTCATCTGCTTCAGCCTGAGCTTTTGCGTTTGACCTTTCGCCCGCCCACCTACCCCGCCGACCAAATCTTTTCAGCCAGCGACCTCAACCTCTACTACGACGCCAGCCATGTGCAGTGGTACAAGCGCCCCGACTGGTTTGGCGTGCTGGGGGTGCCTCGCCTCTACAATGACCAAGACCTGCGCCTGAGCTACGTCACCTGGCAAGAAGGCGTCACCCCGTTTGTGGTGGTAGAGCTGATCTCACCGGGTACCGAGGCCGAAGACCTGGGCCGCACCCTACGCGATGCCAGCAAACCGCCGAATAAATGGACGGTCTATGAGCAAATCCTGAGGATTCCCTACTACATCGTCTTTAACCGCTACAGTAACGAGCTACAGGCCTTTGGCCTGATGATGACTCGCTACCAGCCGCTGACCCTAGAGGGGAAGGGGATCTGGTTCGAGGATGCTGAATTGGGCCTGGGCCTTTGGCAGGGCGAGTACCAGGGCATCAACCGTCTCTGGCTGCGCTGGTATAATCGCGACCAGCAGTGGATACTCACTCCCGCCGAGCAGGAAGCTCAGCGGGCTGAGCAGGAAGCTCAGCGGGCCGAACAGGAGGCTCAGCGGGCCGAACAGGAGTCCCAACGGGCAGAACAAGAGGCCCAGCGGGCAGAGCGACTGGCGGCTCAGCTGAGAGCCTTGGGGGTGGAGCCAGAAGCCTAGTATCGTAAGGCAGAAGGTAGAAGGTAGAAGGCAGAAGGATGAAGGCAGAAGGATGAAAGGGGATTCCAGCACACCCTGGGGGTTTCGCCTTAGCAAAGAGGTGAGTTACTTCCGCCGCAGAGTACTGGGCAGCTCGCAGTCTGGACGCGCAGTTTTATTAAGAGGTGAGCCGTGGTTAAGATCATCAGTCGTCAATCGTTGGGAGTGCAGCCGGTCTACGACATCGGAGTGGCCCACGACCACAACTTTTTGCTGGCCGATGGTCAGGTAGCCGCCAACTGCTTCAACAAATCCCACTCCACCGCCTACGGGTTTGTCACCTTTCAGACCGCCTACCTCAAGGCCAACTACCCCGTGGAGTACATGGCAGCGCTGCTGACCTCCAACAGCGGCGACCAAGACAAAGTGCAGATGCACATCGGTAACTGCATTGCCATGGGCATTGAGGTGCTGCCGCCAGATATCAATAAATCGCTGGTCGATTTTACCCCCGAGGGCAAGAGCATTTTGTTTGGCCTCTCGGCGGTGCGCAACCTGGGTCTGGGGGCGATCGAGTGCATTCTCAAGCACCGTGAGGCCGATGGGCCGTTTACATCGCTGGCGGAGTTGTGCGATCGCATCGATCTCCATGCCGTCAACCGCCGCGCCCTAGAAGCCCTGATTCTCTCCGGTGCCCTCGACACCCTCGACCCCAACCGCAACCAGCTAGTGCAAGACCTAGAGCTGGTGATCGACTGGGCCCAAGGCCGTGCCAAGGATCGCGAAATTGGCCAGGGCAACCTGTTCGACATGCTAGGCGGCGGCGACAGCCAGGGGGCATCGGCTTCGGCGGGGTACGAGACGGCCCCCAAAGCGCCTCTGGTGGCCGACTTTGAAGCTCAGGAGAAACTGCGCCAGGAGAAAGAGCTGCTGGGCTTCTACATTTCTGACCACCCACTCAAGTCGGTGCAGCGCTCGGCTCGGGTACTGGCCCCGATCAACCTAGCGGAGCTGCACGAGCAGCCCGATAACGTGACCCTGAGTGCGATCGTGATTCTCGCCAGCGTCAAGCCAGTGGTGACCAAAAAGGGCGATCGCATGGCGATCGTACAGCTCGAAGACCTCACCGGGCAGGCCGAGGCGGTGGTGTTTCCCAAATCCTTTGAGCGCATTGGCCAACACATCGTCGCCGACAAACGGTTGATGATCTGGGGCAAGGTCGATCGCCGCGACGATCGGGTGCAGTTCATCATTGACGATGCCGAGTCAATCGAAGATGTGCGCATGGTCATGGTCGAGCTAGACCCGCGCCTGGCGGGCGACATCGAGCAGCAGCACCGCCTGCGCAATGTGATTCGCACCAACCAGGGCGACGACCCCAAATACGCCCGGGTGCCCGTGATCGCCGTGATTGGCAGCAACCAGCAGCGCCAGTTTGTGCGGCTGGGGGCACAGTTTCGGGTCAAAGATCCCGAGGCAGCGGTGACCGCCCTGGTCAACGCCAACTTTCAGGCCAAAGCCACACCGCTGATCAGCGCCTGAGCAGCGGGCGGAGAGCAACCCGGTTGCGTCTGCCCATGGCCAGGTAGCTCTAGACACCGCGAAAAAGCAACCGGGTTGCTTTGCCTAGGCTAAGGATTACCTAGCTCGGCGCAGTGCTCATTGTTGATCTCGCCATTGGCCATGCGGGTATTGCAAAACCGGGCGGTGCTGAGGTCGGTGCGCACCAGATTAGCCCGCAGCAGATCGGCATTGGTGAAATTGGCTCCGTCCAGCGAGGCGTCGCGGAGCAGGGCTTCGCGCAGGTCGGCCCCGGTCAGATCGGCCCCATCGAGGCGAATGCCAATCATGTTAGCTCGGTAAAATCGGCCATCGGTGAGACTGGCCTGGCTCAGGTCAGCCGCCGACAGGCTGGCCTGGGCAAAGGTAGCCCCATCGAGGCGGCTGCCGCTGAGATCGCTGCCGTACCAGTTACTGTTGCGGGCTTCAGCCTGCTCTAGGTTGAGGCTGGTGGCGCTCACCTCCACCAGTCGGGCACCGGTGAGAATAGCCCGGCTCAAGTTGGCTCCCGACAGGTTGGCCCCCGACAGGTCGGCCTCACTCAAAATCGCCTGGTGCAGATTAGCCCGACCCAGATCAGTCTGGGTCATCTGAGCCCGGAGTAGGCGGGTGCGGGTCAGGTTGGCCCCAGACAAACTGGCGCTGGTGAGGTCGGCCCCATCGAGGTTGGCCCCGGCCAACACCGCGCCGCTGAGGTCACAGGCCACACAGCTGCGGCTGATCAAAAAATGCCGCACTTGGTCGCTGGCCAATCCTGGTAAGGCCGACAGGCTCAAAAGGGCAGTGAGGCAGAGAGCCGTGCCGCTGGGGTTGACCACCCGAGGGGACTTGGTACAGTGCGCCATTGACGTAGCCATTGACGTAGCCATTGACGTAATATCTCCAAAACATCAGCCCAGAGCAGCTCAGCCAGAATATCTCGGCCAAATCTACGATCAAGTCTATAGATTGCTTCTACAATGTGTCAGCATCTTTCGCCTTTAGCGAGGGTTTGAGCCGATTAGGGCATGGTTCTCACCTCTCTGGCAGTTTAGATTCTACTGCTCGCTCTTGTTAGTTTGACTCCATGGCATCTACACCGGCATCTTCGCCCCTAATTCCTCGTCGACGGCAGCGCCCTAGGCCAAGCCGACAGATCAACCCCTGGGAGTGGCTGTGGCTGACCCTGTGGATGCTGCTGCTGGTTGGTTCGGGGGTGTTTTGTGGTTGGGCACTGATGTGGCTCACCCGGATTCCGCCGCTGCCCGACTGCGAGCAGGTGACGCCGTTTCACTCGGCCAGTGACCTGCTCTACTGCGCCAAGGCCCAGGCCCGCACTGGCGAACCCAACAGCCTGGTGCAGTCGGTGCTGCTGACCGCCAACTGGCCCCAAACCCACGCCCACTACGATGACTCCCAAGAGATTTTGAAGGATGCGTCGGAGCAAATTTTGGTGTTGGCCAACCGCTGGGCCCAGGCGGGCAGGCTCGACGATGCGGTGGCCTTGGCAGGCCAAATTCCCCTCAACACGCCCTTGCGCCAGCCCGCCCAGGCCATGATTTTTGAATGGCAGCAGGACTGGGAACAGGGCCGAGCCATCGAGGCCCAGCTCAAACCCGCCCTGGCCGCCAGTGACTGGGATTTGGCTAGGGAGCATCTGCAAGGGTTTAAAACCCTCAAGAGCGACTACTGGCTATCTACCCGCCACCTGCACTGGCAGCAGCAGTTGCAGATCGAGCGACAGGCGTGGAATCAGCTGTTACAGGCTCGCGATCTGGCGGCCACCAACCAGATTGACAACCTCTACCAGGCGATGGTGTTAGCGCGATCTATCGATCTGCGCAGCCAGGTGTGGCTAGCGGCAGAAGCGGATGTCGACCGCTGGAGCAAAACAGTGATTGATGTCGCCCTACAGCGGTGGCAGGTGGGCAATCGTGACAGCGCCCTAGAGCTGGCCAGTGCGGTGCCCCCCAGCCCCGACCTGCCCCCGGCGGCCCAAGCGTTGGTGACCTTTAGTCATGCCCAGCGGCTAGCTGGCGAGGCCGAACCCACCGGCAACGGCCTCACCCCCAGCTACGGCCAGCTGTTTGGGCTCATGGCCGCTACCAGCGCGATCAATCAGCTCCCGGCAAACAGTCCCTACCAAGCAACTGACGTATCGTCAGAGGAGCAGTGGAGTGATCAAATCAGCGACCTGAGACGGCTGAAGTTTAGCGATATGGTAGCCAGGCTAGGACAGCAAATCACCTATAACTGGGCCATCCACCAGGCCCAGCTGGTCGAGATCGGTCGGCCCCGGCGGATTCAGGGGCAGACTCTAGTTGCCCAGTGGCAGGCCAATATTCAGCGGATTGAAGATCGTCCAGTTTTGGCCGAGGCCCGCCGTTTGGCTCGACCCGGCACCATTGCGGCGCTCGAAACTGCGATCGCAAGGGCCGCAGAAATCCCCCAGGGTCGGGCGCTGCGAATTGAGGCCCAAACCCTGATAGCCGAGTGGCAGCAAGAGATTCAGGTGATTGAAGACCGCCCGATCCTCGATGCAGCGGTGGCGCTGGCCGAACAGGGCAATCTGCGGGAGGCGGTCAGCGAGGCGCTCAAAATTGGGCCGAACCGCGCCCTCTACAGCCGCGCCCAGGGGCTGGTACAAGACTGGACGGCCTCGATTCAGATTGCCGAAGACAAGCCAATTTTGGACAAGGCTAAAAACCTGGCCTACGGTGGCAGCCTGTCGGCAGCGATCAATCTGGCTGGCCAGATTGGGCCGGGGCGGGCTCTGTCTAGGGAGGCCCAAACTGCGATCGCGCTGTGGAAAGCCGAGCGCGCCTACATCTGGTCGATCTGGGAGGCCGAGGGCAGGCCCACCCCCGGCGGTGGCTCGACGGCAGCCTCAGAATGACGGTGGCCCCCCTGCGACTGATGTTGGTGGATGAAGACCCGGTGTTTCGGCTGGGGCTGCGCATTTGGCTAGAGCAAACCGCTGGCTATGCCGTAGTGGCCGAGGCCAGCCAGGGGGAAGAGGCCCTGGCGATATTGGCCAGCCGAGCCCGTCAAGGGGAGAGTGCATCGCCGGAGTCGGCTTCGGGCTGGGCACCCGAGGCGGCCCCCGACTGGGTCGATACCTGGTCAACGCCAGACATAGGCCCACGCCTAGATCTAGACCTGGTGATTTTAGATCTGGGGCTAGGGGCGGGTCAGCCTGACCAACTGCCGGGTCTGACTCTCTGCGCCGACATCAAGGCCCGCTACTCAACCCTGCCAGTGCTGGTGCTCAGCGCCCAGGCCGAGCCGGTGCTCGAAGCCGCCGCCCGGCAGATGGGGGCCGACGGGTTTGGGGCCAGGGGCATGGCCGTAGCCGAGCTAGACCGTTTAATTCAGCAGCTGGCCGGGATGCGGCCCGACCGCCCAGGAGAAGCGTCAGCCAACGATCTGCGATCGCCTGCACCCCCCAGCACACCTGCACCCCCCAGCACACCTGCACCCCCCAACGGCCCCCCCGCCAGGGAGGTCACAGCTCAGCCTGGCCCCAGGTTACTGGCGGCTATGCGGATCAATCTGCGGCTGTCATCGGTAAAGCAAATCGAGGCAGCAATGGCGCAGATCGAAGCCGAGCAGCGCCGGGGCCGGGGGTCGCTGCTCGATGAAGCCCTGCTGGCGGGGCGCTACCGCGAACTGAGAGCCGCCCGCTGGCTGGTGACCAGACTGCTGGCGACGCCCAACTCAGCTGACCAGGGGCCGCTAGTCACCCCAGGGCCAGACCGCCGCCGCCCCGATCTAGCGGCGGCAGATGGGGGCAGACCACCCAGATCGCTTAAATCTGGCGGCGATCGCCGCTCTCTACCCGCCGAAGCCCCCCTCGGTGCGCTCTCCCCCAACGCCCTCTCATCAGACGCGCTGCCCCCGCTGCCAGGGGCCAATCTGACGCTCAACCAGGGCGACCTGGCCACCCTGGTGTTTGAGCGAGTGTTTAGTCAGCTTCAGGGGCTGCTCGACAACACCAGCGGCATCCCGCTCGAAACCGACATTTTGCGCGACGACAAAAAGCGAGAGCTGTTTTATTTGGTGCTGCGCAAGTTTGAAGATGCCCTCGACCATCTGCGTCAGGCCGACGTGCCGCCGGGGCAGCTGGCCGAAACCAGCCCCCTAGTGCTGCAAGATGTGTGGGAGGCTGTCGTTACCGACTATTTTGGCCGCTACTATACCCTCCAAATTGACAACCTGGAGCAGCCGGTGGTGCCCGCCCTGCTGGCCGAGGCTCAAACAGTGCAGATCGGCGTTCTAGACCGCATTCCCCTGGTGCCGATGCTGCTGGGTCACCTGCTGTTTAACGAGTCGATGGTGGTCGACGGCAGCCTCTACGAAGCGGCTGCGCCCCTGGCCCTAGCCCGCAGCCAGGATCTGCTAGAGCACCTGCTGATTCAGCTGGCCAATGCCGTGGTGCAGCCGCTGCTCAACAATTTTGCCGATGTGGAGCTGCTGAAAAAGAACCTCTACCACCGTCGCATGATCACCAGCCGCGATATTGAGCGGTTTCGCAACGCTCTCTCTTGGCGCTACCGCTGGGACGGGTTGATCAACGAACCCAGGGCCATTTTTGAGAGCCAGCATCGGCTGTTTGGCTTTACCGATCGGGGCATTCAGTCGCAGCTGATCTATTCGCCCCGGCGCGATGAACTCGATCAGCTCTCGGGGCTACAGCGGGCGGTGACCCTGGCGGTCGAGGCCCGTGATGCGGTATCTCCTCGGTTTCGCTCGGCGATCTCGTTGGTCGGCAGCGGCATCGTGTATGTGCTCACCGACGTGATTGGCCGGGGCATTGGGCTGATTGGCCGGGGTATTTTGCGCGGGGTGGGCGGCGGCTGGCGCGACCCCCGCTACCGCCGCAGCGGTCAGGACGACCAGGGGCAGGGGTAGAGTGGAGACGCTGGGCTATGATCACTGTGCGCTCTGCCCTACATGTTTTATGAGTGACATGCTCTACAAGGAGTTAATCTACGCCTATGAAGCTAAGCTTGGCGCTGTTTGCTGAGCCTGTTCTGGCTGGGGCCAAACAGCTGTTTTGGGTGAGCACCTGGCTCCTGTGGCTGCCGATGACAATATACGTGACCTGGCTCAATCGGGGCCATAGCCTGGGTCTGGTGCAGGTGGGGTTGCTGGTGGTATCGCTGGTGGGCTTGGTGGTGATCAACGCCGAAACCGCCGTTGTCATTTACAGCGCCTGGGGCCGAGGGCATCGATTCCGGCGGGGCCTGCTCCAACGCCTGGGCCGCCGGCTCAGACTGTTGCCGGCGGTCGCCGTGGGGCCAGCGTTGCCCTGGGGTCAGGCTGGAGGATCATCTTTGCGTCCGTCTGTGACCGCACCCGTTACGTCAGTCGTGGTGGCGGCCTACCTGCCCAATGAGCAAGACATCATTGAAGACACGCTGCTCCACTGGCTGACCCAGGTGACGCCCCCAGCCCAGGGTTGGGAAATTATTTTGGCCTACAACACCCCGGCCCCGCTACCGGTGGAGGCTCGCCTGCAAGACCTGGCGCAGCGGTTTCCGGCGCTGGTGCTGTTGCCGGTGGCCCACAGCCGGTCTAAGGCCGAAAACCTCAATGCGGCTCTGGCGGTGGTGCGCGGCGAAATGACGGGTATCTTTGACGCCGATCACCACCCGGCGGCTGACTGCCTGGGCCGCGCCTGGGCCTGGCTCAGCGATGGCCGCTACGACGTGGTGCAGGGGCGCAATATGATTCGCAATGCCGACGACGGCTGGCTGACCCAGCTGATTGCGGTGGAGTTTGAGTGCATCTATGGCGTCAGCCACTACGGGCGATCGCTGCTGGCTGACACGGCGCTGTTTGGCGGCTCAAACGGCTACTGGCGCACGGCGGCACTGCGTCAGGTAGGCTTTCACCCCAGCCGCATGACCGAAGACATCGACGCTACGGTGCGGGGGCTGGCGGGGGGCTACCGGCTGGTGCACGACCCGGCCATTATTACGACGGAGCTGGCCCCCGACAACCTGCGACGGCTGTGGCTTCAGCGCCAGCGCTGGAGCCAGGGCTGGCTTGAGGTAGCCGGTTTGCACCTGGGGCGGGTGCTGCGATCGCACCACCTAGATGCCGTCCAAAAACCCTACTGGGTGCTCATGCTGCTATTTAGCCAGTGCTTTTACCCGCTGGTGTGGCAGGTGGTGCCGATGCTGCTGAGCATCTACGTGAGCGATCGCGATCGCGACCTCGATTTTGAAACCCTCAACCTGGTGCTGATGGGATTACTCACCCTGAGTGTAGTGCTCCAAGTGGCGGTGGCCATGGTGCTACGCCCGCCGGGGTCAACCTACACCCGTCGCCATGGCGTACTCTACTGTCTGCTGTCGCCGGTTTATTTTTGGCTCAAGGTGTTGATTGGCATGGTAGCCATGGTCAACCATCTCAGCGGCAGCCGAGTTTGGCACGTCACCGCCCGTGACAAGAGCAAACCCAACAAGTGGATGATCGCCCTGCGGGGGGTGAAGTGAGGATCACAAGGCAAAGCCAGCCAGCGATCGACCATGGGCCATAAAGCATCTTTAAATCAGCATTTTTTCTGCTGCAAAAAGCTCCTTCTCACCAATTGGTGAAAAGGAGCTTTTTATAGTCAGAGGTCTCTAATCTTAAAACGCTCAGCTAAACGCTTGACCGCAGTACTAACCTAGGCGCGCTTGAGAAAGTTCATAATCAAAGAGATGACAAAGATAGCCAGGAAGATATAGAACAGAATTTGAGCAATACCGCCGGCAGCACCAGCAATACCACTAAAGCCAAAGAAGGCGGCGATCAGGGCAACAACCAGAAAAATCAGAGCATAACGCAGCATGGGGGATCTCCTAAGTAGGACGGGAAAATGCGGTCAGCTGTTTGGCTAACGACACCATTATGGATATTTGAAGTCACCGGCACATCTGCCCCCCGGCTACAATTTGCTCTAGCCTAAGAGTTAGTCAAAAACCTTCAAGGCCTGCCTCTAGAAGGATGCAGTTTTGGAGAACTGTGCAGGGTGGCCTTTAGCGCGCTGGCCTTTAGCGCGACTGAAAAATATTCTGCACCATTTGCCGATCGCTGCCCGCTGCCGCCCGATCTAGATCCTCTATTTCCCCAGCGTCGAGCCGCCAGCCCAGGGCGGCGGTGTTTTGCTCGGCCTGGGCCAGGGTCTTAGCGCCAGGGATAGGGATAGTGCCCTTGCACAGGCACCAGTTGAGCGCCACTTGGGCCGAAGTTTTTTGGCGGTGGGCTGCGATCGCCGCCACCGTATCCAGCAGCGGCTGGATTTTGGGCAGCAGTTGGCGAAACAACCAGCCCCGCACCCCCGCTGGGTACGGCCCCTGGGCCGAGTATTTCCCAGTCAAAAGGCCGAGAGCCAAAGGGCTGTAGGCAATCAGTCGAATGCCCAGTTCGTCACAGCAGTCCTTTAGCCCCAGATCAGTCACCGGGTAAGTAGAGAGCAAAGAATACTGCACTTGCAGAGTGGCAATGGTCAAACCTCGGGCCTGAAACCGCTGGTGGGCCAGCTTAAGCCGTTTGGGGCCGAAGTTTGACAGGCCGATGGCCCGCGCCTGCCCCTGATCCAGCAGATCCATCAGCCCGTCGAGGAAGGGGCCTTCTTGCCAGGGGGCGTAGGTGGCGGTCGACCAGTGCATCTGGGCTAAATCGATGGGGCGACCCAGGCGCTGGGCCGAGGCCTGCCCCGCCTTGACCACCGAGCCTGGGGTCAGCCGCCAGGGGTAGGCGGCCAGCTTGGTAGCCAGGCAGAGCCGCTCGCGGTTTGGCCCCGCGTAGTCTGCCGCAAACTGCCCCAGCAGCACCTCACTGCGCCCGTTTAGCCGCCCCGTCCCGTAGGAGTCGCCGCTGTCAAATAGGGTGACGCCTTGGCTAAGACAGTGGTCAAACACCCGTTGCAGTTCGCCATCCATGCCCTGGTCGTAGCCCCACAGCAGCCGGTTGCCCCAGGCCCAGGTGCCGCAGCCCATCTCAGGCAGGGCAATGGGGCTGAGGGCATTTATGCTAGGGGCGGTCATAGGTCAGCCAAGGGAAAAGAGTTCCCCCATTATTCCAGGCCGGGGAGCCCCGACTCTAGCCGTTCGAGCACGGCGGGGGGCAGATCTCTCACCAAATGCAGGCGAAAGGGTTCGGCGCTGACCGCTTCTACGTAGGCCGATCGCAAAAAGGGGCGGTAGTCGTCCTGTTCGTTCAGGTAGACTTGACTAAAAGCCACCACCAGCGATTTAATCACCCCCTGAGTGGCGGTCACCGCTTCGTCGATGCTTTTCTCTAGGGAGGCGTCGATATACAAAAATTGAGTGAAAAGCTTGGTAAAGTCGGGGCCGTGGGAGGTGTTTTCGCCCAGGTAGAGGTAGCGGTCTGAGCCTTGGAGCCAGCTAAAGGCCGCCACCTGCTGGGGCACCACCGGGGCCAGCAGGTCAACTTCGCCCCCCAGCAGCATCACCGGCACCGAGACCTGGGCCATACCCCGGGGGCCAAACAGGTTAGACACCGTGGCCAGGGCGATCACGAGTTTGACGCGATCATCTTGGGTGCCCTGGGCAAAGCGCTCCATCACCGCCGCGTCGGTCTGCAACTCTAGGGCGCGGCACTCAAGCACCATGGCGGCATCGACCAGCAGATTGGCGGCGGGGTCGCAGCGGCGGGCCAGACGCTCAAAGTCGATGGTGGCCCCACCCAGGGCCAGGGCAGTGTAGCCGCCAAAGGAGTGGCCCACCGCCGCCACGCGGCTGACATCGAGCCGCCCCCCAAAGGTGCTGGCGTTGAGGCGATCGAGCTGATCGAGCAAAAAGCTAATGTCGAGGGGGCGGTCAAGAAAGTCTCTTGCCCTAAAGGTTTCGCGGTCGAGGCCGGTAAGCATGGCCTGTTTTTGGCTGCTGTTGCTGCCCACATGCTCGGGCAGGGCCACAGCAAACCCGTGGGAGGCAACGTGGGCCGCCAGATCAAAGAAGCTGGTGCGGCTGTCGCCCAGCCCGTGGGAAAAAGTCACCACGGGCACAGGGCCTACTATTGCCGCTAGATTTTGGGGCAAAAACACATCGGCAGCGTAGGTGCGATCGCGGCTGGCATCGACCAGGGTGAGAGAAACCTGGCGAATGTCGTAGGGGCCAGGCTGGGTGAGGTCGGGCAGGGCGGCCAGGTCAAGGGCGGGCGGCAGGGTAGCCTCGGCCCTAGACAGCTGCTCAACGGCATCGACTAGAGCCAGGGTATCGCGGGCCTCGGCCTGCACCTGGCGACTGACAGCCAGCGCCTGGGCTAGATCCAGCCGCAGGCTGGGGGTGGGAAAATGGCGAATGATATCTATGAGCGAAATGTTGCCATCCTCGGCGGCGGCGACAATCGCCGCCCGCAGCGCCTGCCTGCCGTTTAGCCCCGCTTCGGTTTTGACCATCTGCCCCAGGAATTGCAGGCTGCGATCGCCCATGGGGCTGTTAAACCACTGGGAAATGGGCACCAGATTGACCGACCGACTGCGGCTGAGCACGGTGCGCAGACCAGCCTGCTGAGGGGCGTCTAGCCGCCGCAGAACCGGGGCCAGTCGGGGGTCAACCTCGCCGGTTTCAGCAAAGGTGCCCAGCGCCTCGGTGGAGATTGAGCGGCTAAAGGGGCCAAACTCTAACACCACGGTTTCGGCGGCCCGCAGCGGCAGCGATATTGCCACCACTGCGCCTAGCCCCCCAGCAGCAGCGGCAAACAGCCTCAAGCGACGGTGGCGAAGCGACATAGGGCAACGGGTAAACAGAGCATGTTGCATTTTGCCTGAAAAATCTCTGATAAATCTCTGAAAACCCTAGGCAACGCCTAGGGTGAGGCTGGGGGGTGCTCCAGGGATCGGGTCTCTGCCGCTGCCAAATGCCTCAACAACATTACCAAACACCCCACAGCCACCAGACTCAGCCCCACAAAGGGGATGACGTAGGCCAGCACCTCGGCCCCGGTCAATGGCACCCCTGCCTGGATCTGCATCACCGACTGCCCGGCCACAATGAGACCAATTAAGATCAGCAAAATCAGCAGTATGGCAGCCAGTAGATAGCCCAGAGGGCGGCGGCGCAGCAACAGTATGCCTGCCAGGTAGCAGGCGGGGGTAATTACCCCCAAATCTAGGGCCGTAGTGACATCGGTGGTGTAGCTAGCCAGCAGGCGCGGCACCTCTCCTTGGGCCAGACCGGCGACAATTTCAATCAGCCAGACCGCTGGCGATAGCCCCGTCAAAAACAAAAAGTAGGCGATCGCCCGATGGGGCAGCCCAGGCTTGACCCGAGCCGAGACCTCAGCCAAATTTACCGCCGTGATCGCCAGCATGAAGGCGTACAAACTGACAGAAAACCAGGCTACATACACTAAAAACAGATCATTGTAGGCCGCGCCAAAGGTGAGAGAGACAGCGGCGTATAGAAAACAGCTCAGCACCCCGGCCAGGACTATTTGGCCACGCAGCGATGGCCGCTGGGCCCACTGCATGGCCACCCCTAGGGTAGGTAGCCCAACGAACAGCAAAATGGCATCGGTGCCGCGCAGAATGGGAGCCTTAAAGGCTGTGTCAAAGCGATACAGCCCTCGCCCGTAGAGATCGACCGGCTGCCCGTGGAGGGTAATGAACTCGACCGATTCACCGCTGGGGTGCCAGAACAGCCCTACCCCCGATGCAACCAAGGTCAGACCTACCACTAGCCACGACAAAAGCATTAGCCATCGAGATCGATTCATGGTCAAGCCCTTTGCGGCAACAGAGCTAGCAAATTTATTCTACCCAGCCGCCTATAGGGTTGTTGGCGAGCGCGATCGCACCTCGGCCCAATCTCCATTCCCCTGCTGCAATTGCCCTCAACCTGGCCTAATGTAGAGAGAAACCCCGCCAGAAACGGTGACCTGAGCCCAGTGCCGAGGGCCGAATCTGCGATAATAACGCGAACCCTCCTTCACCCTCAGGCCGTGACAGACACCAAAAACTACAAAGACACCGTTCTGCTGCCCCAGACCCGCTTTGACATGCGGGCCAACGCCACCAAGCGCGAGCCTGAGATTCAAGCCTTTTGGGCCGAGAACCAGATCTACGAAACGCTGTCGGTCAACAACCCCGGCGAGGTGTTTGTGCTGCACGACGGGCCGCCCTACGCCAACGGCGACCTGCACATTGGCCACGCCCTCAACAAAATTCTCAAAGACACGATCAACAAGTACCAGCTGCTCAAGGGCCGCAAAGTGCGCTACGTGCCCGGCTGGGACTGCCACGGCCTGCCGATTGAGCTGAAGGTGCTGCAAGCGATGGACTCAGAGGCCCGGGCCAATCTGACGCCGATCAAGCTGCGCTACAAGGCCAAGGCCTTTGCCCTCAAAACCATCGATCGCCAGCGAGAGGGCTTCAAGCGCTACGGCATCTGGGGAGATTGGGAACACCCCTACATGACCATGACCCCCGCCTACGAAGCGGCCCAGATCGAGGTGTTTGGTCAGATGTACCTGAAGGGCTACATCTATCGCGGGCTCAAATCTGTCCACTGGAGCCCCAGCTCCCAAACGGCGCTGGCTGAGGCCGAGCTGGAATACCCAGAGGGCCACACCTCCCCCAGCATCTATGCGGCCTTCCCGATGGTGAGTGCTGCCCCTGACGCCCAGACAGCACTAGAGCCCTACCTGGGTGAACTGGGTGTGGCGATCTGGACGACGACTCCCTGGACGATTCCCGCCAACCTGGGGGTGGCGGTGAATGGGAATCTAACCTACGCCGTGGTGGAGGTGGCGTCGGGTACCCCGTTCAAATATCTGATCATCGCCAGGGACCTAGTAGAGCGGATGACCCAGGTGATCGGGGCTGACCTCACGGTCAAAGCCGAGATCAAGGGGGCTGCCCTAGAGCACTCCACCTATCGCCACCCGCTGTTTGATCGCACCAGCTCGATTTTGATCGGCGGTGACTACGTCACCACCGAGTCGGGTACTGGCCTAGTGCACACCGCCCCCGGCCACGGCGACGAAGACTTTAAAGTGGGCCAGCGCTACGGCTTGCCCATCCTCTGCCCCGTCGATGAAAAGGGCGACATGACCGCTGAGGCTGGCCCCTTCGCCGGGCTCAACGTGCTTAAAGACGCCAATCCAGCGGTGATTGAAGCCCTGGATCAAGCGGGGTCTCTGCTCAAGCACGAACCCTACGTGCACAAGTACCCCTACGACTGGCGCACCAAGCAGCCCACCATCTACCGGGCCACCGAGCAGTGGTTTGCCTCGGTGGAGGGCTTCCGCGACCAGGCGCTCAAGGCGATTCAGTCGGTGCAGTGGATTCCGGCCACCGGGGAAAACCGAATTACCGCCATGGTGGGCGATCGATCCGACTGGTGCATCTCGCGCCAGCGCACCTGGGGGGTGCCGATCCCCGTGTTCTACGACGAGGAAACCGGGGAACCGTTGCTCAACGAAACCACCCTGGCCCATGTTCAGGCCCTGTTTGCCGAAAAGGGGTCGGACTCGTGGTGGGAATTGCCCGAGGCAGACCTGCTGCCCGAGCAGTATCGCCACGATGGCCGCACCTACCGCAAGGGCACCGACACCATGGATGTGTGGTTTGACTCAGGCTCATCCTGGGCGGCGGTGGTGCAGCAGCGCGACGAGCTGCAATACCCCGTCGATCTCTACTTAGAAGGCTCTGATCAACACCGGGGCTGGTTTCAGTCGAGCCTGCTGACCAGCGTGGCGGTTCACGGCCACGCCCCCTACAAAACGGTGCTGACCCACGGCTTTACCCTCGATGAGCAGGGCCGCAAGATGAGCAAGTCGGTGGGCAACGTGGTTGACCCGGCGATTGTGATCAACGGCGGCAAAAATCAAAAAACCGAGCCGCCCTACGGGGCCGATGTGCTGCGGCTGTGGGTGTCGTCGGTCGACTACTCCTCTGATGTGCCCCTGGGGGGCAACATCCTCAAGCAAATGGCGGATGTGTACCGCAAGATTCGCAACACGGCGCGGTTTTTGCTGGGCAACCTCAATGACTTTGACCCCGCCAAAGACGCGGTGCCCTACGACCAGCTGCCCGAGCTAGATCGCTACATGCTGCACCGCATGACCGAGGTGTTTAGCGATATCACCGACGCCTTCGAGAGCTACCAGTTTTTCCGGTTCTTTCAAACCGTGCAAAACTTTTGTGTGGTCGATCTGTCGAACTTTTACCTCGACATCGCCAAGGACAGACTGTATATCAGCGCCGCTGATTCGCTGCGGCGGCGCAGCTGTCAGACGGTGCTCGCCATTGCCATTGAGAATCTGGCCCGGGCGATCGCGCCAGTGCTCTCCCACATGGCCGAAGACATCTGGCAAAACCTGCCCTACCCCACCGCCCACCAGTCGGTCTTTCAGGCGGGCTGGGTAACGCTCGACGACCGGTGGCAGCAGCCCGATCTGGCCGAGACCTGGAGCCAGATTCGCACCGTGCGCCAGGAGGTCAACCGAGTGCTAGAGCAAGCCCGCACCGCCAAGGATATTGGCTCTTCGCTGGAGGCCAAGGCGCTGCTGTATGTGGCCGATGAGGAACTGCGGCAAAAACTGGCGGCGATGAACCCGGTCGATGCGACTGCCCCTGGGGGCAACCACGTGGACGAACTGCGCTACCTCTTTCTGGTGTCTCAGGTAGAAGTGTTGGATTCTCCCGCCGCTCTGGCTGGGGTTAAGTGCAGCAGCGAGTCCGACCTGCTGGGCATTGGTGTGGTGGATGCCGAGGGGCAGAAGTGCGATCGCTGCTGGAATTACTCGACCCATGTTGGAGAAAGTAGTGACGATCCGACGATCTGCGATCGCTGCGTCGAAGCCCTCGCAGGCACGTTCTAATCGGCCTAGAAACCCGGTTTCTGCATCTGACTCTGGCAATGACCCAGCACACCGCTAGAAACCGGGTTTCTCGATCCAACGACCCTGTTGAAGATGAGGCTGTGCCATTGCCATGACCCAAGCCAAGCCCAACCTTCAGACCTTCGCCGACTTTCTGGCCTATGACCATGGCACAGAGGGTTACTACGAACTGACCAATGGAGAACTGCGTGAAGTGCCGCCCGAGTCCTATGACAACCTGCGCCGCGCTCTAACGCTTTACGATGCGTTCAAAGCTCTAGTCAGCGCTAATCAAGTTTGTCCCCAAGGGCTAGCGCTAGCGGTGCCAGGGCAGCCAAAAAACCGATATCCTGACCTCACAGTATTACGACCCGAACACCCAGCCCAACTGCGAGACCTGGGGCGGGCGGCCATTACCCTTGATATGGCCCCGCCGCTGCTGGTGGTAGAAGTGGTTAGCCCTGGGGCCGAGAACGCCCGGCGCGACTACCTAGAAAAGCGCAACCAGTACGAGTGGCGCGGCATTCCCGAATACTGGATTGTGGACCCCCAGCGGGGGCGGGTGACGGTGCTGGCCATGGCGGAGGGCGCTTACCAAGAGACCCTGTTTGAAGGCGAGGAACGGGTGATCTCGCCCACCTTTCCC
>RECJ01000022.1 GCA_007694115.1 Leptolyngbya sp. DLM2.Bin27 | reverse complement strand
GTGGAGCGCCAGCGGAACCCAACAAAGGCTTGCTGCTGTTGGGTTTCACTTCGTTGCACCCAACCTACACAAACCCTAATTTTTAGGTTTGATGCTGCACTAGTTAAATTTATTCGATTAAACCTATTTGTGAATTGAGTTTGCCATGAGCCCTGCCGCTGAAGTTGTTCGAGTTCAAAAACCACAGTCGCCGATCTTCTACCTACTGCTGGCGCTGGTGGCGGCGCTGGTGCTGGGGGTGTCTGGGTTTGGCTGGCAGCAGAGCGCCCTGGCCCTGGTGGGCACGCTGTTTGGCCTGGCCCTCTACCAGGCCAGCTTTGGCTTTGCGTCGTCGTATCGGCACCTGGTGGTGCGGGGCGACGGGCGCGGGGTGCTGGCCCAGGTGCTGATGCTGGGGTTGGCCACGGTGCTGTTTGCCCCCCTGATCATTGGCGGCGTTGGTCGCGGGGCGGTGTCGCCGCTGGCGGTGCAGGCGATGGTGGGGGCATTTTTGTTTGGCATAGGCATGCAGCTGGGCAGCGGCTGCGCCTGCGGCACCCTTTACACCATTGGCGGCGGCAGCTCCATGATGCTGCTGACGCTGCTGACCTTTGGCACGGGTTCGTTTTTAGGCACCCTGACCGACGGGGCCTGGCGGGGGCTACCCAAAACCGAGGCTCTGTCGCTAATTGGCCTCTGGAGCTGGGGTGGGGCAATTATTCAACTGGTGGTGCTGGGGGCAATCGCCTTCGCCCTCTGGCGCTGGCAGCGGCCCAAGATTGCTGAGGGCGGCTTTTGGGCTAGGCCCAGCTGGCGATCGCTGCTCTACGGCCCCTGGTCGCTGGTGGCGGGGGCGGGGGCCCTGGCTCTGCTCAACGCCATTACTGTGGTGCTGGCGGGTCGGCCCTGGGGGGTGACCTGGGGTTTTACCCTGTGGGCGGCGAAGCTGGCGATGCTGGTGGGCTGGAACCCGGCCACCAGCGAGTTTTGGCAGCAGGGGGGCATCATCGATGTGCTCAACGCCAACGTCTTTGCTGATGTCACCTCAGTGATGAATTTTGGCATTGTGCTGGGGGCGGCGATCGGGGCAGCCATTACCGGGCAGCTCACCGTGCGCCAGCCGCCCTCGCGGCGCGCCATCGTCGCCGCCTTGATCGGCGGTCTGATGATGGGCTACGGCGCATGGCTCGCCTTTGGCTGCAATGTGGGGGCCTACTTCAGCGGCATCGCCTCCACCAGTCTGCACGGCTGGCTGTGGATTGCCTTTGCCCTGATCGGCACTGTGGTAGGGGTTAAGCTAAGACCACTGTTTAATTTGCAGAACTGATCCGCTGCAAAAGCGAGGGTTGCCCCATGTGTGCCGTCATTTCTCGCGACAAAGTTCAGCTGCCGCCAGGTACGGTGGTGCGTATGCCCGGCACCTGGCAAGACTACCAGGCGATCTGCGCCAGCCGGCTATTTCCCCGGCACAAACTTGGCCGAACTAGGGGCCGACACGCTGCAAATTGCTGCCGTTCAGGGCAGCGGGGCGGCGATTCAAACCCTGCGCCAGCGCCTGGGCTGATGTCGCCAGTGAGCGGTTTTGACCGTCTCCCTGCTGTAGTCTCATAGAGGCTGTATACAGTGCACGTTCTGCCAGGGACAGGGAGGCGGGTGACAGGCATGCGAGATAACCACCAGAATCAAATGAAGCTGTCTCAGCTGCGTATCTTGGTCGCCGTGGCTGATCAAGAGACCTTTAGCGAGGCCGCCCTCTACCTCGATATGTCGCAGTCGGCGGTGAGCCACAGCATTTCGGCCCTGGAAGACCACCTGGGGGTGGTGCTGTTTTCGCGCGGTCGTCACGGGGCGCGGCTGACTCCGGTGGGCGATCGCATTGTGCACCACGCCCGGATAATTTTGCAGCAGGCCGAAGCGATCGCCAAGGAGGCCGACCTGGCTCGGGGGCTGAAGGGGGGGCAGGTGCGGATCGCCTCCTTTCGCAGCATTGCCATTCATCTGCTGCCCGATGCGATCGCACAGTTTAAGCACCACTACCCCAACATTGCCGTCAACCTGAGCGAGCACGACGACTACCGCCAGGTCGAAAAAGCCCTGCGCGATGGTCGGGCCGACATTGGCTTTACCCTGCTGCCCACCACCGACGAGTTTGACACCTGGGAAATTCTCGAAAACCCCTACGTGGCCCTGTTCCCCCCCGATTTTAAGCCCGCCGGGCCGCAGATCACCTGGGTAGAGCTAGCCGAGCACCCGCTGATTATGCCCCCGAGCGATCGCATCATGATGCGCGATGTCTACGAGCATGTGCAGGCCCACGGCTACAGCCTCAATGTGGTCTCCGAGGTCGAAACCGACACCACCATTGTCAACCTGGTAGCCCAGGGGCTAGGGGCCACCATTCTGCCCTGCCTGGCCGCAAAGCCGATACCACCGGGGGTGCAGGTGTTTGCGCTGCCGGTGCCCCTGGGGCGAGTGATTGGGGCTGCCGTTGTCGGCGATGGGCTGCACACCCCGGCGATCTATGCCTTTCTAGACGTGCTCAAGACCCTGGGGCAATCTATCGCCTGACCCCGCCCACTGGCCCCAATCGATT
This sequence comes from Leptolyngbya sp. DLM2.Bin27, assembly GCA_007694115.1. Taxonomy (GTDB): domain Bacteria; phylum Cyanobacteriota; class Cyanobacteriia; order Phormidesmidales; family Phormidesmidaceae; genus Nodosilinea. Next base: position 1,483 of record RECJ01000022.1, on the reverse strand, counting down.
GATGGCTCTGATGGCCCGCCCGCCAAAAAAAAGCTCTGCCAGCGGGTAAGCGGGCAGAGGCCAGGTCATGTCTGGTCGAAGGATTGAAAGCGGTAAAACGGGGCCGGGTTACAGTCCTGAGCCAAACCCTTTGCCCATCTCTAGGCCAAAATTGACCAATTTTTCAGCATCCCAGGTATCGCCCGGGGCGGTGGGCTGGGCAGAGTCAGCCCCAAAGCCCAAGACCTGGGCCAGCCAGCGGCTGAAGCGGGTGAGCGTCTGGGTCGTCCAAGCTTTAATTGGGGTCATGATTGTGCCTCCAGCAGCAGGAGTTTTAGCAAAAGAGCTGGCGAAATAGCAGCGCTTTCACAGTCGTTTTTACTGTTGCTCAAGTGTAAAAAAAACCACCGCAGACTACAAAAAGTAGCTTGCATCTCACCATGAATAGCTTTGATAAAAGCAACCACACTTGCCACGCTTACAAAGACGGCTACAAAGGTTGAGAAGTGATACGAAAGACATCTGTTTTAAAGAAATAAGCTAAACTGTTATAGTAGATACAGAAACGATGCCGTTCATCCTGTTTTGCCCCTCATGTTTGCTGGCATAACTGGCCCACGTAAACTGACAGGACGGAAGTAGAGAATTCTCTCGAAGGAACGCGCCTCAACCACTACTGCCTTGGGAGGCGAACCTAACTATGGATACTGCTCTTGTTGCCGGACTTGAAATTATTGCTGTCGTCTCTGTGATGACGGTAATTGTCTGCCCGATGCTGTTGTGGGTGCTGCCCAACCGCAGCAACCCTGTTTAGACAATCAAATAACCAGGGGTCGGGTGCCCACTGATTTGTGCCAGCAAAACTGGTCAACAACTCAGGCACCCGACCCCTTTTGCTTTTGCCTTCATCCCTTGAGTGGGGATGGATCGACCGTCGATCCATCCCCACTTTTTGGCGTCTAGGCACCCGGCTGCTGTAGGTAGACCGCCAGGGCGTCGGCCATCACCTGGGCCATGGGCCGACCCTCTTTGTCGGCAGTGGCTTGCAGGGTCATAAACAGGTCGTGGGACACGCTCAGGCGGTGCCGCCCCTCCTTGGTGTGGCGGGGGGTGTACTGATCGGGGTTGTAGGTGGTGGCAAACTGGCGCAGGGCCTCAAACCCGACGCGATCGCAGAAATCCCCAAAGCTCTCGCCCTTTTTGCGCCCGTCCCTAAAGAACACAAACAGCGGCTCTAGGGTGGTCTCGATATCGTTGTCGTGCAGCCGCTCCATGTAGGGGCGAGCCAGCCGCGTCTGGTGGGGCGAACCCCCCAGCCACACCTGGTAAGACTCGGGGGCGCTGCCCACAAAGCCCAGCTCGGCCATGTAGGGGCGGGCGCAGCCGTTGGGGCAGCCGGTCATCCGCACCACAAAGTGCTCTTGCTCTAGGCCCAGCTTGGTCAGCAGCGCCCGCAGCCGCCCCAGCACCGTGGGCATGATCCGCTCGCTCTCGGTCACGGCCA
>RECJ01000232.1 GCA_007694115.1 Leptolyngbya sp. DLM2.Bin27 | reverse complement strand
ACCAGGATTCTCTAAAGATTTCTCCGAAATTCTCTCGCCTAGACACCGTATCTAGCGCCGGAACTAACGGAAATAACTGCACCCCTAGTGTCGTAGAGTTCCCTCTGCTCAAAGGTTTCGGGGCTTTAGCCGACGTTGGCCTAGCTCTGTAATTTGGAATACAGACAAGCTGAAAAAAGCTTCTTCGGTTTCACATAGATAGATGGCAATGGGCTGTAAGCGGCTGCGTTGGGGATATCTGGTGGGGAAACTCAGCGCAGGGGCCAAGTCTGTTGAATACTATTAGAGGCAATGCGTATGAGTCTGGGTTAGTAACCGGGGGAGAGCTGTGCACTTTCAGTCTGTAATTGCGACGCTGAACGATTTTTGGGCCAAGCAGGGGTGTGTGATTATGCAGCCCTACGATACGGAGAAGGGGGCGGGGACCAAAAGCCCGCACACCTTTTTGCGGGCCCTGGGGCCGGAACCGTGGGCGGTGGCCTACGCGGAACCCTGTCGCCGTCCAGCGGATGGGCGCTATGGGGAAAACCCAAACCGCTATCAGCATTACTTTCAGTATCAGGTGTTGATCAAGCCATCACCGCACGATATTCAGGAAATATATATAGAGTCGCTGCGCGCCCTGGGGATCAAGCCCGAGGATCACGACATTCGCTTTGTGGAGGACAACTGGGAGGATGCGGCGGTGGGGGCCTGGGGCGTGGGCTGGGAGGTGTGGCTAGACGGCATGGAGGTGACCCAGTTCACCTACTTTCAGCAGTGCGGGGGGATTGACTGTCGCCCGGTGTCGATTGAGCTGACCTATGGGTTGGAGCGATTGACGATGTATTTGCAGGAGGTGGATGCAATCGCAAAAATCCGCTGGAATGACCAGTTGACCTACGGCGACATCTATATGCAGGCGGAAGTTGAGAACTCGACCTACAACTTTGAGGCATCGAACCCAGAGCTGCTGTTTACGCTGTTTGACCTGTATCAGCAGGAGGCGGAGCAGCTGATGGATCGGGGGCTGGTGCTGCCGAGCTATGACTTTGTGTTGAAGTGCTCCCACACGTTTAACCTGCTGGATGCGCGGGGGGTAATTTCGGTAACGGAGCGCACCCGGTACATTCGCCAGGTGCGGGGGCTGGCGCGACGGGTAGCGCAGCTATATCTAGAGCAGCGCGAGAAATTGGGGTTCCCGCTGCTGGCACTGGGGGCTGAACAGGTGGCGTAGCCGTCATGGTCTAACCCTATAGCCCACGGGGCCGGTTGTGTAGGTTTCTTGTATTAGATCTCTTGTATTAGATCTAAAGGTGTGATGCTGTTGCCCGGCACTCGAATCAAAACCCTGCTGCTGCGCCTATGGCCTGCCCAGACCCTCCGGGCAGCAGTAGGGCAATCTTTGCCGCCCCAGTAGTGCATCCAGACAAGTCTTAAAGCCTAGGCGACCATTTAGGGGCAGAATCAGAACAGTTAATGTCGTTGAGCTGTCGTAATGAGTTTGATCCAAGAGATATTTCTTGAAACCGACTGGGAGGATGTGGAACAGGCCCAGACCGCTTGCAATCAGCGGGCTACCCAGCTGAGAGCTGAGGGTCACACCTGCACCTGCACTACGCTCTACCGAATCACTGATGGTCGGCGCGTCTTTTTGCTAGAAGCCCAGCACCCCGACACCCTAGAACCCGATCACAAGCCCTCGCGGCGCAAGCCTCCTTCGCGGCGATCAACCCCAAGGAGCTAGCGCCTCTACAGTTTTGCCTGGGCGAATGGCATTTGCCCCTATAGTTTGGTCTCTGTAGAACCGGAGTTGTGCGATTCGGACTTGCTCTGATCATGACCCTGTGATGGTGCATCGCTGCGCGGATGCACCTACGATTTTCATCCTTCGGAGTGTCACCTTGGCGGCATGGACAGTTGGTATTATACGAAATCCTGCCTGGCTAGCCCCGATTCCCCAGGGCAAACAACCGTTGGCTCCTACAGGTTGGCCTGTTAGGTATCGGGGGTATGGAATTCGGATTAGGTATTACTGGTTAACCAAGCTCAGGGCCACGGCCTCGGCCACTCGAATGCCGTCGATGCCAGCGGAGAGAATGCCGCCCGCGTAGCCTGCCCCCTCGCCAGCGGGGTAGAGCCCAGCGGTGTTGATGCTCTGAAACTGCTCGTCGCGCTGGATGCGAATGGGCGACGAGGTGCGGGTTTCGATGCCGGTAAGGACGGCATCGGCCATGGCAAAGCCGTGAATTTTGCGATCAAAGGCGGGGATAGCTTCGCGCAGGGCGGCGATCGCATAGTCAGGCAAACTCTCGCTTAAGTCCCCCAGCTTGACGCCGGGCTTGTAGGAGGGCAGCACCTCACCAAAGGCCGTGGACGGACGATTGGCCAGAAAGTCACCCACCAGCTGGCCAGGGGCTTCGTAGGTGCCGCCGCCCAGGGCAAAGGCTCTTTCTTCTAGCTGGCGCTGGAGGGCGATGCCCCCCAGCGGCCCCTCGGGGTAGTCGTCGGGGGTGATGCCGACGACGATCGCACTGTTGGCGTTGGACTCGTCACGGGCGTACTCGCTCATGCCGTTGGTCACCAGACGCCCAGGCTCTGAGGCCGCTGCCACCACCTTGCCGCCGGGGCACATGCAGAAGCTGTAGACCGATCGCCCGTTGTCGCAGTGGTGCACCAGCTTATAATCGGCGGAGCCCAGCCGGGGATGACCCGCCTGGTCGCCCAGCCGACACCGGTCGATCAGCGCCTGGGGGTGCTCGACTCGAAAGCCAATGGAAAAGGGTTTGGCCTCGATGTAGACGCCGCGATCGTGCAGCATCTCAAAGGTGTCGCGGGCGCTGTGGCCCACCGCCAGCACCACGTGGTCGCTGGCGATGTAGTCGCCATTCTCTAGGGTGACGCCGCGCACCTGGCCCTGGTCGATATCAAGGTCGGCCACCCGGGTTTGAAAGTAGATTTCGCCACCCAGAGACTCGATGGTGGCCCGCAGATTCTGCACGATCTTGACTAGGCGGTAGGTGCCGATGTGGGGCTTATTGATATAGAGAATTTCGGGGGAGGCCCCGGCATTGACCAGCTCGGTGAGCACCTTGCGGCCATAGTGGTTGGGGTCGCTCACCTGGCTGTAGAGCTTGCCGTCGGAGAAGGTGCCCGCGCCGCCTTCGCCAAACTGGGCGTTGGACTCGGGGTTGAGGCGTTTTTTCAGCCAAAAGCCAAAGGTGTCGACGCTGCGATCGCGCACCGACTTGCCCCGCTCTAGAATAATCGGCCGAAACCCCATCTGCGCCAGCAGCAGCCCCGCAAACATGCCGCAAGGCCCCATGCCAATCACGATTGGCCGCTGCCGTAACCCCTCGGGGGCCTGGGCCACGGGACGGTAGCTCATATCGGGGGCAAGAGTGACGGTAGCGTCTTTTTTGAACCGTTTGAGCAGGGCGGTTTCTTTGGGGGTCTCGACATCGACGATATAGACCAGGGTGATGTTACCCTTTTTGCGGGCGTCGTAGCTGCGCTTAACGATGGTAAAGCCGCTCAGGTCAGCCGCCGCCAGGTGCAGCTTTTTGAGAATGGCGGCTGCTAGGGCGGCTTCGGGGTGATCGAGGGGCAGTTTAATTTGGCTGAGGCGGAGCATAGGGGCGGTAACGGGTAGTCGAGTAGAGCCTGTCTAGCCTGGCAACCAGGTGGGGACAGCTAGGCATCAGCACAGGGCTAAGCCCATCTCTATACTGTATTCTTATCTGCGCCGCGCCGCCCTTGCGCTACCCTGAGAACAACCCTAACGCCGCCGCCCATGCTGGATCTACAGCAGTTTTACGACGCCTGCGACCCCACCCAGCCGCTGCGCGATAAGCGCTACTACATCGATTTTTCGACGGTGCGCGGCGGCGATATTGTGCAAGAGCTAGAGCGCAAGATTGCCCGCCTGGCCCGCAACCGCCCTACCACCCAGCTGTTTACCGGCCACATTGGCTGCGGCAAGTCAACCGAGCTGTTTCGCCTCAAAGACGGGCTCACCCGGCGCAGCTACGAGGTAATTTACTTTGAGTCAGATCGCGATCTAGAAATGGCCGATGTGGAAATTTCTGACATTTTGCTCAGCATTGCCC
>RECJ01000108.1 GCA_007694115.1 Leptolyngbya sp. DLM2.Bin27 | reverse complement strand
TCAACGAATTCTAAACTATAGACTGTGGCAAATCATACGGTTAGCCGGAACTTAGATGGGTTTGGCAGGAGTAGATTAGGGTGTACGGTATACGGTGTACGGTGTACGGCAGGCCTTAAATCGCAAACCGCAAACCGCCCCTCCCCCCAATGGCCCAAACCCTTGAGTTTTGCTAAAAAAAGCCTGCCCCCCGATCCCCCGGCCTTTAGGATGACCACCTAACTTGAAAGGAATAAACCTATGTGCGGTATTGGTGGCGTATTCAACGCAGACCCGGCCCAGCCGGTTGACCCCCGAGTGCTGGTGGGCATGGCCGCCATTCAGTACCACCGGGGGCCAGACGGCTGTGGCTACGAGGTGGTAGAGGGGCGCGGGGTGGGCTTTACCCACGCCCGCCTGTCGATTATTGACCTCAACCCCGAGCGGGGGCGACAGCCCTTTCGCTCTGAGGATGGCCAGGTTTTAATCGCCCACAACGGCGAATTTTATGACTACAAACGGCTGCGGGCCGACCTGACCTCGCGGGGCTACAGCTTTCGCACCAAGAGCGACACCGAGCTGCTGCTGCACCTGAGCGATCGCTTTGGCCTCGACGGCACCCTGGGTCATCTGCGGGGCGAGTTTGCCTTTGCGGTCTACGAACGGCAGCAGGATCGGCTGACGCTGGTGCGCGATCGCTTCGGCGTCAAGCCCCTGTTCTATAGCCTCACCCCCGAGGGGCTGGTGTTTGGCTCTGAAATCAAGGTGGTGATGGCGCACCCGGCGGTGCAGCGGCGGTTTTCGACCGAGGGACTCTACCACCAGCTGATGCAGACCATGGTGCCGGGCACCACGGGGTTTGAGGGCATCTACGCCGTTGAGCCGGGGCAAAAAGTCGTGGTGCAGCGCCGCGACGGCCAGATCACCCTGCACAAAGAACAGTACTGGGACCTCGACTTTCCGCTGCTGGGCACCCGGCCCCAGCGCAGTGACCAAGACTATATGGAAGAACTGCGGCAGCGGTTTGTCGAGGCGATTCAGCTGCGGCTAGAGGCCGATGTGCCGGTGGCCTGCTACCTCTCCGGGGGCATCGACTCCTGCACCATTCTCGGGGTGGCCGCCGCCTGCCAGCAGTCGCCGGTCAAGGCCTTTACCATTGGCTTTGACGACAGCGACTACGACGAAACTGCGATCGCCCGCGAGATGGCTGCCGCCGTAGGGGCCGACCAAGAGATTCTCACCGTCAACGGCACCCAGCTCTACGACCACTTTGCCCGCACCCTGTGGCACACCGAGCGCAGCATCTACAACACCTTCACCGTGGCCAAGCTGCTGATGAGCGAGCATGTCAACCGGGCGGGCTACAAAGTCGTGGTCACGGGCGAAGGCTCTGACGAGCTGTTTGCCGGCTACCCCCAGCTGCGGCTGGATATGATTCGCCACGGCATGGCCCATGCCAGCCCCGAGGAGCGAGCGGATCTAGAAGCCTGGCTGGGCGAGAGCAACAAGCTGTTTAAAGGCAACCTGCTGGCCGAGACCCCCCTGGCCGACCCGGCCCTCGATCGGGTGGTGGGCTTTACCCCCAGCTGTTTGCAGTCGTGGCTCAGCTCCGCCAGCCACGTGCCGGGGCTGCTGCATAGCAGCCACCGCGAGGCCCTCGGCGGCTATGCCCCCGGCGCGGCGATCGCCGCCGCCCTCGATGAACGCCAGCTGCGCGATCGCCACCCCCTCGACAAAGCCCAATACGTCTGGATCAAAACCCAGTTTGAGTCGCAGGTGCTGGGCTGGGCGGGCGATCGGGTCGATATGGCCAACTCCCTAGAGGCCCGGCCCGCCTTTCTCGACCACCCCCTGGTGGAGTTTGCCGTCACCCTGCCGCCCAATTTGCGCTTTCGCGGCTACCAAGACAAATACATTCTGCGCGAGACCATGCGCGAGCTGCTGCCTGAAACCCTCTACCAGCGCCAGAAGTTTGCCTTTATGGCCCCCCCGTCCCACACCGACGGGGCCAAGCAACAGGCCATGCAGGGGCTGGCCCACGCCTACCTGAGCCGTGAGGCGATCGACCGAGCCGCCCTGCTCGACTACGGTGCCGTGCAGACCGTGCTCCAGCGCCACCAAGACGACACCACCCCGGTGGCTGAGCGGGTGCAGCTCGACGCGGTGATCAACCACTTGCTCAGCGTGCAGATCCTCCACCAGCACTTCGTTGCCCAAGATATTCCCCAGATCGCCCGCCACCAAGCCCAGACCGTTGGCTGGGCCGATCAGGCCAATACCGCCAGCCTCTCCTAGCCAGCCCCCAGATGCGGCCCAATCAAGCCACAACCACCAGGGAATTCACTGCTCAAAGCTCCAGTCTGCTAAAACAGGCTGGGGATCGCGGTGCCCAACCCTTTTTAGCAGGTTGACCCAAATTTGCCCCCGTTGACCGGCCTGCCCCAAACCCAAACCCCCTACTTCAGTACTTCAGTACAAAGAAATATTTCGGTGTCAAGTGCCACTGCCCTCCCCCAGGGCATCTTGGAAGAGCACCCATCAAGGGCGCGATCGCGCCCTTAACCGCTATGAACAATGCTCTACTGACCTCCATCCGCGAAGCCGATGGCCGCTACCTGACCGACCTTGAGCTGCGTCCCTTTGAGCAGATGGCAGATGCCTTCGAGACCCGCGTCAGTCTTTACAACTACACCCGCGACCACGGCAAAGAGCTGGTGCTCAAAGCCCTGCGGCGGCTGATGCAAACCCCCCACCGACAGGTGGTGCAAGAGCATGGCCAACAGTGCCAGCGCGACATGCTCTACACCCTTGAATACATTTCAAAGGGGATCTTGCTCCACGACGAAGAAGGGTTTATGGAAGAGTATCTAGTTTGGATGCAGAATATTATCCGCGCCTTTAAGCGCCAGAGCGCCTGCGTCGTCGCCTACCGCATGCTCAAGGAAGAAGTGCGCACCACGCTACCCGGCGACCAGAGCAACCTCATGATGCTCTACCTAGACAAACTCACCGAGGTTCTAGACAGCGGTATTTAGCCTGTTCAGCACCACCTAGACCTAATCTACCGACCCGGTCAGCAGGGCTTAACCGGGCGATTTACGGAAGATTTTTTGCCCAGGCCCGTTAAAACGACCACCCCCCTAGTTTAAATTTAGACTGTAGACAGCCGTCGCCATAAACCGCCAGCCGCAGTGTCTCAGCTATGGGAAAGTCACGCCTTAGTCCTCGTCAGCGATCCTACGAAGCCGACCTCATCAACCGCCTCTCAGACAATCAGCAGCTCAACCAGGCCCAGCAGCGCATCACTAGCCTTAGCAGCCAAGACCGTGAGCTGGTGTCTGAGCGTCTCAGCGGTCGCACGCGCGGGCGGCTTAAACAAAATTACTAGGGCCGAACCATCGATCCAGTGTGGTTTGCCCTATGGTTTGGCCTTTGGGGCAACATGGATGGTTATTTTCATGGAACACTCTATGGAACACTCTTAGGACGAAAAATATCCGATCAAGGTTTGGCAAACGTCCATTCAACGGTCTTGCGGGGGGCATCGGCCAGGGCTGCTCTCAACTCGTCGTTGGTGGCAAACTGAAGCTGGGAGAGATAGCAGGCATCGACAGCGACGGTCAGTTTTTTGCAGGAGAAGGGCCAGGGTGTGACTCCTAAATGGCCACAGTCGAGACGATAGACGCGGTAAAGCTGGTCATCGGGGCCGTGGGTGATATCGAGCTGTCGTCCGCCGACGGGCACCTGTCGCTGGGCCAAAATTAGCGATAGGCGATCGCACCACCGCAAAAATCGATAGGCGGCCTCAGCCTCCCCAGAGCTGACCTCTAGCTCCTTTTGCCACTGGGCCTGGCGCTGGCGCTGATCGTTGAGAAACGTCTTAAACTCGGCATCTTGTTCGGCTTGGCCCTGGTTGAGAAAGCACAGGTGCATGGAGATCAGCATGGCCACCCAGCGGCCCTGGTACAGCGCTTCATCGGCGTGCTGGCGCAGCTTTTCTAGGGACGATGCTTTTTCGAGGGTAAAGTCGAGGGGGGCTCCGGCCTCGGTGAGCTGGTCTTCTTCCCACTCTTTTTCGAACGTGAGTTCGACAACTAAAAAGCGGCTTGTGGCAGGGCTTTAAGCTGATCATCT
>RECJ01000101.1 GCA_007694115.1 Leptolyngbya sp. DLM2.Bin27 | reverse complement strand
TCACGTTGGGTTCTTAGGGGAGGGGGTGGCGGTAACGTCACCTTCTTACCCGACCTTACCCGTCGTCTCATCGGAAAGGAACCCAATTATGTTGTGTTTTACTCGTCAAGACCGCCGAGTTCTGCCAGAACTCGGCGGTCTCAATCCCCTGTATCTGGCCAACTCTAGCCCCCGGCCAGAGCGATTGCGCCATTTGGTGATCGGCTCCAGCGAGGGGGTGCGATCAACCATCCACACCCTGCATGTGCTCAACTACGCAGAGCAGGCCCAATGGAGCCAGTTGGTTGTAATCCCGCCGTCGGGCATTTTGATTACCCCAGACCAGGGCGAGGTGTTTAGCCTGCTGAGGCGCGACCGGCCAGTGGGCTGGTGAGTTAAGACCCCAGGGATTTTGAAAATCCCTGGGGCCTGGTAGGGTACATCCCACTTTCGCAGGGGCCTACGTCATTCCCACGCCAGTGGGAATCCATTCGGGAGCCAGATGTCCGCTGTGGATTCCCGTCTGCACGGGAATGACGGATTAGCTAGCTTTCAGAATGATGAATTTGCAAACTCGGGATGCACTCGCCTGGTAAGCGGGGGTTGATTGGGCAGGTAGGGCTAGCGATCGCCCCCCGCACTGGCCAAAATGCGCTCTGTCAGCTTCTCAGGCACCGGGTCGAGGTGGTCGTAGGCCCACTTAAAGAAACCCACACCCATGGTCAGCGATCGCAGTTCTAAGATCATGGTCTGCATTTCCGCCTGGGGCAGGTGCCCGGTGACCCCATCCCAGCCGGGCCAGTCGGCCTTGGCCTCGTAGCCCAAAATCTGCCCTCGGCGGCCCGTGATCAGCTTTAACACGTTAGAGGTATAGACGCTGGGTACCGAAATTTCGACCATGGCGATGGGTTCGAGCAGGGTGGGGTGGCAGGCCGCCAGGCCCTCCTGCATGGCAATGCGGGCCGCCTGCTTAAAGGCATTGTCTGAGCTATCGACGTTGTGGTACGACCCGTTGGTCAAGGTCACCGCCACATCCACCACCGGGAAGCCCAATGGCCCCTGGTCGAGGTATTCGCGCACGCCAGTTTCAACACTGGGAATGTACTGCTTGGGCACCACGCCGCCGACGATGGTGTCGCTAAAGACAAACCCATCGCCGCGCGGCAGGGGCTGAATCGAGAGATAGACATCGCCAAACTGACCGTGGCCACCGCTCTGGTGCTTGTAGCGCCCGTGTACAGCCGCTTTGGCCTGGCGAATGGTCTCTCGATAGGGCACCTGGGGCAGGTGGGTCGTCATCGGCAGGTTGTACTTGCGGCTGAGGCGATCGATTGCCAGGTTTAAATGCACCTCGCCCTGGCCCCAAAGCATCACCTCGTGGGTGTCGCCCTGCTGCTGCCAAAACAGCGACGGGTCTTCTTCGAGCAGTTTGGTCAGGGCGGCGCTGAGCTTGACCTCATCGCTGCGCTGGGCGGGGGTAATGGCCAGGGCATAGACCGGGTCAATGACCGGTGCTTTGGGCAGCAGCTGGTCAGAGTGGTCGCTAACGGTGGTCAGGGTGTCGCCGGTTTGGGCGCGCTCTAGGCGGGCCACGGCCACAATGCGACCGGCTTCGGCGCGGCTGAGGCTGGTTTGCTGGGTGCCCATCAGGTCATAGAGGCCACCCATGCGATTCGCGAAGCGATCCGTTCCGGAAGCGCCATTGAGACTATCACCATCTTTAAGCTCGCCGCACCAGACCCGCACTAGGGAAAGCTTGCCGCCCTGGGGGGTGTAGTAGGTTTTGATCACCTGGGCCAGGGTGCCGCCGTCGCAGTCAATCCCTCGCTTTTCGCAGGTGACGCTGGGTTCTGGGGTTTCTTTGACCAGGGCATCGAGCAGGGGCCGCACGCCGTAGTCGTTGAGGGCGACGCCGAGGAACACGGGCACGATCAGGTCGGCCCCTAGATCCATCTTCAGGTCACGGACGATTTCGTCCTCCGGGGGGGCAATATCTTCCAATAATTCTTCGAGCAGGTGGTCGTCGTAGTCGGCCAGGGTTTCGAGCAGTTCGGCCCGGGCGGCCTGTTCTTCGGCCTGAAGCGAGGCTGGCAGCGGCACCGGGTCGGCGGGGGCACCGGGATGGTAGTGAAAGGCCTGCTCGGTAACCAGGTCGATAAAGCCCACCAGATCTTGGTTTTGGCGAATTGGGTACTGCTGGGGAATCACCGGGCGCGACGACACATCGCGCAGGGCGGCGAGCACGTCAGCAAAGGTGCCGTTGGCGCGATCGAGCTTGTTGATCCAGATCAGGTGAGGGATTTCCCAGGTGTCGAGAAATTGCAGCAGGGGGGAGAGGGTGAGCACTTTGTTGGGGTCGGCCTCACAGACCACAATCGCCGCATCGACTCCCATCAGGGCGTGGTTGGTTTCTTGCTGTAGCTCAACCGAGCCGGGGCAGTCGAGCAAGGTAAAAGAAATGCCGCCGTACTGGGTACTGGCGGCATTGAGCTCGACGGTCATCTGTCGGGTGCGGGCTTCGGGAGAGCTATCGCCGAGGGTATTGCCCTGATCGACGCTGCCCCGGCGGGTGGTGGCCCCTGTGACCGAGAGCAGGCTTTCTAGCAGAGTGGTCTTGCCGCTAGAGTAGGCCCCCACCAGCGCCACATTGCGCCGACTTGAAAGGACGTTTTGGGTCATAGTAAACTCCTTGCCATGTAGCGATGGCAGATAGATAAAAACCTACCAATTGCAGGCTTGACGAGCGAGAGGTGAAGCGACTCAGCTGTGTCTAACCTCAGAGTAGCCTGCCCCTAACCGATGGATTAATTCAGTTCTAGAAAATTTATCTGTTGAAGTTTTGTGCCCGGTTTTGTCGCTATGTAACGGCCAGGGGCGGCCTATAGCCCTGCGCCCCTCAGCCACCCCGGCGCAGGTGGCGCAGGGCAAAAGGATCACAGGGGCACCTCGGCAATATCGGCGATCGCAGGCAGCACCAGATCGCCCTCGGGGCCGTAGCGCTCGTGCGATCGCAGGCAGCGCACCGCAAAGGGACAGTGGGCGCAGTGGCCCTCGGTCACCGCCACCTGCTGCAAGTCGCCCTCTGTGGCCAGCAGGGTGGTGAGGCGATCAGTCAGCCGGTGCAGGTCGGCCTCGGTGCGGCGGTGCTGGGCCGGGGTGTAGACAATGGTAATGCGGCTCGGCGGTGCGGTCTGGCTCTCGGCGGTCTGGCGCTCGATACTGGGGGGAGCGACAAACCAGTAGGTCATCGACACCTGCTCGGGGGTCAGATCGCTAGTTTCCACCAGCAAATATAGGTAAAGCCGGGTTTGCCACTCCTTGGCGAGCTGGGTTGGCTGGGGGGGGCGCTGGTAGGTTTTCCAGTCGACGATTTGGCCTTGGGCAGGCCCCAACACCAGCAGATCGTAGATCGCCGTGAGCGCGTAGCCGTTAAAAATTAGGGTGCGGCGGTGCTCGCTCTGGCGAAAGCCCTCGACCTGGGGCACAAAGAGATCGGGGGCGGCAGCCAACAACCCGTTGACCGCCGCCCCCAGGGCCGGATCTTGGCGCAAAAATTGATCCACCGACAGGCCCAGCTCTCGCTGCTGCATCACCAGGTGAAACTCGGTACCCCACCGCTGCCGCTCAACCATGACCGGGTCGGCGGGCACTGGCACCGGCTCTATATAGCTGTATTGGTAGCGCCGGGGGCACATCTCTAGCAGACGGAGATGGCCCTGGGTGAGGCTGATCATGGCCGTTATTCCTCAGGTAGGTAGGGGCACAGCATGCTGTGCCCCTACCTACCTAGAATGACACGGGGAATTAAACCGTTGCCAGCAGCTTGTCGACGTTCTTGGCGGTCTCAAAGAAATAGGCGGCGTTTTCTTCGGGGGTGCCGGGCAAAATGCCGTGGCCCAGGTTCATGATGTGGCCGCGATTGCCCGCTTTTTTGATGGTGTCGAGAATGCGATCGCGAATCAGCTCCTTCGAGCCAAACAAAATCGCCGGGTCAACATTGCCCTGCACCCCAATGCCGGGGCCAAGGCGACGGCGGGCCTCGGCCATATCCATCGTCCAGTCAACGCTGACGATATCGACGCCCGACTCGCCCATCAGGTCAAACACCCCAGCGCTGCCGCTGATGTAGAGAATCAGGGGGGTATCGGGGTGGGTCTGCTTCACCTGCTGCACCACCCGCTGCTGGTAGGGC
>RECJ01000030.1 GCA_007694115.1 Leptolyngbya sp. DLM2.Bin27 | reverse complement strand
TTTTTCGAGGTTGTCGTGGTGGGCGATCGCAGCAATGGTTTCGTAGAGGCGATTGGTGTTTTTGCTGAGGTTCCAATGCCCGGCAATTTGGGCAGCCAAGAGCGCGTGGGCGCGGTGGTAGATAATTTCCCAGCCGTCGGATTGCAGGTTGACAATCATAGTATTGAGGTTGAAGCCTGTGAATTTAGCAGTAAAGGGGGCGTTAAAAACCATAGGGGCGCAGGCCCTGCGCCCTGGGGAAGAAGCAAATTTTTCGGTCTTATTTTTGTCGGTCTTGTTGTGATCAAAATTGGGCCTAAAAGCCGCGCACGTCGGTCATCGCCGAGCTGCCGCAATCGCTGGTCTGCATGATGACGCTAAAGGTGCCGTCGGTTTCTAGCACAATGGCGGCCACCTGTTCGAGCGCCGACCCACCGTTTGATCGAACGGCGGCGCGAATTTCACCTGCGGTCACCCGCTCACTGCGCATGGCGTCTGGCTTGAGTTCTCCCTGCCACAGCAGCAGGGTGGGATGCCCCTTGAGCCACTGCTGAATGGGGCGCGATCGCACTGAAAGCCAGGTCAGCAAGAACTGCCACGCCACCAATAGACCCAGGCCCAGCACCCCCTGCCATAGAGACACATCGGTATCGATCACCGCCATGGCCAAAATCGAGCCAAAGGCCACCGTCACCACAAAATCAAAGGCATTCCACTTCGATAGGGTGCGTTTGCCCGACAGCCGCAGCCAAACAATCAGCGCCAGGTAAGACAAACTGCCAATAATCAACGTTTGAAATAGCGGGCTATTGGGTGTAGCGGGGGCCAAAATGTCAAAAACCATAGAACTATTGAGTGGGGGCAAGGGGGGTAGTACAGGAAGGCAGAGGGCAGAAGGCAGAAGGCAGAGGGCAGAGGGTAGAAAGGGAGTTCTCTGTATTCCAGAGATTACGCCTTGCGGGCATAGGGGAGCTGTTTCTGTCTTCGACCACTAGCTAATCACACAGAGGTATCCAGACAGAGGCGTCTAAGCCTGCTTCTGCCTGGATATTTGGGCTAGATTGTAGGGCTAGATGGCCTAACCCAATCGCTGGGCCAGATACAGACCTAATCACCAGGCAAGAGAATTACCCGTTGGGCTGGTTGGGCGCAATCTGATCAGCCGCCCCATTGACCACGCCTTTAGCCTTTTGGCCCAGTTGATCAAGCCCTTGTTGAGCATTTTCAGCGGCGTTTTCAGCGGCGCGCTGGGTTGACTGGCCAATATTTTCAGCCGCCTGTTTGGCTGACTCACCCACCGACTGGTCATAGCCCTGCTTGATGCGCTGATCGGCTTCGCGGATCAGACGGTCTGCCTTGGCATCGGCAGCGCGGGTATCCATATCGGTATCTTTGTAGGGATACATGCCCTCAGTCGGGCTGGAATTGACGGCAGTGGGGGAATTGTTGGCCGGGGTAGACGCCTGGGTTGCGCCACAGGCGGTGGTCACTAAAACCACCAGCCCGGCGAGAAAGACAATGGCCAGTTGCCGCCAATATTCGGGGCGACAAACCCGATTTAAAACTCGATTTAAACTCTGCATAGTAGTCTCCTGTGAAGTATCAAATTAACCCTAAATTTGGCTTTGCAGCGTCTGTTTAGCCTCTTTAAACTGCATGCCCATGCGCTGAAGATCATCCTTCGACAGGTTTTTACGCATAGAGGCAAACATGGTGCTCTCTTCTTGCCGAGTGTGGTCGCCCACCATCGATTTGAGCTGCTTGATTTTGGCCATAAAACTATCCCCAGTAGAGGGCATAGCTTTCAGTTCATTGAGCAGGGATTCCATCTGGGCTTGCTCGTCGTATAGCTCTTGGGTATCGCTGCCATAGAAGGGCTTGACGGCGGGATAAACCACTGCTTCTTCAGCCTTCGAATGCACAATTAGGTCTTTGTACAGCTGGCCAAACAGAGCTTTGATCTGGTCGCTGCTGTCTGCATTTCTAATTTCGCTGATCAGGGTCTTGGCCTTCTGGTGATCCATGAAGATCAGATCCATAATGTCGGCAGAGGCATGGTCAGACGCCTGGGTAGTAGCGCTGCCGACTACTCCGGTGGCGGCTGCGATCGCATCTTGCACACGGCCCCAGAGACCCTGCTGGGGCTCTTGCCCAGTCAGCTCTAGGGTACCGAGATATTCGAGCATGCCCTTAAGCTGCTCTTGGTGGGCACGGTTTTCAAAGTTGACGGTGTTGAGGGGGGCGAGGGCGGCCTCGACATCTTTGCCCACCACCTGGGCAGCCTTATGCACCACTAGGCCCGAGACCACCTGGCCATGCTTGAGCAGTTCGTGCTGGGCCATCTTTTCATAGAGGCTCAAGTCAGCACTAGAGAGCGTATCTTTGGCTTTGCTCACCAACTCGCGCACGGTGGATTTGGGCTCAGCCTGCACGCCATACTGGGTAATGGCGGTTTCAACGATGTCTAGATTTTTTTGGTCGTCTTCGAGCATATCCTCTAGACGCTTACGCAGGTGATCGTCACTGCACTGGCTGAGAAACTCCTGCTCGTTGTCGATAATCAAGCCTTGAATGACCTTGATATCGGCCAGCTTTTCGGCGATTGCCGCCCGTTTTTGGTCGGTTAATGTGGCAGGCATAGAGAAGGACTCCACTGAAAATTCACTCACAGTCTAAGAAGGTTTAGTGGCAAGAGTTATCTGTCGAGAGAGTTGAATCAACGGTGGTTTAGTCAGCGGTTTATTTCTTTAGAGTTAGACCCAGCGGCAATGCATTGGGTAACACCCCCAACCCAATTTGGCCGAGAGCAAAAACGCTGCCGCTGGCCTCAAAGAGCTGCCATCTGGATGCCCGCACGACTAGTGCTCTGGGGCAGACATAAACCGATCCATTAGCTCACACAGAACCCCTTGTATGACCTGGGATTCCCTTTCTGCCGTCTGCCTTCTTACCTCTGCCCTAATGTACTAGCGGCCTAAACCAGTCACCGACTGCAATCGATCTTTGATCCAGTTACCCGCTTCTTGCAGGTTGTAGCGCAGGGGTGCTTGGTGGCTCAAAAATACCCGCGCACAGTTGCGGCCCGGCATGCCCGAAATCGAGCCGCCGGGATGGGTGCCTGCCCCGGTTAAAAACAAGCCGTCGATGGGGGTCTGGTAGTTGGCCAATTCGGGCAACGGCCTGAGAAACACCATCTGATCGAGGGTCATATCGATATGGTAGTGGTTGCCCTTGCGCACCCCCAGCCGCTGGGTCAGCTCGGCTGGGCTTTCTACCCGTCGAGCAATCACTGACTGCTTCAGGTTGGGCGCATAGTCGGCCAGCTTGTCGAGCACGCGGTCGGCCACCTTGTCTTTGACCTCCTCCGTCCAGCCGGTACCCAGGGGGCCAGTGCCCTCGGCCCCTTTGATTTGATAAGGGGCAAAAAACTCAATCCAAAGGGTGTGCTGCCCTGGCGGGGCCATGGAGGGGTCGAGCACCGTTGGCACCACCACATAGAGCGACGGGTCGTGGTCAGGAATCACCCCCTGCATGGGCAGGGTATGGGCCGTCTGCACCTGATCCATCGAGTCGGCAATCAACACCGAGCCGATCAGATACTGATCTCGATGGTTGTAGGCCTCAAAGCGGGGCATCTCGGCCAGGGCACAGTCAATCTTGAGAATGCCCTCATTGTTGTTGACAATTCGCCGCTCTAGTCGCTCTTGCAGACCGGGGGCCTGGGCCTGGGCATCGGCGGCGGGCATCAGGTCATTAAACAACCGCTGGGCGTCGATATTAGAGATCACCCCCCGCCGAGCCCGATACTCTTGCCCACCGGCCACCCGCACCCCTTCGGCTCGTCCGTCGGCACTGATCAACAGGCGCTCGACCTGCTGGTCGCAGAGAATGGTGCCGCCGTGGCTTTTGACCATCTGCACCAGGGCATCAACTAGCGCCCCGGTGCCGCCCCGGGGGCGAGCCATGCCAGGGTTATGGCGCAGCCCCATCATCATCGAGCCAATCGCCAGGGTCTTCTCGGAGGGCGGGCCGCCCAGCTCTGAGGCCAGCCGAGCCAGGGGGGCTTTGACCAGCTCACTGTCAAACCACTCGTTGAGCGTGTTTTCCGGGCTGTTGAGCATCGTCCGCAACAGATCGAGGGTGCGATCGACGCGGGAGCACGTCACTTTGGCGATAAGTATTAATGCTCAAGGGAGATGGATTATT
>RECJ01000194.1 GCA_007694115.1 Leptolyngbya sp. DLM2.Bin27 | reverse complement strand
GCCGCGAAACCTACTGCATTCTGCGCGCCCTCGATCGCGCCTGCCGGGGCGATGTAGAAAACGGCCTGGTGTTTGCGGGCAGCAGCGTGGGGGGCAGCCGTCGCCTTCAGCCGGTGGCAGAGGTGATGGCAGAATTGGTGGGGGTGTAGGTGAGGGATACCCCATCCGCATTCCATCACCCCAATGCCCAACCGGCGGCTTGCGTAGGGGCAAACGGTGTTTGCCCAGCCCCACCAAGGCTAGCCAAGCAGGATTTGGGATGAGACGCAAAGTTGGTAATCTCTAGCAAAAGGTGGCTGGAATCATGGCTATGCTCAACCTGATGGGCTACGTCAATCGTTCAGAGGTCAACGGGCCGGGCAAGCGAGCCGTGGTCTGGGTGCAGGGCTGCCTGCGAGCCTGTCCGGGCTGTTTTAACCCGGCATCTTGGTCTTTTGAGCCCAACCAGCTGATGCCGGTAGATGAGGTGGTGGAGCAGATTTTGGCCGATCCAGAAAACGAGGGGGTTACCTTTTCTGGGGGAGAGCCCTTTTGGCAGGCCCCGGCCCTGGCGACAGTAGCGTATCGGGTGAAGGCGGCAGGGCTCAACACCATGTCGTTTTCGGGGTTTACCCTAGGGGAATTACAGGGGCCTGATGCCCCACCTGGGGCGCAAACGCTGCTCGACCAACTCGATATTCTAGTCGATGGCCCCTTTGTAGAATCCCTGGCGATCCATGACCCGACCTCGCCAGTATCGTCGCGCAACCAGCGGGTGCGGGTGTTTAACCCAGCCCTGCGAGACCGGATTAACTGGGCCAGCGACCAGGTTGAGGTGCACATCTTTAAAGACGGCAGCCGCTTGGTAACGGGGTACCACGGGCAACTGGGGCTGGGGGCTGACGAGCCTAATGCACAACCCGTCAAGGTTGAGCATTATCCGCAATCCGATTTGGTCAACCCCGATTACAAACCGGCCAACCCGTAGGGGCGCACCGCTGTGCGCCCTACAAATCGGGGGTAGGCGAGCAGGATGTGGTATTAAAGGGTCAAATCTAGCGCGGCGGATAGAATGCCGGATTCCGTCGTCGGTTGGAGCTGAAACCCGACCCGCCGGCACAGGTGCTGCATGCCGTCGTTCTCCGCCAAAATTTCCCCCGTCAGGCGGGTCAGCCCTTCGGCCCGGGCGACCTCGATCAGGCGGCTCAGCAGCTCGGTGCCAAAGCCCTGCCCCTGGTAGGGATCGGCCACCAGCATGGCAAATTCGGCCTCGGGCAGACCGTGCTTTTGGGTGAGACGACAGACGCCGATAATTTTGGGGTCGGGGGCACTCACTTCGGCCACCAGGGCGATCTCGCGATCGTAGTCGTTGAAGCAGATGCGGGTGAGGCGATCGTGGGAGATGCGGGTGCTGTACTTGATGGTGTGGAAGTAGCGCAGGTAAATGCTGTAGTCAGACACCAGCTCGTGAAAGGCGATGATCAGCGGCTCGTCTTCGGGGCGAATGGGGCGAATGGTGGTGGCGGCATCGCGCCCAGGCCAGATGTATTGGGTGGGGTAGGGGCGAATGGCCAGGGGAATCGGCGGCAGATCGGCGGGTCGCAAAATCACCCGCGCATCCAGCGCCAGTAGCCCGCTGGGGGAGGCCAGCAGCGGGTTAATATCAATCGACTCGATCTCGGGCTGTTCGGCAACCAGCTGGCTAAACTGCACCAGCAATTGCTCTAGGGCATCGAGATCGACGGCCTGCCGCCCCCGCACGCCCTGCAATGCCTTGTAGATCAAGGTGCTCTCCATCAGGCGGCGGGCCAGGGTGCTGTTGAGGGGGGGCAGTGCGATCGCACTGTCTTGAAACACCTCGACTAGCTGCCCACCGCTGCCAAACACCAGCACTGGGCCAAACTGCGGGTCCTGGCTGCTGCCCAAAATCAGCTCGTAGCCATCGACCCGGATCATCGGCTGCACGGTCACGCCCTGGAAATGCTCAGCCCCCGCTTTCTCGGTGACGCTGGTGCGAATGCGATCAAAGGCGCGGGCCACGGCATGGCTGCTGTCGAGGTTGAGCTGCACGCCGCCCACGTCGGTTTTGTGGGTGAGGGTGTGGCTATAGAGCTTCAGCACCACGGGGTAGCCGAGGGCGGTCGAGGCTGCGATCGCCTCCTCTGCCGTTGTCACCACCTGGGTTGGCACCACCGGAATGCCGTAGGCCGCCAGCACCGCCTTGGAGTCGGTCTCGGTGAGAATGCTGCGGCCCTCAGCCTGGGCTGCTTGCAGAATGGTGGCCACGGTGGCGCGATCAATGCCTTGGTTAGTGGTCAATGCCGGCGTCTCGTACAGCCCCTTGAGGGCGTAGCTGTGTCGCCACAGCAGGCCAAACAGCCGCGCTGCCTGGTCAGAGTAGCGGTAGGTGGGTATACCCGCCCGATTGAGCGTACTCTCCCCCTCGTCTACCTCTGCGCCCCCCATCCAGCTGGCCAAAAGCGGCTGGGTCGAGCCGCTAGCCTGCCAGGTCTCCACCACCGCCTGGGCGGTTTTAGTCGGGTCGGTCATCGCCTGGGGGGTAAGCACCACCAGGCAGCCATCGCTGTTGGGGTCGGTTAGGGTGGTCTTCAGCGCTTCGGCAAATCGGGTCGGTTCCGCATCGCCCAAAATGTCGATCGGGTTACCGTGGCTCCAGTGGGAGGGCAGGGCGGCGTTGAGCGCCTCTAGGCTGGCTGGGGAGACCTGCGCCAGGGTGCCCCCAGCGCGGATCAATGCGTCTGTAGCCAGTACTCCGGGGCCGCCCGCATTGGTGATAATGCTCAGGCGATCGCCCCGGGGCCGGGGCTGCTTGGCGAGCACTTCAGCCGCGTCAAACAGGTCTTCGATGTGGTCAACCCGCAGCACGCCGCAGCGCCGAAAGGCCGCATCCAGCACCGCATCGCTGCCGGTCAAAGACCCTGTGTGGGAAGCCGCCGCCTGGGCCGCTGCCTCCGTACGTCCCGCCTTGATCACAATGATCGGCTTGCTCAGGGCCACCTCCCGCGCCGCCGAGAGAAACGCCCGCGCATCGCCAATCGACTCCATGTAGATCACGATGCTGTGGGTGTGGGGGTCGTCGCCCAGGTAGTCGATCAAATCGCCCCAGCCCACATCCAGCATCGAGCCTAGAGAGATAAAGGCGCTAAAGCCCACGTTTTCCCGCAGGCTCCAGTCGAGAATGGAGGTACACAGGGCTCCGCTCTGGCTGATAAAGCCGACATTGCCGCGCCGCGCCACCTGGCTGGCAAAGGTGGCGTTGAGCCCGGTCAGCGGGTTTTGAATGCCTAGGCAGTTGGGGCCAATAATTCGCAGGTGGCCCTGGGCAATTTCTTTGACGCGACGCTCTAGCTCAATGCCCTCGGGGCCAATCTCCTTAAACCCCGCCGAGAGAATGATCGCCCCTTTCACCCCAACCGCGACGCACTCCTGCACCACGGCGGGCACCCCAGGGGCGGGGATGACGATGATCGCGAGATCGGGGGCTTCGGGCAGAGACGAGAGGCAATCAAAGGCCTGAATGCCCAGCACATTGTGCCGTTTGGGGTTGATCGGATACACCGTGCCGCCAAAGGGATGGCTAATCAGGTTCCACAGCACCGTGCGGCCCACGCTGCCGGGCCGGTCGGTGGCACCAATCACGGCTACCGACCGGGGCGCAAAGATGGGGTCAAGGGGGTGATCCCCCGGCTTCCAAAGATCGGTCACTGGATCGGGGCAGGTCAGCATGGTTATGTCCTCATGGGGGCCAGCACGGTCTACTAATTTGAATTCGCAATTTTGAATTCGCAATTTTGAATTGATCGATTTACGGTCCGCAGGGTGGCCATCGGTGGCTGGGGCATGGCCCTGGGTGGGTGGTGGGCCATGCCCGCCTACGGCTCTTAGGGATATGGGCCTTTAACCTGGGAGGGCGCTACACCGCCGCCAGATCGGGCATCGGTTCGGACATCAGATCGAGCGTCGGTTCGGCTACCAGGTCGGGCTGGTGATACAGGGTGGCATCCACCCGACAGCCGCCGTAGGCCAGGGTATACAGCTCCTTCATGTCGCGGATCAGGGGGTAGCGGGGGTTGGCCCCGGTGCACTGGTCGTCGAAGGCCTGCTCCGACATCAGCTCCAGGTGGTCGTAAAAATCCTGCTCCGAAGAATTCAGCGTCTCGCGAATGGTCAGGGGAATCTCCACCTGAAGCTTCAGATCCTCGATCGCATCTACCAGTAGCAGCACCTTCTCGTCGTCGGTAATGCCCCCTAGGCCCAGGTGGTCGGCAATCTCGGCGTAGCGGTGCTTGGCATTGGGGAACCGATACTGCGGAAAGATCGCCTGCTTAAAGGGGGCATCGGTGGCGTTGTAGCGGATGACATGGCTGATCATCAGCGCGTTGGCCAGCCCGTGGGGCACATGGAACGTGGAGCCCAGCTTGTGGGCCAGGGAGTGGCAGACCCCCAGAAAGGCATTGGCGAAGGCCATACCGGCGATCGTGGCCGCGTAGTGGACTTTCTCCCGCGCCTCGGGGTCGGCGGCACCATTTTTGTAGGCGCGGGGCAGGTACTCCATCAGCAGTTTGATCGCCTTGAGCGCCAGCCCGTCGGTGAAGTCGCTGGCCATAATCGACACGTAGGCCTCCAGGGCGTGGGTCAGGGCATCAATGCCGCCAAAGGCGGTCAGGCTGCGGGGCATGTGCAGGGTCAGGGCCGGGTCAACAATGGCCACATTGGGGGTCAAAGCATAGTCGGCTAGGGGGTATTTGATGCCAGCGTGATCGTCGGTCACCACCGCAAAGGGGGTCACCTCTGAGCCGGTGCCCGAGGTGGTGGGAACGCAGATCAGCTGTGCCTTTTGACCCAGGGCGGGCAGCTCATAGACCCGCTTGCGAATATCCATAAACCGCATGGCCAGCCCCTCAAACTCGATCTGGGGCTGCTCGTA
Source organism: Leptolyngbya sp. DLM2.Bin27 (assembly GCA_007694115.1). Lineage (GTDB taxonomy): Bacteria > Cyanobacteriota > Cyanobacteriia > Phormidesmidales > Phormidesmidaceae > Nodosilinea. The sequence goes on along the minus strand of RECJ01000194.1, from coordinate 14,163 downwards.
CATCAGCCACATCACCTTGGCTGCATCCATGGGCGAGCCGCCGCCGATGGCGATCAGCACGTCGGGCTCAAACCGCCGCAGCCGCTCCAGGCCTTGGTTCACGTTGGTCAGGGTGGGGTCGGGCTCCACATCGTGGAACACATCCCACTCTACGCCCACTTCATCCAGCACCTGGGTGATTGTGTGCAGCATGCCCAGGTCAAACAGGGGCTTGTCGGTAATCAAAAAGGCCCGCTTTTTCCCCTCCAATTCCCGCAGGGCCACGGGCAAACAGCCCGACTTGAAATAGATCTTGGGTGGCACCCGGAACCACAGCATGTTTTCTCGCCGCTGGGAGACGGTTTTAATGTTCAGCAGGTGGTGGGGGCCGACATTTTCTGACACCGAGTTACCGCCCCAGCTGCCGCAGCCCAGGGTCAGCGAGGGGTCGAGCTTAAAGTTGTACAGGTCGCCGATCGCCCCCTGGGAAGAGGGCGTGTTGATCAGCACCCGCGAAGTTTGCAGGGCGTTTTCAAAGGTGGCAATGTCGTCGCGGTTGGCGGGGTCGGTGTAGAGCACTGAGGTGTGGCCCTTGCCGCCAAACTGCACCAGTGCCGCCGCCGTCTCCACGGCGGCAGGGAAGTCCTTGGCGCGGTAGAAGCCCAAAATGGGGCACAGCTTTTCGTAGGAGAAGGGTTCTTCGGTGCCCACAGCCTCTACTTCGCCCATCAGCACTTTGACCCCATCGGGTACCGTAAAGCCCGCCAGGGTGGCAATGGTATCCACAGATTGGCCGACAATGTCTGCATTTAATCGCCCATCTTTGAGAATGATTTGCCGCACGGCTTCGGTTTCTTCTGGGCTGAGCACGTAGGCTCCCCGGGCCAAAAATTCGGCCTTAGCCTGCTCGTAGATGCTATCGACCACGACGATAGACTGCTCTGAGGCGCAGATCATGCCGTTGTCAAAGGTTTTGCTGATCAAAATCGAGCTCACCGCCATGGGCAGGTCGGCGCTGGCGTCGATCACCGCCGGGGTATTGCCTGCCCCCACTCCCAGGGAGGGGTTGCCGGAGGAGTAGGCCGCCTTCACCATGCCGGGGCCGCCCGTAGCCAAAATAAGCTTGATGTCGGGGTGCTGCATCAGCGCCTGGGAGAGAGCCACCGTGGGTTCGTCAATCCAGCCGATCAACCCGGCGGGGGCACCGGCGGCCTCAGCGGCATCGCGCACGATCTTGGCGGCGGCAATGCTGCATGCCTTCGCCCGAGGGTGAGGGGAAAAGATAATGGCGTTGCGGGTTTTGAGGGCGATCAGCGCTTTGAACAGGGCGGTAGAGGTGGGGTTAGTGGTCGGCACGACCCCCGCCAAGATACCCACGGGTTCGGCAATTTTTTCAATGCCAAAGCCCTCGTCTTTCTCGAGGGTGCCGCAGGTCTTTTCGTGCTTGTATTTGTTGTAGATATATTCTGAGGCGAAGTGGTTTTTGATCACCTTGTCTTCGACTACGCCCATGCCGGTCTCTTCTACGGCTAGCTTGGCCAGGGGAATGCGTTGAGCGTTGGCCGCTAGAGCCGCCGACAGAAAGATTTTATCCACCTGTGCTTGGGTAAAGGTGGCGTATTCGGCCTGGGCCGATTTGACCTGTTGAATCAGAGTTTCGAGTTCGGTCAGATTGGTTACAGACATGATATCTTCCTGGAATGGGCTGGAGACGAGCAAAGGATAAAAGTAGAAAAAGTGCTTTCTAAGTAGATCACATTTTTAATCGAGGCAGTAGGCGATGCCTGGGTTCAATGTTTCCCCATCCTGGCTGTATTTGGCTGGTGGTTGGCTCCCCCCAATCAGGAGAGAAGATGATCTCTGGGGGATTGCCTGCAGAGAAGTATCTTTCAGGATGGGGCAGGATGGGGCAGGATGGGGCTTTGAATTTGGGTTTAATCTGCGATCGCAGGGGCAAGTAGTTTTGTGGTCATCGGCGACAGATGGCTAAGGGGGTTGTGGACACTTATATAGCAATTTACTTAGAAAAGGTAGATGGAAACCTTAAACAACCGTTAAGCTCTGCTGACGAAATATCTGAACCACCTGTTCGACTAGCTCGGGGGATGGCGGCTGGGTTTTAGCCAGGGCATAGGGCAAACCCAATTGTTCCCATTTATATTCTCCCAGTTTGTGAAAGGGCAAAATCTCTACTCTTTCAACATTACCAAGGGAGCCTACAAATTCTGCTAAACCTGCCACGTTTTCTGCCGGATCAGTGAGGCCGGGAACCAGCACAAATCGAATCCAGGTAGGCTGGTTGATTTCTGCTAAATAACGCGCAAATTTGAGCGTTGGCTCGATAGAAACGCGGGTGACTTGATGGAATAAATCTGAACTGTAAGATTTGATATCTAATAAAACTAAATCGGTATTGATTAATACTGGTTTAGCCGCCTCTAGCGCCACATAGCCGGACGTATCGAGGGCTGTGTGTAGGCCCATTTGGTGGCAGCGCCGAAAGATTTCGGCAACAAATTCGGGCTGCATGAGGGGTTCGCCGCCGCTGACGGTGACGCCGCCGTTGCGTAGGTAGGTTTTGGTCTGGGCAATCTGGGCCATGATCTCATCCACCGTGGTCACGGTACCGCCGTGGATGTCTTGGCAGTCAGGGTTGTGGCAGTAGAGGCAGCGCAGGGGGCACCCCTGGGTAAACACAATAAAGCGAATGCCGGGGCCATCGACTGTGCCGCAGGTTTCGATGGAGTGGATGCGGCCCGTGGTGGCGGGGAGAGAAACAGAGGGGGACGGCATGGAGGAAGGGGGGATGGGGGGGATGAGAGAGGGTTAGAGGGCTGGCGGGGTGGGCATTGCCAGCCCTGTCAAGGAGGCTAAACTATTCCCGAAATGCCCATAGGCTAAGGGACTTCGGCCACAACCACCAGGGAGTGAACTCCCTGGCTCATAGCAAAAGTCTGCTAAAGCAGACTGCGGCAGCTGGCCCACAATCCTCTTCAGAAGTCAGGGGGAATTAGATTGGGCCATCGGAGAGTTGAGGGTGGGAGTTAAGGGGGATGGTGGGCAGTGCCCACCCTACGAGCTGGGCACCCCTCCCGAGAGGGGACAAGATGAATAGCCCCTCTCGGCGTTGGCTGAGAGGGGCTAGGGGGTTAGCAGCGCTCGTGGAAGGTACGGTTAATCACGTCGAGTTGTTGTTCGCGGGTGAGTTTGATGAAGTTGACCGCGTAGCCCGAAACCCGGATGGTGAGCTGCGGGTACAGCTCGGGGTGATCCATGGCGTCGAGCAGGGTCTCGCGGTTGAAGACGTTGACGTTGAGGTGGAAGCCGCCGTCGCGCACGTAGCCGTCGAGCAGGGCGGCTAGGTTGTCGATGCGATCGCCCTCCGTTCTCCCCAGCGCCGCTGGCACAATCGAAAACGTGTTCGAGATGCCGTCTTGGGCGTCGGCGTAGGGCAGTTTGGCCACCGACGCCAGCGAGGCCACTGCCCCATTGGTGTCGCGCCCGTGCATGGGGTTGGCCCCAGGGGCAAAGGGCTCGCCATCGCGGCGACCGTCGGGGGTATGGCCGGTCTTCTTGCCATAGACCACGTTGGAGGTGATGGTAAGGATCGACTGGGTGGGCACGGCGTTGCGATAGGTCTGGTGCTGGCGCAGCTCAGCCATGAAGGTCTGCACCAGCTGCACCGCCAGATCGTCGGCGCGATCGTCGTTGTTGCCGTATTTGGGGAAATCGCCATCGACGATGTAGTCTACCGCCAGACCCCGGTCATCGCGCACCACCCGCACTCGGGCGTGCTTGATCGCCGAGAGGCTGTCGGCCACCACCGACAGACCCGCCATGCCGTAGGCCATGGTGCGCAACACGTCGCGATCGTGCAGGGCCATTTCTAGCCGCTCGTAGCAGTACTTGTCGTGCATGTAGTGGATCACATTCATGGTGTTGGCGTAGGTCTTCGCCAGCCAGGCCATCATCTGCACCATGCGGGGCCATACCTCGCCGTAGTCAAGCACGTCGGCGGTAATGGGGGCGTAGGCCGGGGCCACCTGCACTCCAGAGTGCTCGTCCACGCCGCCATTGATGGCGTAGAGCAGGCACTTGGCCATATTCACCCGGGCCCCAAAGAACTGCATCTGCTTGCCGATGCGCATGGCCGAGACGCAGCAGGCGATGCCGTAGTCGTCGCCCCAGTAGGGCCGCATCAGGTCGTCGTTTTCGTACTGAATGGAGCTGGTTTGAATGGAGACCTCAGCGCAGTAGCGCTTGAAGGCTTCGGGCAACCGCTCCGACCACAGCACGGTCAGGTTGGGCTCGGGGGCGGGGCCAAGGTTGATCAGAGTGTGCAGAATGCGGAAGCTGGTCTTGGTCACCAGGGGCCGACCGTCTACGCCCACGCCGCCGATACATTCGGTCACCCAGGTGGGATCGCCGCTGAACAGGGCGTTGTAGTCGGGGGTGCGCAAAAACCGCACCAGGCGCAGCTTCATCACAAAGTGGTCGATGATTTCCTGGGCTTCGGCCTCGGTGAGCACCCCAGCGGCCAAGTCGCGCTCGAAGTAAATGTCGAGGAAGGTAGACACCCGGCCCAGGGACATGGCCGCGCCATTTTGCTCCTTGACCGCCGCTAGGTAGCCAAAATACAGCCACTGCACCGCTTCTTTGGCGGTGACGGCGGGGCGACCCAGATCACAGCCGTAGGCGGTGCCCAGTTCTTTTAACTCGTTGAGAGCTTTGATCTGCTCGGAGATCTCTTCGCGCAGGCGCAGGGTGGCCTCGTCGAGGGTATCTAGCTCCAGGCTGGTTTTTTGGGCCTGCTTGTCGGCGATCAGGCGATCGCAGCCGTACAGCGCCACCCGCCGGTAGTCGCCAATGATGCGGCCTCGCCCGTAGGCATCGGGCAGCCCGGTGATGATGCCCGATTTGCGGCAGCGGCGCATTTCGGCGGTGTAGGCGTCAAATACGCCGTCGTTGTGGGTCTTGCGGTAGCGGGTAAAGGTATCGCGGGTGTGGGGATCAAGCTCGTAGCCGTAGGCATTGAGGCCGGCTTCGACCACGCGAATGCCGCCAAAGGGCATGATGGCGCGCTTGAGGGGCCGATCGGTTTGCAGACCGACGATTTGCTCCAGCTTGGCGTCGATATAGCCGGGGGCATGGCTGGTGATGCCCGAAGCCACGGCGGTGTCGGCATCGAGTACGCCCTTTTCGCGCTCTAGGGCCATCAGATCTTTCACCTGGTCCCAGAGGGTTTTGGTGCGCGGGGTGGCGGCGGCCAGAAAGGTGCCATCCCCGGTGTAGGGGGTATAGTTGCGCTGGATAAAGTCGCGCAGATCGATGGCCTGTTGCCAGGGGCCGGGCTGAAAGTCGGTAGGGGAACCCAGCGAGTTATCCAGATCAGACTGGGTCAGGGGAGGTAAATGATCGGCAATCATGGTGAATCCTCGTGGTTGTAGCTTGCAGCTGGTTGAATATTGAGTCTGCAAATGAGTCTGCAAAATATCAATCAGTACTTTTACTAGCAGTCTATAAGAGAGCCATTTACGCCTAAACAAACCCGATCGTTCATGGCTAACCAAAACCTGTAGAAAAAAGTATCAAAAAGATCTTTTCTGTCGATAGGCCGAAACAAAAAGACATCTAACTTTGACAACTCTGTCGTTGCTTTTGTGTCTGTTTTTCCTTTTAAGATGGCCTCTTTGAGCCTGACCTACCCTAAAATTATAACTCTACGAAATAATCTCTGAGCAGAGTATTTTGTGACATGTCTACTATTGATCGCAGCCAAGAAAAATTTATGATTACTACAGATTTAGGCAGGGACAAATGGGTGATTGGGCTATTGGCTAAGACAACTAGAATGTTGTTTTTGCCGAGCAGGGGCTTAGTTTCTAGCCAGTTCCAGCCAGGGTCGTTGGGCTAGATCGAGGCACGCAAGCCCGGGCCAAGGCCGAGGCTTCAGTGCAGCCCAGAGTTTGCCTAGGGTGCGATCGCAGCGATCATGACGCTGTTGGACTTGACCACGGCGTAGACTTCCTTGCCCAGGGCTAGCTGCATGCGATCCACGGACGATACGGTGATGATTGCCACTAGCTCAACTCCAGGGGCGACCGCCAGGGTGAGTTCGGCGTTGACGCCGTCGATGGCGATCGCGATGATCTTGCCCCGCAGCAGGTTGCGGGCGCTGATGGCAAAGTCGCGCTGCACCGAGAGAAATTCCTGCGCTTCGCGATCGTTGGCGAACGGTGCCGGGCTGACGGTAGCCTCGGCGTCGGGCTGCTGTTCTAAACTGCGCACCAGCTCCCGCAGAATATCGGTTTTGCTGCGCTGGGTGCGCTGGCAGTAGTCATCGAGAATTTTGCGCTCCTCTGCGGACGCTTGGAACGTGATCCAGCCTTGACTTTTTCGCGGCATGACAAAACCCACAACGAGGGTAGCTGGAGATACCAACTAGGTTGGTATGGACTGGTATAGTGCTTGGACGCAGTTAAGCTTACTTTCCTAGCGGTTAAGGCGGCGGCTGGGGCGATGGTACACCCTGCCGATGATAGGCAACACCCCCTCAACCTGCAATCTTTCACGTTTTTTCCCTGGCTAACCGCTACACCCTGATCTTCCGCTCGCCAGTAGCGGGGTCTAACCGGTAGCCCCAACCCAATTCCGGAACTTCAACCATGAAAAGCCAGTTTTTGGCGGTGGCCACTGCGGTGGCCCCATTGACCCTACTGGTGGCCTGTAGTGCCACCGACCTAGCGCAGCACAGTGCCCCGTCGGTGGCTGCCGCCCCGCCCCCGCCCACCCTGACGGTGGGCGCGGCCTCAGACCTCCGCTTTGCCTTTGAGGAGTTAGGCGCGCTCTTCGAGCAGGATACGGATGTGGCGGTTGAGTTTACCTTTGGCTCGACGGGGCAGCTGGCCCAGCAGATTGCCCAGGGAGCACCGATGGATCTGTTCGCGGCGGCCAATCAGTCGTTTGTGGAAGACCTAGATCGCCAGGGGCGAATTGTGTCTGACACCAAGGCCATCTATGGTCGGGGGCGGATTGTGCTGTGGGTGCGCCAGGACAGCGACCTGTCTATCCAGCGCCTGGAGGATCTCGCCGATCCGGCCATTCGGCGGATTGCGATCGCTAACCCAGACCATGCCCCCTACGGCCAGGCCGCTGCCGAAGCCCTGGAGTCTGTCGGGCTGTGGTCGTCGTTACAGCCCAAACTAGTGCTGGCAGAGAACGTCAGCCAGACCTTGCAGTATGGTCAGACGGGCAATGTGGATGTGGCCATTGTGGCGCTTTCGCTGGCGGTGGTCACCCCAGGGGGGCGCTACGAACTCATTGCCGACGATCTGCACTCCCCCCTAGATCAGATGCTGGCGGTGGTCGAAGGCACGCCCCATATGGCCTCAGCCCGCCAGTTTGCCGAATTTATCAATGGTGATGTCGGTCGGCCAGTGATGGAAAAATACGGCTTTACCCTGCCTGGGCAGGAGGCGCTGCCATGACTGAACTGACCCAGGTTTGGCCCCCCGTCCTGCTGTCATTGCAGGTCACCGCCGTGGCCAGCGGGTTGATTTTGATCTTGGGGCTGGGGCTCGGAGTTGCCCTAGCCCGGACTGATTTTCCGGGGAAACTGGTGGTCTCTACCCTGCTGAACTTGCCCCTGGTGCTGCCGCCCAGCGTGGTGGGTTACCTGCTGCTGCTGGCCCTGGGCCGGGGCAGCCCGCTCAAGGAGTGGCTGGGAATTGACCTGCTGTTTACCTGGCAGGCGGCGGCGATCGCCTCGACGGTGGTGGCCCTACCGCTGATGGTGGAGTCTACCCGAGCGGCGATCGCCAGCGTCAACCCCGAACTGGAGGCGGCGGCTCGCACCCTGGGGGCCAGAGAACTCGAACTCCTCTGGCGGATTACCCTGCCCGTGGCCTATCGGGGGTTGTTGGCGGGCTTTAGCCTCAGCGTTGCCCGAGGTCTGGGGGAGTTTGGGGCCACCCTGATGGTGGCGGGCAGCATCCCCGGTCGCACCCAGACTCTGCCCCTGGCGATCTACGATGCCGTACAGGCCCAGCGATACGGGCTGGCAAACGCCATGGTTTTGATCGTGACAGCGATCGCATTTGTCCTTCTGTGGTGGGTTCGCCAGCTAGAGTCTGCCCCCGCCCACCTGGCGGCTCTGCCCCATGACCTGCCCCATGACCCTGCCCCATGACCCTGCCCCATGACCCTGATCGTAGACATCCAGAAACGTCTGCCTAGCTACACCCTGGAGGCCGCTTTCACCGTCGATCCACAAGCCGCCCTGGGCATTCTCGGGGCATCGGGGTCGGGTAAGTCGATGACGCTGCGGTGCATTGCCGGGGTCGAGACGCCCGATCGGGGGCGGATTGTGCTGAACGGGCGCGTGCTGTTTGACAGCGATCGCAACATCAACCTGCCCAGCCGCGAGCGGCGGGTGGGCATTGTGTTTCAGGCCTATGCGCTGTTTCCGCACCTGAGCGTGGCGGAAAACGTTGGCTTTGGCCTGCGGCAGTTGCCCAGGGTAGAGCGGTTGCAGCGGGTAGGGCGCTGGCTCGGGGCCATGCAGCTCCAGGGGGTGGGCGATCGCTATCCCCACCAGCTCAGCGGTGGACAGCAGCAGCGGGTCGCCCTGGCCCGCGCCCTGGCCCCAGAACCGGAGGTGCTGCTGCTCGATGAACCCCTCTCGGCCCTTGATACCTACCTGCGCAGCCAGGTAGAGCAGCAGCTGATCACCACCCTGGCCAGTTACCGAGGCATGACGCTGTTTGTCACCCATAACCTGGAGGAGGTGTTTCGGGTGTGCCCCCAGATCATGGTGATGGCGGCGGGCCGCGCGGTGGCAACCGGCAGCCGTCACCAGGTGTTTGAGCGGCCTGGCAGTGCGATCGCAGCCCAGATCACCGGCTGTAAAAACTTTTCTAGGGCCACCCCTGTGTCTGACACCACCCTCTGGGCCGAAGATTGGCACTGCACCCTGGCGGTGGCAGAGGCCATGCCCCAACACCTCAGCCAGGTTGGGTTTCGCGCCCACCAGATCCAGTTTGTTGAAGACAGTAGCCCGCCCAATACCTTTGCCGCCTGGGTGACGGCCACCAGCGAGACCCCCCACCGGGTGACGGTGTTTCTCAAGCTCCACGCGGCCCCGGTCAGCCTGGGGCAGTCAGCTACCGACCACACCTTTGACCTCCAAGCCGAGGTGTTTAAAGAAATCTGGCAACGCCTCAAGCAGCAGCCGATGCCCTGGTACGTGCAGTTAGCCCCAGAGCGATTGCTGCTGCTATGCGATCGCCCAGACGGTCGCTCTGGCTAATAGACCACCGGGTTCATGAAACGGGTCGATGATGCGCCAGTTTGAAGGCCGACAGCAGTAAAATGCCCCCCAAAATGTAGTAGAGCATGGTGCTAGAGACATAGCGCAGCAGGTTACTGCCAATCAAGGCACCCACAATCGATCCTACCCCCATGAAGATCATTAGGGTTCGCTCCGACTTAATTTCCTTTAGGCGATGGTTTTTGCTGAACTTAAATAATCCCATCAAAATCGTTGGCATGCTGATGACCAAGCTGAGGCTCCCGGCTAGCTTAATGTCAACGGCAAAGATGAGAATAATAGTGGGAATGATCAATTCGCCCCCAGCCACACCCAACATGCTGCTGAAAATGCCAATCACAACCCCGGCGATGAGTCCCGCCATCACCTGTAAGGGTAAGGGCCACTGAAAACTACCGAAACTGAAAACCCAATGGTGGCCCAGCAGCACAAAGCTGAGGAAAATCAAAAAGACCACCACCACCCGATGCAGCAGCTGTTCATGGATGCGGGTGGCGTAATTAACCCCGAGATAAGAGCCGAACAGCGACCCAGCTAAGATATTGATCACCACGAACCAATGGGCTACCACTCCTTCTAGCCCAAGCACACCGCTGCGAAAAAGTAGGGAAAAGGTAACTGTGACCAAGCTGATGATGAGGTTGATCATCACCGCCTGAAGCGTGCGAAAGTTGAAGAAGCTGACCAGGATAGGCAGTCGAAACTCTGCCCCACCCACCCCAATCAATCCCCCCAGGACAGCAACCAAAACCCCCCAGAAAAATGCCCATAGATTGCGCCCCACGCCGATCTCTCGCTGCTTCTAAACCGCTTGAAAAAGCTACTGCTAAAAGTTTCCCTTATTTGTGTTTTTGGTCACAAAATTAAGATTAACCTCCAAAGCTGATGAATTGAAAATCTAGACAAAAAAGACATTAGTTTTATTTATGACAAAACTGTAATCTTAGGCGTAAAAATCGGGTTTTTGAGTTATTCTTGATCAGAGTTTGTGGAGCTTAAGTCGTGAAAATTAGCGCTCGCAATACCATGAAGGGCACCGTCAAGTCCGTTGCTCCGGGCATGGTAACAACGGAAATCGTGCTTGAGGTTGCCCCCGGACTAGAAGTTACCTCCGTAATTACTAAATCATCCGCTGAAAATCTAGGGCTGAAGGTGGGTGACACCGCCTATGCGGTGGTTAAAGCCTCAGATGTGATCGTGGCAGTAGACTAGCGTTTGCGGGCGACAATGTGGAAAATGTGCCAGTGTTTTTCCTCACCCAGGGCAGTTTGGCCAAAGTGGTTTTCTTCGTCAAGCCATTCTATGGTGAAGGGCTCTAGCAGCTGGTTGACCTGGGCACGGCGGTGGTGGGTCAGGTCGGTGTAGACCGACCAAGAGTCTTGATCGCCAAAGAGCTGTCCACAAAAGCGACCGCCGGGGGCCAGCGCCACGACAATTTCTTCCCACAGGCGGGAAAAGTGCTCGGGCGGGCAGAAGGGTAGGCAGAAGCTAGCGTTGATCAGACTGACATCGGGCGGTAGGGTGAGGTCTTCGAAGCGCTGAACGCGGGTTTCTAGGTAGGTGCGGTTGGCCTTAGGCCGGGCTCTGCCAAAGCAGTCATCCCTGCGCCGCAGACGGGCGATTGCCTCCGGTTCGCCATCGATGGCCAGCACCCGCCAGCCCCGATCGAGCAGCTCGACGGTGTCGCGACCGTCGCCGCAGCCCAGGTCTACCGCAAATTTAGGCAACGTTCCGGGGGCTTGGTCATAGTTTTCCATTGCTTTGATCAGAGTAGGCCGGGGGGGCCGTCCTGCCACGGCCTGGTAGTACTGCATCCACTGGGCATCAAATTTCCTTCGGTCTCCCGCAGCTGTTGCATTGTCGACAATCGGCCAGCGGTTTAAAAAATCAGACATTTTGCTTAGGCTAAGCTAGCCCCTCCGGTGGCAAACAATCGGGTGGCGACCTGGGGGAGAGGGGCGACCTTAGGGAAAAGAGTTAGATCGGTGGGAGAGATGCTGGTTTTGCCCAGGATCGTAGCGCCCAGCCCAATCCACTGATTAATGGCGTCGGGGTCAAAGCCGACCTGGTGCTGGTTGCCCACTTGCAGGAGTGGCCGTCGAATCAGTCCAGGGTCGAGCACCATCAGGTCTAGGGCCATCTCAGCGTCGAGCTGATCAGGTACCACCAGACCGCTGGTGATGGCGGGGGCGGTGGTGTTAAACCACTGCACCATCGGTAGTCCGGTAAAGAATAGGTCGAGCCGATCGGGTGTCCAGGGTTCGATCAGCAGGTTGTAGGCAATCACTCGGTGCCCCGAGGCTTGCAGCAGCGATTTCTGACGGGTGTGGTTGATGCATCCCGGGTTTTCGTAAAAGTTTACGGTGGCCATGGGGCAGTCTCCTAAAAGGGCTTGGCAGCAAATGGGGCGCACTCAAACTGAAATCGCGATTTGGGTTGGGTCTCGCCATAGAGCTGAAAGGTAAAGCTTGGCGTCGTCCCTAGAGTTTCGACCTGGTGAATGGCCTCGGGGCGAAAACTGATAATTTCACCAGCTTGCAGGGTGCATTGTCCGGTCGTTTCCAGGCGATCGGGGTGAGTCATTCTGCGCCAGAGGGTATGGCGCTCTTGGCCATCGAGCAAGGCGACCACTCCCCAGGTGCCGTGGTTGTGGATCGGCGTGCTGACGCCGACGGCGGCGGTGGCGGTTTGCACGGTGAGGGGATAACCAATTTCATCGTAGAGGGTGAGAATGGCGGTGCCGGTTTGGGGGTCGGGGTCGGGGCGCTGGGTGCTCAACCAGTAGGAGTTGAGCACGAGCTGTCGAACCCGGCGGCGAATTTGGGGCAGGTAGTCCCACTGGTCAGGCCCATCGGGGGTGTGGGCAAGAATGTTGAGCACATCGCTCAAAAACTGGTGCAGGTAGTAGTTTTCTTGCAGTAAATCCCACGGTCGCTGGGTGGGGCGGGGCTGGCACTGGCCCTCGGCATCGACAAACCAGTCTTGGTGAAGCATATCGGTCATGGTGGTCAACCCAGAAGCAGGGGTGGAGGGTGAAGAGCAGTCCGGGCCACTCTTGGTAACAGTCATAACTGTGGATAGAAAGACCCTCCCAATGGTCTTGAGGCAGGAATAGCCAGAACTGTTTGGATCAATGAAGGGGCCGAACAGCGATCGCTAGCTTAAGAGTACCACCTCCTAATGAGGATGAAGCGATGAATCGATGAATCGATTGAGCAATGGCAGGAAAATCAGTGCCCGCCAAGATCTGTGGCGCTAGCTCGATTGCCAGCGCTTGTCTCCGGTTTGAAACGTTGTGATGGGTTGGTGGGATACGTAGCCTGGCGAGAGGCGAGGGTGGGTACTGCCCACCCTCACAGCTGTTGGTTAGGCGATTGCTGGAAAGTCGGTCTTCAGCCGCTCTAACCAGTTGGCAATTCGCTGGTCGGTTTTCTCGCTTTCGTTTACCTCGTCGAGGGGCAACCCGACAAATTCGCCGTCGCGCAGGGCGGTGGATTTTTCAAAGGTGTAGTCGTCTGCAGAAACTGCCCCCACGATGGTGGCTCCCAGCGCTTTAAGTTGGTCATACATGAGGCCGAGGGCACCAACAAAATGCTTGCCGTGGCCTTCGCAGTCGCCGGGGCCAAAGAGAGCAATGGTCTTACCTGAAAAGTCAGGCTTATCCATCTCCATGTCAAACATGGGTTCGCGCCAGTCGTTTTGCAATTCGCCCGCGCCCCAGGTGGAGCAGCCCAAAATTAAGTAGTCGTACTTGAGCAGGTCGTCAACGTCGTCAAAATCTTCCTCCATGCTGTAGAGATCGCAGTTGTCTTCACCGATTGCGGCCTGTATTTTTTCAGCAATTTCCTCGGTTACACCGGAGGTACTGCCGTAGAAAAGTCCAATGTCTGCCATGGGTCTAGCTCCTAAAAAAGGTGTCAGGTTTTAGGTATCAGGTGTCAGGTGTTGGCATCCCCTCCTGGGAGACCTGTGCTGAGCTTGTCGAAGTGGGCAGGGGTGGTGATTCCGGGTGTCCGGTGTCGGCTGGGCCTTGCCCACCCTGGGACTGGCGTCCAGACGTTGCCTGAGCTGCTGGATAATTCTGTTGTCTCAGGTTGGGTTTATCAGCCGTACATAGATCGCATTGACCAACCCAGGGGATAACGTCAGGTGACCGTCCTTTGTGCTGATCTTAAACTTGGGATAGCGCTGGGTGACGGTGATCTCGGTGCCCTGATCCAGCCCCAATTCTTGTAGGTGTGACAGGGTGGATGGGTCGGCGCGGGGGAAGCGAGCGATCGTGCCGCGATCGCCCACGTTGAGCATCTGCAATGATGCTCCTGAAATTGTAAAACTGCTCAACATCATGCAACTCCAAGCGGGACATTAGCTCAGACTAAGTAGGCTTCCATGTGGGTCTTAATCGTGCAGTCTGAGCGTGGATAGGCCACGCACAGTAGCGCAAAGCCCTTTTCAATTTGCTCGTCATCGAGGAAAGATTGATCCGATTGATCAATATCTCCTTCAACTATCTTGCCAACACAGCTAGAGCAAGCTCCAGAGCGACAGGAGGAGGGCATATCGAGGTCATGCTCCTCGGCAGCATCCAGAATATAGGTGTCGTCATCGACCGGAATGGTGATGTCGATATTGCGCTTTTTGTTGATTAAGTGAACCTGATAGGTGGTCATAGTGAGACTCCTGGGGGAAGTTTTGAATGTTGAATTGTGAATGTTGAGTTGATGGCAATTCAAAACTGAAAACTCAACACTTCAAATAGCTAGCTACAGGGCACTCCGGCAGGGTGGCAATCGCCCGCTGCTTGGAAGGATTTGCCGCAGCCGCAGGTGTCGGTGGCGTTGGGGTTGCTGAACTTA
>RECJ01000051.1 GCA_007694115.1 Leptolyngbya sp. DLM2.Bin27 | reverse complement strand
TAGGTGTTTCTTCCACGTTGTGCTCACCCCAGCGGGGTTAGTAGGAAGCTGCCTTCTGCCTTCTGCCTTCTGCCTTCTGCCTTCTGCCTTCTGCCTTCTGCCTTCCGCCTTCTGCCCTCTGCCTTCCCGTCCTAGGTATCTCCAATGTCCCCCATGAGCAAAGACGTCGTTGTCATTGGCAGCGGCATTGGTGGCCTCTGCTGTGGGGCACTGCTGGCCCGCTACGGCTATCGCGTCACGGTTTGTGAGAGCCACACCATTGCGGGCGGAGCGGCCCATGGCTTTGAGCGCCAGGGCTATACCTTCGACTCAGGGCCGTCGCTCTACTCGGGCATGTCTGCCCGAGGTTCCACCAACCCCCTGCGCCACGTGCTCGACGCTGTGGGCGAGGGCGACACCGTCACCTGGGCCAACTACGACACCTGGGGCGTGCGCCTGCCCGAAGGCGATTTTGACACCACCGTGGGCAACGACCAGTTTGCCGAAGTGCTGCGCACCCTGCGCGGTGAAACCGCCGTGCAAGAATGGCGGCGCTTACAAGCCGTGATGGAGCCCCTGGGCAAAGCCGCCACCGCCCTACCCCCCGCCGCCCTGAGGCTAGATGTGGGTGCCCTGCAAACCGTCGCCCCCTACGGCTGGAACCTGCTGCGCAACGCCCCCGCCCTCACCCAGTCGAGCACCCCCTTCAGCGCAGTACTCGATCGCACCATCCGCGACCCCTTCATTCGCCACTGGATGAATCTGCTGTGCTTTTTGCTGTCGGGTCTGCCCGCCGAGGGCACCAGCACCGCCGAAATGGCCTTTATGTTTGCCGAGTGGTACCGCCCCGGCGTCACCCTCGACTACCCCATCGGCGGCAGCGCCGCTATGGTCGATGCCCTGGTACGGGGTCTAAAGAAATTTGGCGGCACCCTGCGGCTGGGCGCTCATGTGAAAGAAATTTTGGTCGACCACGGGCGCACCACCGGAGTTGCCCTCCGCTCTGGAGAAGTGCTCAGAGCCAGCACCGTCATCTCTAACGCCTCGATTTGGGACACGCTCAAGCTGGTGCCCGAGGGCGCATTACCCCAAGCTTTCGTCACAGAACGTCGGGCCACCACCCCCTGCCCCAGCTTCTTGCACCTGCACCTGGGCATTGATGGCGCAGGCCTGCCGCCCGATCTGGCCTGTCACCACATCACCGTGGAGGATTGGGAACGCGGCATTGACGCCCCGCAAAACCTGATCGTCATGTCAATTCCCACCGTGCTCGACCCGTCCCTAGCCCCACCGGGCAAACACACCATCCACGTCTACACCCCCGCCACCGAACCCTACGACCTGTGGCAGGGGCTAGATCGCCGCAGCCCAGAGTACGAAGCGCTAAAGCAAGAGCGAGCCAAACCGCTCTGGTGTGCCCTAGAGCGCATCATCCCCGACGTGCGCCAGCGGGTGGAGGTCGAACTGGTGGGCACCCCCCTCACCCACGAGCGCTTCCTGCGCTGCCACCGGGGCAGCTACGGCCCCGCCATCTCTGCCCAGGATGGCCTGTTCCCAGGGCCAAAGACTCCCCTAGATGGGTTACTCTGTGTCGGCGGCTCCACGTTTCCCGGCATTGGCCTGCCTGCGGTGGCGGCCTGCGGGCTGATCACCGCCAACACCCTGGCCACCGTCAGCCAGCACCGCCAAATGCTGCAAGAGGTGTTGGGATAGCTTACCAATCGTCATCGGGGTACTGATCAGGCGCTTCACCGTGACTCTCCAGTATTTCTCCCCAACGCTTGGGTGGTTTACGCTTAGCTTTTTGCTTAGTTTTCTGCCCGCCTCTGGCCGCTGGCGCGGGCTCGACGGCCTCTAGCGCCACCTCAAACTGCCAGCAATCGCCAAAGTCGTAGAGATACTCCATCGCGCCGCCGATGGGCAGGGGCAGGTCGCCAATGTTGACCTCGGTGGTGTGCAGCTCGCGGCTAGAAAAGGGATGGTAGGCCTTGACCGTGATGCCCGTGGGAGTTTTATAGGTAAATACATCCAGGTGGTCGTCGTCAAAATCGACGGATTCGCGGATCAGGTCGCTGAGGTGGAATAGGGTGGCCTCTGCGTCCATGGCAATGCGCCGCCATACCGTCTCTGGCCCATTTAGCAGCGTGACTTTAAACACATGCCGCCCAGGGCGAAACTCAACCGTGGGCAAGGCCAAACACCGCTGCCATTGGGGGAAGTAGGGCGCTAGCAGCGGCTGCAAGTCTCCCAGGGGCAGGGCGGGGTCGAGAATACCGGGCCATTGGTAGGCCACCACATCGCTAGCGTCGCCCAGGGCGGTCATCAGCGCCCGGCCCCAAGCAGTGGCCGTGATTTTTTTGAACCACCAGCCTTTTTTGGGGGTGGGCTGACCGGGGGTGATGGCGATGAACCCAAACATCTCCATCAGGGCCAGGTTGTAGAAGCCTAAAAAGTAACTATAGCGATCCTGGGCGTTGTAGTCGGAGAAGGTGACGCTGGCTTTTTCCGTCAGCCAGGGCCAGGCTTGCAGACAGCGCTCGCCCACCATCATGTGCCCAGAGCGTTCTTCGCCCAGCATTTCGGGGTGGCTGCGCAAAAACCACACCTCCAGCAGCGACAGGTATTGCTCGGTGGGGTTGAGCTGCTGCCACGCCTGGTAGATCTCCTGGTTGAGCGTCAGCTTGGCCGTTTTGCCCTGGGTGACCACCTGGGCCAGCCCCGTGGCCCGCAGCAGCAGATACAGCCCGTGGACATTGGGATACGACTTTTGCACGGGTCGCGCCAGGGCGATCGCAACGGGGTGGCTGAGCCGCTGGTTGATCTCTGCCGCCACCTTGGCGGGCATGTGCTGGAGCTTGCCGCTGAGGGGCACTGCTTTTGCTGCCAGCATGTCTAGGGCAATTTGCAGGTCTAGCAGAATGGTGCCGGGGGCGGTGGCGGTAATGGTTTGGTCGTTGAGAGTGGCCTGGTCGGCGGGGGCCAGGGCGATCGCCTCATCCCAGTCCAGCCGTTGCAGCTCCTCCCGCAGCTCCGCCGCACTCGCCACTGCCTCTGGGTCTTCATCCTCTAGGTTCCCATCGTCCAGGCTTTCCACCAATGCCTCAGCCGCATCGGGGTCCATCTGCACCAGGCCACCCAAAAACTGCGTCACCAGCTGCATGGGGTTCACCATCTCTCCTGGCTGGGGCAGCTCAATGCCCATCTGCTCAAAGGCCCGCTGCATATCCGGGGGCGCTGTGGTCATCTCGAACGCTTCTCCAGGCAGCATTGGCACGCTGGGTGGCTGGGGTGGCACCTCGGCAGCTGTTCCGGGCAGGTTGCGGTTATATTCTTCGCGAAAGGCGTCTATGCCCGCCTGGGTAGTCATATCAAACCCGGCGGCCATGCCCTGGGTAATAAAAGACTTGGCGATGCCGCCCCGATTGGGGTCAAACATCCACTGAGGAAATTTGGTTTCGATGGAGCGCAGGTATTTTGCGATCGCCTTCGCGCTCCGCAGCCGATGCTCTTGATCCAAAAACGTCCAAAATGCCACCAGCTCATCAATCGCCCCGTCGGTATTGCTGGGGTCGAGCAGCGTCAGCTTGCGGGGCAGGGTATACTCCATCACCTCCTGCACGTTGGCCTTAGTCATTTTGGGCAGGGTGTAGCCGCCGTAGAGGTAGGCAAATTCGATGAAGGTGCCAATCCAGTTGCCGCCTTCGGGATGGTGCTGGATGTGGGCCTGGCCGACTTTGGAGTTGGCAAAATCGGCCAGCGCCGCGTGGATATAGTCTTCAATCAGTGGTTCGACGTCGTCGTAGTCGAGGTTGTCGAGCTGGCGGAGGTTGAAGGCCATAGCTATCTCCCAAAAATCAACGGGTGGCGCGTTGACTACAGACTACCGCGAGGGTCTAGTTTGGTTAAAGGACAGGGGCTAAATTGCCGTCACAAAGGCAAAAAAATGATCTCCAGGGCCAATTCTAAAGATTGTCTGGGTCGGATTGAATAAGTTTGGTACGACCAGGAATATAGATGGGATGAAGCCCTCCCTTTGCCCAAGTCTACCCACCAGAGGCCGCTATGGCATTGCTACTACAACATATCTGCCGATTGGTTTGGGTGATGCAGAAGGGTCGGCCCACCCGGCTGGTGAGCCTGGCGCTGCTGGCGGCGTTGCTGGTGGGCCAGAGCCCCAGCGCCTGGTCGCAGCCCCCGGCTAATGCTGAGGCGATGAGGGTGGCGCAGTCGGTTCCGGCGATCGAGCCGTTGACCATTACAGGGGTGCTGGA
>RECJ01000023.1 GCA_007694115.1 Leptolyngbya sp. DLM2.Bin27 | reverse complement strand
GGCAACGGGTTGTAGATGCTGCGATCGCACCCTACAACGAATGTCACTGAATTAAGGCTGGTGGGCAGTGCCCACCCTACGGCTGGGCACCGTTTATTCTGATTGGCAACGGGTTGTAGATGCTGCGATCGCTACAACCCAGGCTCAGAAAAAGTCACATCTTCGTAGAGGTCAGCCATGGCCCCTGTCCAACCCACGCTAGTCAGCGCCACCTCATCGCCCTCGCCAAAGGGGTGCAGCACCCACAGCCCCTCAGCGTTGCGGCGAAACACCTCCACCTGTTGCCGAGTTTGGGAGATTAGCACGTACTCTTGCAGGCTGTCGAGGTGGCGATAGTCGCTAAATTTGTCGCCCCGGTCAAAGGCTTCGGTGCCCTCCGACAGCACTTCCACAATCAGGCAGGGATGGCGCTTAACGGTGCTGGAGGTGAGGTCACGATCGTCGCAGGTGACCATCACGTCGGGATAATAAAAGAGGTTGAGCAGCTCAATGCGGGCTTTAACATCGGCGAAATAGGTGCGGCACCCGCTGCCTCGCAGACTGGCCCTCAGTTGCGCATATAAGTTGCCAGCAATCTGATTATGGGCATCGGTGCCCCCGGCCATGGCGTAGACTTCGCCGTCGCGGTACTCGTGTTTGATCGGGCTGTCGGCTTCTGCGGCTAGATACTCTTCTGGGGAGACATGGTTAAAAGCTGAGGCGGCAACCATAACATCAGCGTCCTAATGCAGCGCAATAGCTCAATATTACAAGGCGCAGTTTGGGGTTTACCGAATGGAGCGGCGGCTGGATGCAGATAATCAGGCCGTGGTGTTCATGGGAGTGCGCCATCGCCAAAATATTGCTCAAACGTTTCCCTAAAGCCGAATAAGTACCTCTGGCCCAGACCTATATGCTGGTGTCATCTCAGAATGGAGCATTGTTCCCATGGGTTGCGCGGCAAAGTGGTTGGGTTTAGTTGCAGCGACGGCGGTGATGGCATCTTTTGCCGAGGTTCCTGGGTTCTCTAAAGAACCCAGGGATCTAGTACCCTCCGACAAAATCTCGCTGCCGTCGCCCAAGGCTGCCCAAGTTGCTGCGCCGCTGACCCAGGGCAAGCAGACCGATGACGCCACCCTGCTGTTGCAGGTAGAGGGGGTGCTGGAAGAGGGCGACGGGGTGTTAGACGACGGCAGCCTCTACGACGCCCACACCTTTACGGGGCAGGCGGGCCAAACGGTGGCGATCACCCTAGAGAGCATTGAATTTGACACGTTTTTGCTACTGAGAGATAGCGAGGGCAACGAGCTAGCCAGAAATGACGATATTGACGCAGATGGGTATAACTATCACTCGTTTATTGCGCTGACGCTGCCTGCCGATGGTACCTACCAGGTTTGGGCCAACGGGCGAGATGCCGCCTCTCGCGGGCGCTATCGACTGACGGTGGTAGAGACCACCCCGGAGCAGGCCGCGCCCCTGCTGAGTAGGGCGGCACTGGGGCAGGTAGAGGCCAATCAGCTGGTGCAGCAAGGCCTTGGTCAGTTCAACGCCAGCCAGTTTCAAGCGGCACTACAGTCGTGGGAACAGGCGCTGGCAATTTATCAAGCCATTGGCGATCGCAGCGGAGAAAGGCGCGCCCTGAGCAGCCTAGGGCTTGTTTACCGGCATACGGGTGACTACCGCCGTGCCATTGAATTTGATGAGCAATCCCTAGCGATCGCCCGTGAGATCAGCGATCGGAGCAGCGAAAGGCTGGCCCTGGGTAACTTAGGCCTGGCTTACCTCAACCTGGGGGATCACCACCGCGCCATTGATCTCTATGGGCAAGCCCTAGCGATCGCCCGCGAGATCGGCGATCGTAGCGGGGAAGGGCTCGCCCTGAGTGGCTTGGGTCTGTCTTACCTCAACTTGGAAGACTATCGTCGTGCCATTGAGGTCTACGGGCAGTATCTGGAACTTGCCCGCGAGATCAGCAATCACGGTGGCGAGGGGCTTGCCCTAAGCGGCTTGGGCATAGCTTACAGCAATCTGGGAGAGTACCAGCAAGCCATTGATGTTTACGAGCAATACCTAGAACTTGCCCGTAAACATCAAATGCACGATGAGGAAATTCGTTCCCTTGGAAATTTAGGCAATATTTACAGCAGCATACAGAACTACCAACAGGCTATCTATTTTTACGAGCTGCAGATAGCCACAATTAAGTCACAGGATAATGGTGTCAATCATCAGGCAACCTTGTTAGAGGCCTATTGGCAGATAGCGTCAATACATGATAACAACACCCGAGACCTGCGTGCCCTTCTTATAGCATCTGAAGCAGGGCTTGAAATTGCTGAAGCGATGGACAATCTCGAAGCCCAAGCATCCTTTTTACTATTTCTTGCCGAGACCTATGGAAATCTAGGAAGCTATGACCAAGCTATTGCCGCCGCCGAGAGGGCGATTGAGCTAGCTGGCATTATTGAAAACCCAAATACTGAAGCGGTAGCTCTAGTCGTCTTGGCTGATGTATGTCATCAGCAAGGCAATCATCAAGAGGCCATAGACACCGCTAAAAAGGCCATTCAGATATCCCTTGAAACCGATAATCCCTGGGTTAGAGCCCGGTCTTTGAATGTCACTTCTTTAGCATATTCATCTCTAGGGCAGTATCGCGCAGCCATTCTAGCCGCCCAGGAAAGCATTGACGTTGCAACCAGCCGTAATCTCCCCAGGCTTTTACCTATGGCTTGGTTATCCCTGATGAATGCCTATAGTGAAATAGGTGACTATCCCGCTCTTTTACGTGCTTTAGAGTCTTTTTCTGAATCGAATCAGACAGCTATCAATACAAATGCTATAAACGCAGAGAATTCCCTTCCTATCCTTGAGGCTTTTGAGTTATTTGTCTACAACCTATACATGGTTACTGAAGGTCAGTACCAAGATGTAGTCGACAATATTAGAGGTTTTGATCTATCTACCCTTAATGATTCCCCAGCGATTAGCGAATACAGTCTGCGAGACTTTGAAGGAGGCATGCAACTGCTCCTGGCTATGGGGTTTGGAGGGCTAGGGCAGTACCATGAAGCTCTTGATCAAGTCAAGTCTGCTTCAGCCGTTTTTGAAAGCCAGTCATCTAGTTTACAAGGGACAGCTGCTTTTTTGGCTGGCAGCCTCTATCGACGGTTGGGCCAGCTCGATATGGCCTTAAGCAGCTACCGTCAAGCCAGTATTTTAGATCATCGTTTTTATGTGCAAGCCGGTATTGCCCGGGTTTATCAGGATATGAACATGCCCGAACTGGCGATCGGCTATTACAAAAAAGCCATCAACCAAATTGAGGCAATTAGAACCGATGTCTCAAGTCTCGATGCCGTTCTGCAACAGGCAGTTCTACAGTCGTTTGCCGATTTTGATGGCTTACGCGCTGGAGATATCTACCGAGAATTAGCTAGCCTGCTGCTGAGCCAAGGCCGCATTTCTGAAGCTCAGCAGGTGCTGGATCTGTTGCAGGTTGAAGAACTACAGGAGTTCACCCAAACCCGCGCCACCTGGACCGGCACCGCTCTAGCCTTCACCGATGCCGAGCAGGCTGTCATTGACGCCCACGGCAGTTTGATTGCCCTGGGGGGTCGCATTCTAGAGTGCGAAGCCACCAACTGCGCCGACCTCAACACTCTCTACGACCAGCAAGAAGCTCTCAAAGCCCAGTACGATCGCCAGGTTGAGGCCTTTAACCGCACCATTCGCGCCAACCGTGCTGCAGACGACGTATTTCAAAACCCCGACACCCTCAGCGGCGATGCCGAAAGACTGCTGGCCGCCTACGCCGAGGCCGGGGAAACGGCGGTGTTGATCTACCCCTTTGTGCTAAAAGACAAGCTGTGGCTGGTGTGGGCCACGGCGGGCAACGTCATCGGCAGTGTGGAGGTGCCCGTGCCCCAGGGCGATCTAGCGGCGGCGGTGCAGCGGTTTGGCGAACTGCTCAACCGACCCAATACGGGTTCCCTGGCCGACTTACAGGTCGCCAGCCAGCGGCTCTACAGCTGGATTGTCCAACCCCTAGAAGAGGAGTTGGAGAAAAACGGCGTTGACCACCTGATCTTCGTCAACGATCGCGTTACCCGCTACATTCCCATGGCGGCTTTGTTCGATGGCGAGCGGTTTTTGCTAGAGCGCTACCGCGTCTCCACGGTGCTCTCTCCTGCCGTTACTGAAACCGGCGGGCGGCTGGGGCCAGTGGATGACTCCCAGGTGCTGGGGTTGGGGCTGACCCAGGCGGTGGCAGACT
>RECJ01000024.1 GCA_007694115.1 Leptolyngbya sp. DLM2.Bin27 | reverse complement strand
AGGAATAGGCCACCAGCCGCTGGCCATCCTCACTGAAGCTAAGAAACTCGCCCGGAAAGCTCATTCGCTGAGATACGGTATTGACAGCTATCCGTAGGGCCATTAATGGGCTAATGGCAGGGTAATCAGCCAGGCTGGTATTAGCACTAGGTAAGCTGGCCTGGTCAAGCAACCCATTCAAGTCTTCGCCAGTTTGAATTGCCCTGATCAAGGTCGCAATCTCTGTGAACCTGGCGGGTTGTAGACGCATCAGGGCATTGCCCCGACGTTCTAGGGTGCCGCCTTGGCGGGCAATAGTCTGTTCTAGCCGGGCCTGGGCGGCATCAGCATTGGCCTCTCGTTGCAGTTGACGGGCATTGTCTGCCGCTTTTTGGGCGTTGGCATAGGCCTGATTTGCAGCTTCGGCTCCTTGTAAGGCTACCTGCTGGTCAGCTAATGCCTGCTGTCGCTCGGCTTCTGCCGCTTCTCGTTGTTCTATAGCATCCTGCCGTTCGGCATTGAGCCGTTGCCGCTCTGTTTGTGCCGTTGCCACCTGCTGGTTGGCATCCTCAACTCGTCGATTCGCAACCTCAACTCGTTCGTTCGCTTCCGTAGCTTCAGTCTGGGCTGCTGCCATTTGGTTCTGGGCAGCCATCAACTCTTGGTCTGCCTTAGTCAGCCTGGCTTCCGCCAGTCGATTAGTGTTGACGGCATAAAACCCACCACCCACCGCTAACAAACCCGCTACCCCCGCCCCCACCAAACTCCGACGCAGCCAGCGGCGGGCTTGGCGGTTCGTATCCTGGGCTGCCATCAGCTCCAGCTCCGCTTCCCGCTGGGCTGCTTCCAAAATCCGGTTCGCTTCCTGTATCGCCCGCTTATCTTTCTTCTCGCTCTCCGTCAAAAACCGATAGTCCGCTTCTCCCAGGTTTTTGCCCATGGCCCAGGCCTGGGCATCTTCCAGCGCCTGGCCCCCCAGTAGCCGCGACTCATCCTGGCATCCCGAGACAATCCAGGCGGCAATCGCTTCCCCATAGGGCCGCAGCCCCGCCAGCTGTGCCTGCACCCACCTGGCATCAAACACCGACTGGTAAATGCGGTTATACACCCGCAGCCGCCCCTGATCTTCCACCACCAGACCCGACAGTCGCAGCTCCAGATGGGCGGGGTCGCCCGTGGCGGCCAGGCTGCCCTCCTGCAAAATTTGCTGGTAAAGCCCCAGCAGGCGACCGGCGCTGCGCTCATCCCGCATTAGCCGATCGCGGATGGTGCGCAGGTGCTCGGGTTCGTCCTGGGCTTCCCAGTTGTGCAGCAGGCGGTCTTGCACCAGGGCGGCAATCTGGGCGGCTTCCTGTCCTGGGGCGATGGGTTCAGCGGCTTCCGCAACTAGACGGCAGAGCTTTTGGGTCAGCAGGGGTTGCCCGCCCGTCCAGTCTAAGATGGCGGCCATAATGGCGGCAGAGTCTGACCTCAGAGGCTCTAGCCCTGGGGCCAACGGCCCAACTTCATCGAGCTGAAAGCCCTTTAGGTCTATGGCCTGGCCAATGTTAAAAGGGGTGCGGGTTTTGTCTTGAATTAGGTCTGGGGGGGTGGTGACCCCCAGCAGGGCAAAGGTGAGGCGACGATAGTCGGGGTTCTCAGCCCGCTGGTTAAAGCAGGCGCGAATCAGGGCAAAGAAATCGTCTTTAAAGTCAATTCGCAGAATGCTGTCGATTTCATCGATAAAGATCACAACCGGGGCGCTCACCTGGGGTAGCAGCACCGTTTCGATAAATTCCCCCAGCCGCTGCACCGGAAATAGATCGCTGTGGTCGTTCCACCAGGCTTTGGCTTGGCGCAGGCCAAAGCTGCGGGCCAAGCGCTGGGCAATGCCCCAGTACCACTGCTCTTGGGTAATGTCTTGACTGCCAATGGAGGTAATGTCGATCACCCCGCAGGCAATGCCCTCGCTTTGCAGGGTCTGCATGGTGTGCACCCGCAGGCTCGATTTGCCCATTTGCCGAGAGTTAAACACGTAGCAAAACTCTCCCTGCTTCAGCGCAGCGACAAACTCGCGATCGGCCTGGCGTTCGACGTAGGTGGGGGCACCTTTTTCGAGGCTGCCGCCGACCTGGTATTTGTAGGTGTTGGGTGCAGCCATGGTTTACCCCTTAAAACGTTTTAGATCCCCTGTTTGAGCGCACGGCGTGCGCCCCTACGTTCCCTTCAAATGTTCGCGAAAATATTCCTGATACAGGCTGTTTCTCGGGGTTGCCTGGTTGCGCTGTAGGCGAATCAGCCCCATGCTCTCTAGCTTAAAGGCCACATCCGCGTCCAAATCTACTGGGGTTTTGCGGCGCACCACGTCGCGGCAGGCGGCGGCCAGGTCGGGGTAGCGTTTCAGATTTAGCAGGTGCCGCCGCAGGTGGTCGCTGTAGATACCGGCTTCGGTGGGGCCAGTTTCCAAGAGGGCTGCCATCGACAAATCTTGCCGTCGCAGGTGGTAAAACCCCTTGCGCAGCAGGTACGGGTGCCCGCCGACCAGGGCCATCATTTGGTCTACCTCGTTGGCCCCAAAGGGCAGGTTGTAGCGGTGGGACAGATCTTGCACCTGGGCCTGGGTAAACTCGGGCAGCTCCACGTTTTTGCCCACGTTAAAAGGCGACTGGTTAATTTCTAGCGGCACATAGGCCTCGGTAGAATGCACCACCACCAGCCTCAGTTTTTCCCACAGTTCGCTGCCTCTGTCGCCGTAGCGGGCGGCCTCGTACCACGATCGCAGCAGCCCAAAAAAGTCGTCGGCCACCACCCGGTGGGGAAACACCAGATCCACCTCATCCAGGGCCAGCACAATCGGCTCGTCGATCTCTTCCAACAGGCACTCAAAGAAGTAGTCGTTGCAGCGATCTTTGACACCCACGGTTGGGTCCCAGTAATCGGCCAGCTCATCCAGCCGCTTGAGCCGTCGCCCCACCCGCGAGCACAGCCAGCGCAGCAGCTGATCGAGGTCGCTAAACATGGTACTGTCGGCCCGCTGCATACTCACCGCAATAGATTGGTAGCCCTGGCTCTCGGCATGGTGCAAAATGCGCGCCATCAGCGAGGTCTTGCCCATCTGCCGGGGTGCCTTAATGCGAATCAGCGCCCCCGGCTGGGTGATTTCTTCAAAACAGTCGGCTTCGATGGTGATATTGGCTTTGCCGGTCTCGGTACTGTAGCGCTCCACATACAGGCCCGACTTCAGCGGCACCGCCCCGCCCGGTTCGCGCTTTAGCTCGGGCTCTGCCACAGGCAGAGGCGGGTCGTCGGGGGTGTCGGCAAACAGGTGTTGGGCTTCGGGGGGTTCCACCGTTGGGGGCGCTTTGCCCGAGGCGATTAGCCGCAGCACTTCCGCCGCTAAATCTGGGGTGTCTGCGGGCGAGTGCCACTGGCGTTGATGTATCCGGTTCAGGTAGCCCCGCAGGTTGTAGGTCAGGGGCGACTCCAGCGGAAACTGCACCCGAATTGGCAGGATGATGGGCCGCTGTTCTGCCCGGCTTTCTTGCAGCTCTTTGGCGTGTTTGACTTCATCCATCACCATTTCACTGGTGACCGACTGGGGCGACAGCAGCAACACAAAGTAGTCGCTCTGCTCCAGCTCTTGCAAAATCCGCTGCGCCCAGAGATCCCCCAACTGCAAGCTAGACCCGGCTAAAAAGGGCTGATGCCCTGCAGCCTGCAAGTCTTGATAAAGGGTTTGGGCCAGAGCCTGATCGGGAGCCTGAGCCCGATAGCTAATAAACACCCGAGCGCCCTGGAGTGGGGGAGGGACAGCATCCTCAGGCCGAGCCAGCACAGAATTGAGCACCTGTTGCAGCGTTTCTAGCCCACAGCCAAGCTCGCTTTCGGCCCAGGTCAGCAGAGCCATCACCCGATCGCCCGGCGGGGCCGACGCGGTTGGAACATTCCCCGGCGCTGGCTTGAGCGCAAAAATGACCTGGTCGAGCTGTGGCCCCGGCAAAGACGAAAGCCGCTGAGTCAGCTGAAGCCGTTGGGAGAAATTGGGAGAGCCTGTCACAACGAAATGGAACAATGGGGGCAGATTATTGCCATCAACTATAGCCTGGTTCTTGGCATCTCATTGGGTGGTGACCGGATTTTCAGTTGACGAAGCCTGGGCAAAGGCGAGGGCGGCTTCGGGTTCGCGATCGAGCTTGAGTAGGGCAGTGCCCTGGCCGTACCAGGCCTCGGTGCCGCTGGGGTTGAGTTGGGTGGCCCGCTGGTAGGCCTGCACCGCCGCGTCGTAGCGGCCCGTCGCCAATAGAATTGCCCCCT
>RECJ01000025.1 GCA_007694115.1 Leptolyngbya sp. DLM2.Bin27 | reverse complement strand
GGTCGATCACCAGGTAGGCGGCCAGGGTGTAGGTGCAGAGGGGCTGGAGCGGGGCCTGCACGGTCTTCTGGGTTTCTTCGACGTAGTGCAGCAGGCCGCCCGCCGCCCGCACCGCCAGGGGCAGGTGGTCACAGCCCAGCCCTTCCAAAGAGCGCAGCCGGAACCGCTGGAGCAACCGCTGGCGGGCCTCGCTCTGGCTGTAGGGGCCTTGGGGCCGCAGGGTGTAGCAAAACTGGCGGGGCAGGCAGGTGGGCAGCTGGTCGGACTGATCCCCCGGCCTCAGCATCGCCCCTAAATTCGGCGCATCCACCGGAAACAGCACCTCGGCGGGCTGGAGCCGCAGCAGTTCTTGAGCCAGCTGGTCGAGGTCTTCCCCCTGGGTGGTGAGAAACTCGCCAGTGGACACATCGGCGTAGGCCAGCCCCCAGTGGTGCCCCGCCACCACCGCCGAGGCCAGAAAGTTGTTCTGGCTGGCGCTGAGCATGCCCTCTTCGATCACCGTGCCGGGGGTGATCACGCGGGTGACTTCGCGCTTCACCAAGCCTTGCGCGACGGCAGGGTCTTCCACCTGGTCGCAGATGGCGATCGCAAAGCCCTTTTCCACCAGCAGGGTGCAGTAGCGATCGAGGGCGTGGTGGGGAATCCCCGCCAGGGGCACCCGGCCAATCGCCTTACCGGCGTCTTTGCTGGTGAGCACCAGTTCGAGCTCGCGGGCGATGGCGATCGCATCTTGAAAAAAGGTCTCAAAAAAATCGCCCACCCGGTACAGCACCAGGGCGTGGGGATACTGCTCCTTCATCTCCACGTAGTGACGCATCATCGGTGTCAGGTCGTCCCAATTGACCGAGTGGTGGTCGGCGTAGCGCACGGTGTGCTTGGCCAACCGCTCGGGGATCGGGGGCTGACTGTCAGCGGAGGGGGCAGAACCAGACATGGAGGGCTTTTGATGAGATGACTGGGCAACGATCACCCATCACTATCGTCGGGCAAAAAGTCGGGATCAAGCACCAATTCTGGAGTAAATGGCACCTGTTCTGGAAATGTCTCTAAAGGTAACCCTGTTTCTACCGCTGCCTTATGGCGGGCTGTGGTGTAGCAGTCGGCGTAGATGCTGGCGAAATAGGGGCGCAGGCTGGAGCTGTCGCGAAAGGCCTTAGCGATGCGATCGCGGTGCTCCAGAATGGTGAATCGCCAGCTATTCAAGCGGCGATCGCCCTGGTAACGGTACTTCAGCAAATGCCGCAGCAGCACCTCCAGGTTGCTCTCTACGGCTCGCTTTTCACTGCGCCCCATATCGTCGAGTTCTTCCGCCAGGTTGAGGACATCGATTTGGTCAAATTGCCCGCTGCGGAGCCGCTCAGCGGTTTCGGCTAGCCAGCGGAGGTAGTCGCTGTCGTAGAGATTGACTGATTCTGGCAGAGAATGAATGGGCTGCGGTGCAGTCATGGCAGGGGCCAGGCGAAAATTGTAGAGCCAAACCTCGCGAGGAGAAATGCTGTTGGATGCGATCGTAGCAGATGGGGCGGTCGGCAACGAACCAGCTAGTTTTGTGTCAGATATTACGCACCGTTAAGCTTCTTTGCACAGCCCGCAAGCACCCCAGAGCCTGTGTTAACTTCGATAGCGTTGCATGTCTCACCGATGTTGAACAATAACGAGGTTTTACCCGTGGCCCTGTCAGAAAAGTTTGCTCCAGCCCTGACCGAAACCCGCGAAGACTTCTCCGAGTATGTCGCTCATCTGCAACTGCACATGGCACTCCAGGCCCGTAACTTGGTGCCTTCCCTAGGTAACACTGGTGACAGCCGCCACAACCTGCTGCACCAAACCCAGGCCGATATTGAAAAGTTTGTCTCCCGCCAAGGGTTCTAACCTGCTTCCCTGGCCTGCGGCCCCTGGGGGCATAGGGCTCATTGACCAATTGCCTAGAGACCTTTTCCTAGCGATGTTGTTGTAATGTTGGCCAAGCCTCCTAGATTGAGGGCTTGGCCTTTTTACGTCCAGCGGAGCGATGGCTCTTGCCCCTGGGCGAGAAGTCTCCCTGAGAGCCGCCGGATCTGAACCAGAATTTCATGCGCTTTTGCTGATGATGAATCGGGGTTGACCCAATCGGATTTCGTATTAGCCGTTCACGGCAACAGTGCCGGTTTGCGCTAATCTGTGACAGATACCGCCAACTTACACCGTTAGAGGGATTGCAGCAGCACGCACCTATGACTCAACCAGCACAGGGAGAACGGTTGCTCGGCGGTCGCTACCGAATACAGCGGCAGCTCAGCCGGGGTAGCTTTGGCGACACCTACTTAGCTGAAGACACCCACCGGTTTCAAGAGCTGTGCGTACTGAAAGAATGTAACCCCCAGGTGCCGGGCAAGCTGGCGCTAGACCAAGCCCAGGCTCTGTTTGAGCGTGAGGCCAGCATTCTCTATCAGATCAACCATCCCCAGGTGCCTCGGTTTCGCGAGCTACTGCGCGACGGCACCCGACTGTTTTTAGTGCAAGACTACGTTGAAGGCCCCACCTACCGCGAGCTGCTGAGCCGCCGCCGGGCTGACGGCGAGAGCTTTAGCGAAGCTGAGGTGGTGCGATTTTTGATGCAGACGCTGCCCCTGCTGCAATATCTCCACAATATTGGCATTGTGCACCGCGATATCTCGCCCGACAACCTGATTC
Source organism: Leptolyngbya sp. DLM2.Bin27 (assembly GCA_007694115.1). Classification (GTDB taxonomy): domain Bacteria; phylum Cyanobacteriota; class Cyanobacteriia; order Phormidesmidales; family Phormidesmidaceae; genus Nodosilinea. Next base: position 1,609 of record RECJ01000025.1, on the reverse strand, counting down.
AGCGCACCGCTGACGGTCGCCCCATTCTGATCGACTTTGGTGGCGTCAAGCAGCTGGTGGTGAATGTGCGCCATCAGCTGGGGGTGGCACAACCCTACCAGGCTGCCGATGGTACGGTTACTCGCCTGGGCACCGTGGGCTACAGCCCAGAAGAACAGCAGTCATCGGGTCAGGTGAGCCCCGCTACCGACCTCTACGCCCTGGGGGTGACGGCCCTAGTGCTGCTGACGGGCAAAGAACCAGAAGATCTATACGACGATCGCAGTCAGCGCTGGGCGTGGCCTGATCAGGTGGAGCTGTCTAGCCCCCTGTATCAGGTGCTAAATCGGTTAGTGGCTCAGCGGCCCGGCGATCGCTACCAGTCGGCCGGGCAGGCGCTAGCAGCGCTCAATCTGGCCGACCCCGACGCGGTCGCGAGGGCTTGGTCGCAGCCCATGCCGGTTCGCATGCAGCCCCTGGTGCCGCCGCCTGAGCCGACTGTGGCCCTGGCCCCGGCTGCGCCCTATGCTCCGGCCATGGCCTATGACCCCACAGCGACCGTGGCCCCACCGCCCCGGGCCGTGCCCGTGGGCAAGACCTCGTCGGGCTGCTGGTCGGCGCTGGCCGGGCTGCTGCTGACCTTGACAGTGGCCGGGGGGCTGTGGTGGTGGCTTGACCCGCTGAGCCAGTTTCCACCGGGCTCTGAGACGGTGGCACCCGGTGGCAGCGATGCCGACAATCTGGCCCTCAGCCAGGCAGAGCGCGATCGCAAGCAGGCCCTGCGCGATCGCGCCATTGCCCTCAGCGTTGACCAGGGCTACCTCACCCGCCTCACCGACCAGCTATTCTACGAGCAAAACCCCAATTTGCAGGGCACTCAGCTCACCGACCAGCCCGAAGATCAGCCTTTGCGGGCGGCCTGGGATGCGATCGCAGCTGAAACCCTCGACCTCCTTGAGGCCAACCTCAGCACCGAGGCCCGCAGCCGGCTGGGGCGCTACAACCCCACCGACAGCGATCGCTGGCAGCGCCAGGTCAACGCCCTCTTTGTCAGCAGTCGAGCACTAAACGACCTGGCCGACGCTCGCTTTGATCAGCTGTTTCCGGGGCGGGGGGCCAACAGCGGCTTTGTCGAAACCCCAGTCGATCAAATCTGGTTTGCCCTAGCCCAAGACCAGGTCAACGCCATGGAACGGGGCGAAAACCTGAGCGAAATCACCTTTGAGCCAGGGGCCTTTAGCCAACAACGCGCAGGCGAGCTCAACCCCGGCCAAGGTCAAATTTACATTCTCAACCTCAGCGCCGAGCAGCTGCTGCGGCTCAATCTTCAGGCCCCACCGGGCAGTACGCGCCTGTCGATCTACGTGCCGGTGCCCAATGACGAGCTGCCCTATATTTTGGCCAATGCCGAGCAAAATACCTGGGCGGGCGAGCTGCCCCAGTCGGGCTACTACGAAGTGGTGGTGATTTCCCAGGGCAGCACGCCGATCCCGTACAGTCTCACGGTGGCGGTTGACAACGTCATTGACGACATTATCAATCGGCCCGATCCACCGGCTAAAGAAAACTAGTACTTTAAGGCAGAAGGCAGAAGGCAGAAGGCAGAAGGCAGAAGGCAGAAGGCAGAAGG
>RECJ01000026.1 GCA_007694115.1 Leptolyngbya sp. DLM2.Bin27 | reverse complement strand
CATAGGCAGTAACACAGAGTCAATCACGTGAATAATGCCGTTGCTAGCTTCAATGTCTGCAATCAACACATTGGCCTGATTGATGGTAACCATCTCACCGCCTACCATCACGGTGATCGGAGCACCACTTAGAGTTTCGACGTCACCAGAGGCCAAATCGGTGGAGCGCACCTCACCATCAACCACATGGTAGGTGAGAATTTGGGTCAACTGATCGCGGTTTTCGGGCAGCAGTAGCGCTTCTAAAGTGCCTTCGGGCAGAGCCGCAAAGGCTTCATCGGTGGGGGCAAACACCGTGATCGATAGGTCGGCGTTGCTGAGCACCTCAGTCAGACCAGCGGCCTCAATGGCAGCGGTCAGAATCTCAAAGTTGCCGTCGGCAGCCGCGATTTCAGCAATGGACAGTGCGGCAGTAGCGGGCTGTTCAGCTTCAGCGGACGGCTCCATATCAGCCAACTGATCCATTTCTGCAGCGAGTTCGGCGGCAGGCTCCATGTCAATGGACGGTTCTAGCTTGGTCTGCTGCTCGGCAGCGGGCACATAGCTACCTGAGATCGCTTCTTGAGGAAACGTGGTGACTGCAGCGGGGGCAGCCCCAAACAGCACCAGACCTAGGGCAATGCGGAGGGTGTTCGGAGTCATTGAAAGTTACGTCCTAACCAGTCATATAAGTGTGTCAGTTAAGTTAGTTTACACAACTTAACTAGAATTTACGAATTTTGACATAGGTGCCGAGGCGCGCTGCCTACCCTGCGGCATAACTCTTTTGTTCCCCAGACCCTGCAAACAACATGACAAGCGCTGACGCCAGGGTGTGCTAGTTTTCTGACCCAGCTCGTCAAGAAGATACCCCGATGAGGGGCGGAGGGTCTGCGCCCTCGGGAGGACGCAAAATTCTTGGGTATTTTTGTTATCAGAATTGGCCTAACAAGCTAGCAAAACAGCCAGACTTGGAGCCGCTGTCCGTTACTCATTGCGCCGAATATCAAGTTGTTCGCGCCCAGGCACAGATTCTAGGGCCGCTATGACGGCCTGCTGGGCAGCCAAAATATCCCGTTCTTCACCGCCCAGGTAGAGGCGGCCAAAGCTGCCCACTGAGCTAATCTGCAGAATGTTGATCAGGGCCGCTTTTTCGGCCTCATTGGCCGCTAGAGAAGCGTAGGCGGCGGGTTCTACTTCAAAGACGTAAAGCGTTTGCCCTGCAACAATCATGTTGCCCCGACGGGTGCGGTTGATCAGCTGCACGTGGTGAGGGTCAAGGTTGCGAATCACCTGACTGGAGATAATACGAGGTTTTAGCCGCTCACGGTAGCTGACTCCTAGGGCATCGAGCATCGCTCCACCGGCTGCATGCACCTCTCCCTGGTTACTGGCGTGGATTTCCAGCAGCCCGTAGAGGCGTTCGACGATTAGGGTGCCGGGGCGCACCACCGCCGCCTTAAGGCCGATATCGAGAATGCGGTTAATCTCAATGCCGGGGGAAATTTCTATCCACAGAGAGGCATCGCCGGGCAGCGGTAAAAACCCCAGCGACACAGTGCCCATGTAGGCCGCGTGCTGGGGTTGAAGATTATCAATATAGACATAGCTGCGAAGATCAACGCCCAAGGCCCGGTATCCTAATTTCTTTTGTTGGTAGTATACCGGGCTGGGGCTAAAACTCAGTGGCCTAGCCCCGGTGCAGCCCTCCGGCCCTCCGGCCTAGAATGTCGTGCCAAAGCCGACCGAGGTGGTGCCCATGGCGTCGTAGACTGTCAGCCCCAGGGGCATTCTAAATTCTCCAGACTCATCTAGCAGATCGCTGAGCAGGGGTATATTTAGCGACTCTAGAAAGTCGTTGGTTTCACTGGTCGCTTGGGGGCCAACCTGTCGGCCCATTTTGTCGGCCAGACTGCTGAGGTGGTCTGGGCTATGGTGGCCAACGGCCAGGGCATCGGCCATGGTGAGGGGATTGGTTTGTAGTTCCTGGGGCGAAGCCACAGCTTGCAAAGGCAGGCCACAGATGCCTAGGACGGTTGCGATCGCAAACCCGTGTGAGATATTCATGGTGGTAATGGTGTGAGGATGGTTAAGGGATGACGACCGGGAACTCAAACCCTTTAGCCCTGACAAAAGGCCACAAGTTTCTCTAGGTATAGCCTGTCAGGTTAGGTTGTCAAAGCAAACTTATTGTGGGTTCATGAAGTTGCACATCGATCGGCATCGATTAGCAATGTCAATAAATTACTCAAAATACCGGGTTGCGGGCATCGTTCCTGGGGGGTAGCTTTTCCAGGGCTGGGGCATAGATTGTCGGGTTGGCGATCGGGTCACCGCAGGCAGGGGGTGCAGATGAGTTGCCCCCTGCGGTTTATATTGCTGGGCTTATATCTCTATGCAATGGCCCGTTTCGGCAGCCACAGCAATCGCTTCCATAATTTTGACTAAACCGGTGGCCATTACCCCAGACGACACCGGCGAGGGGGTGTGGTTGGTAATGCAGTCTAGAAAGTGGCTGCCCATGGCCTGGAGTGGCTCTGTAGACGGCAGCGAGATCGCTTCTGGCTGGGGGCCGTTGGGTACAAACGGAAATGTTTGGGTCTGAAACTGCCCTCGCCACAGGGTCAGGGGAATAGCCTGGGGACTTTCATCGAAGACGAGGGTGCCGCGATCGCCCACTAGGGCCAGCCGCCGCTGCCGATCGGGGTTGGCCCAACTCACCTGCACCATGGCCTCTAGGCAGCGGCGGCGATCGCCCCCGTCGCCATACATCAGTCGTAGCCAGCCAGCGTCCCGCAGCCCCGAGGGAAACATGGGCTGGGGCTGCGGCTGGAGCCAGGCCAGTCCCCAGGCCGAAACAGCGACAGGGGGATGGCCAAGCCAGTGATTCAAAATTGAAATGTCGTGGATAGCGAGATCCCAAAATACGTCGGCGTCGGGGCGGACGGGGCCAAGGTTGGTGCGGGCAGCGTAGCCGTAGCGCAGGGAACCCAGCTGCGAGCAGAGATCTCGCCCCCGCTGCACCGCCGGGTGAAACAGGTAGGTGTGGTCAACCATCAGCTGCCGCTGTCGGGCCTGGGCCAGTTGGCAGAGGGCGACGCTGGTGGTGCTCTCTAGGGTGAGGGGTTTTTCGCTCAGCACGTGCAGACCCGCCTCTAGGGCCGCTTTGATCATGGGGTAGTGGGTGCTGGCGGGGGTGGCGATGACTACGGCATCTAGACCGGGGTGGGCCATGGCCGGTTGCCAGTGGTTGTAGTCGACGACGGCCCTGTCTATGGCGAAGCGATCGCGCAATGTGCGCAGTCGCTGGGGATGGGGATCAACCAGGGCCACTACACGGGCCTCGGGCAGGGCCAAAAAATTGCGCAGCAGGTGGGTACCCCAGCGACCCAGGCCAAAGATGGCCAGGTTAAGGGGATGGCGGTGCGGCATCGGGGGGGGAAGCGAGGGCTTGGGCAAGGGCATCGTAGGCGGCGGCGGCGGCGGCCTGTTCGGCCTGCTTTTTGGTCGGGCCGTGGCCAGTACCCCAACAGGTTGCCCGAAACCACACGGTCGATTGATAGCGCTCGGGGTCACCATCCCTGGGGCGCTGTTCGACGGTGCGGTACTGGGGCAGGGTTTTGGTGTGGGCCTGGGTCAGCTCTTGCAGGGCCACCTTATAGTTTTGCCGAGCCGGATCTTGGCGCACCTGGTCAGCTAGCCGCAGTAGGGGGGCGTCTAGGAGCGATCGCACCAACTTCAGGCTGCGGGTTTCTAAATACAGCACCGCTACCACCGCCTCTAGGGCATCGGCCAGGTGGCTCGGCCCAATTTTCATGGCGGGGGCGACTATCAGGTAGGGGGTGAGGCCCAGATCTTGGGCCAGCTGACCGAGGGTGCGATCGCTGATCAGCACCGATCGCACCGCCGACAGTTCCCCCACCGAAGCCTGGGGAAACGCCTCTTGCAGGCACTCCGTCGCCGCCAGCCGCAGCACCGCATCGCCGAGCAGCTCTAGCTGTTCGTAGTTATAGTCGGCATCCACCGACTTGTGGGTTAGAGCCTGGTCGAGGCGCAGCCAGTCGAGGTTGGCGGCAGGCAGACCCAGCGCCTGCACACAGCCCCGGAGCTGCCGCTGCCGGAAGGCGGGTAGATCGCTCACGGTTCAGGGTTTACGGTATGCGGTTTACGGCTCTCGGGCAGTAGGTCACAGATAACCGATAAAAATAGGGGGAAGGAGGTAGACATAAGCCGGGTTCTGTTCCCCCGTTGCCGAGGGGGCGGTTATCTATCTGGGACGTCTGTTACCAAACGCCTCTTGCGGTACTCAC
>RECJ01000262.1 GCA_007694115.1 Leptolyngbya sp. DLM2.Bin27 | reverse complement strand
GAGAACAACACAGGTCTCTCCTAATCTAATGGATGATTATTTGCTTGGGCTACTCCCACACCTCTACGGTGTACAGCAGTGGAATGCCGAATAAAAAGCCCCCTACTGCTCCTTGTAAAATTGCCTGAAACTCCGCTAGCCAGATGTTGGCACTAGGTTGGCTAGTCGTCTCATCCATGCCGCTATCATCCATGCCCTGTGTGATGATCTTCTCCCTAGCGATCATTCTGAAACCTTAGGAAAATCTCTAGTATTTCCAGGGTTTCACAAAACGCCCGTTAGCGTGAAGCAGAAAGACCATGGCTAACCTATAGAAAAGCTCCCAGTTGATCACAAGGATAATTTCATGACGCAGAATTCTATGACCCAGGCAAAAACCGGCGATAGCGTTTCGATTCACTACACGGGCAAGCTGCAAGACGGCACGGTGTTTGACTCATCGCGCGATCGCGACCCGCTCCAGTTTGCCATTGGCAACGGCGAGGTGATTCCCGGTTTTGAGGCGGCGGTGGTGGGCATGACCCCCGGCGATGCCAAAACCGAAGTGATTGCCGCCGAAAATGCCTACGGCCCCCACCGCGAGGAAATGGTAATGGTGGTGGAGCGTCACCACATCCCCGCCGATATTCCCCTCGATGTGGGTCAGCAGCTCCAGCTCCAGGGACCCCAGGGTCAGACTGTGCCCGTGATGGTGACCGATCTGTCTGAGGCCGATGTTACCCTTGATGCCAACCACCCCCTGGCGGGGGAAACCCTGATTTTTGATATTGAGCTATTGGCCATCCAGGCCTAGACCATCGGCAAAATATCTATCTAAAGCCGTAGAGATTTGCGCCTTTGAGCCTATCCCCCTCCACCCGGGGGGGATAGTTTTTGTTGAAGTAAAGATTTATGATGTAACTGTAGATACTTCCAAAGAGCCCTCATGTCTTACGAATTGCCCACGCTGCCCTACGCCTACGATGCTTTGGAGCCCTACATTTCCAAAAGCACCCTAGAGTTTCACCACGACAAGCACCACGCCGCCTACGTCAGCAAGTACAACGATGCGGTCAAGGGCACCGACCACGACAGCAAGCCCCTTGAGGACGTGATCAAGGCGATTGCTGGCGACAGCTCTAAACAGGGGGTATTTAACAACGCCGCTCAGGCTTGGAACCACACCTTCTACTGGCAATCGATGAAGCCCGGTGGCGGTGGCGCTCCCACTGGCGAACTCGCCAAGAAAATTGATGCTGATTTTGGCAGTTTCGAGAAGTTTGCCGAAGCCTTTAAAGCCGCTGGGGCGACTCAGTTTGGCAGCGGCTGGGCCTGGCTGGTGCTCGATAATGGCACCCTCAAGGTGACCAAGACCCTCAACGCCGACAACCCCCTCACCGCCGGACAGGTGCCCCTGTTGACTATGGATGTGTGGGAGCATGCCTACTATCTTGACTACCAAAACAAGCGCCCCGACTACATGGAAAGCTTTCTCAAAAACGTAGTTAACTGGGATTTTGCTGCCAGCAACTTCGCCGCTGCATAACCTGGCGTCAACACCGTCGTCGTGCTCCGCGACTCAAAGGGGGTGGGCTACGGCCTGCCCCCTTTTCTGTCTGGCTGTTTGTCAGGCTGATTTTAATTGGAGGAAGGGGGCCAGCAGGCTTTGGTATCAGACTAATCCCGAATCCTGCTGGGCTACCCCCGATACCCCTGGGCGAACCGCCGTTTGCCCCTACAGGTTGGCCGATTGGCCATCGGGGGTAGGGATTCGGATTTGGTATTCGGATTTGGTATCAAGCCTGCTGGCCCCTTATACCCTCGACCAAATCCGATTTGGTAAACCCCGGGTCAGAATCAGCCAACCCGTAGGGGCGTAGCCTGCTGCACCCCTACAAATCGGGGGGATTCATTCGGGAATTATGCCAATTATGCCACCGCTCTGCCATGTTATTTGCCGACCCAGACTACCCCCATGTGGTGCTGTCCTTTACCTACCGGGGCTTTCGCCTAGAACTCGATCAAAGCACAGAGAATGGCGTGCCCCTGTACGCCGTGTGGGCCTCCCATGAGCACGGTTGTGCCGTAGCTGTGCCGGGAGTAGTGAGCCGATCTGAGGCCATTTACCAAGCGCGGCGGTGGGTAGACCAGCGGCTTAGCTCACCGGGTGAGGCCAAAAAGGAGCGCTAGCTTGGGCGCTAGACTGGGTCAACCAGGTTTCTACCTCGGCGGCGGGCTGGGGTTTGCCAAACCAGTAACCCTGGCCAAAATCACAGCCGAGGCGCTTGAGAATAGTGACCTGCTCGGCGGTCTCGATGCCCTCAGCGATCGCACTAAAGCCCAGCTGCCGCCCTAGGGTCACGATAGTTTGCACGATGTTTTCGTGTCTGGGGCTGATGGTTATCTGACTGACAAAGGATCGATCGATCTTGAGGTTGTGGATCGGGAACCGATAGAGATAGCTCAGCGATGAATAGCCGGTACCAAAATCGTCAATGCTGAGGGCAATGCCCCGCTGGCGCAGGCCGTTGAGCACCCCGATGGTCTCGTCGATATTGTCGATCAGCATGCTTTCCGTAATTTCGAGCACCAGGCCGCTGGGCAACAACCCGGTTTTGCTGAGCAAGCCATCGACTTGATTTAGCAGCCCGGCACTGTGCAGCTGGAGGGCCGACAGGTTGACGCTCACCGTTAGCCCCTTAGCCTGGGGATAGGCGCTTTGCCAGGTGGCCATTTGGTCACAGGCCAGCTCCATCAGCCAGTAGCTCAGGGGCACAATCAGCCCAGTCTCTTCGGCCACAGAGATAAAGTCGCCGGGCATCACCAGGCCTCGGCGGGGATGCTGCCACCGCACTAGGGCTTCAAACCCTTTGACCGCGCCGGTTCGCAAATCGACAATGGGTTGGTAGTACAACACCAACTCTTCGGCATGGTGGAGCAGAGCCCGGCGCAGGTCGGTTTCTAGGGTCAGCCGGGCGATCGCGCGATCGTGCATACCCTGGTCAAACACCTGGTAGCCGTCGCGTCCCCTCGCCTTCGCCCGATACATGGCCGTATCGGCATCCCGAATTAGTTCTGAGGCGGTTTGATAGCAGGCATCGCCCATCACCAACCCCAGGCTGACGGTGGCAAACATCTGGTGGCTGCTGAGCTGAAACGGCTGCCTCAACCGCTCTAAAATTCGCTCAGCCATGGCTTGCGCCACATCTAGATGGTTTACATCCTCTAGCAGCACCACAAATTCGTCACCCCCGAGCCGCACCGCCAGGTCTGTCTGACGCAGCACCGCCTTCAGCCGACTGGCCACCTCCATCAGCAGCTCATCGCCAATCAGATGGCCCAGGCTGTCGTTGACCACCTTAAAGTGGTCGATGTCTAAAAATAGGAGGGCAAAGCGGTAGCTGTTTTGCTGGTGCGCTTGGCTGAGGGATGCCTCTAGGCGCTCGTGGAGCTGCTTGCGGTTGGGTAGACCAGTGAGGCCGTCGTGGCAGGCATCATGCTCAAGCTGGCGACGCATTCTCACCTGGTCAGTGACATTGCGAGAGGCCGTTTGCAGCTGTATTACCACACCATTGGCATCGACAATGGGCCGGGTAAAGGTCTCTAGCCAGAGGTAGTGGCCCTGGTGGTGGCGCATGCGGCATATCTCTGGGGCTAGGTCTCCCCCCTGCCCCCCTGGGGGGCGTAAATACTGCTGACATTGGGATCGATCATCGGGGTGTACCAGGCTACAGGGGTGTAGCCCAATCAGCGCTTCCGGGGGGTAGCCCAGTAGCCACTCCGCCGAAGGACTGACGTAGAGGTAGGTTCCCTCCAGATCGTGGAGACAGACTAGATCGCTCATATTCTCAGCCATGAGACGAAACAAAGCCGTCTGTTGCTGAATCTCAGCGTTAGCCCGCTCTACCTCAGCTTTAGATCGCTGCAAATCCCCAAAAGATAGCTCAAGCCGAGCTGCCATCCGGTTAAAGGCCTGGGCTAGCCCCTCTAGCTCTTGTAAGCCCGTGTGGCCAATGGCTTGGTTGAGCTGGCCGTCGGCAATGGCCCGCGAAGCTGAGCTAAAGTCCATCAGGGGGCGCGTGATCCAGCGGCTGGTGTAGAGGCCAGAGGTGATGGCCACCGCCAACGCCAGGGCGCACAGCGCCAGGGTGTGGCGACGGCTGGCCACTATCTCAGCCATAAAGTCGCTCTCGGGCATCACTACCACAATCAGCCAGTCGAGGCCGTAGTCATCGTTGAGGGCAGTTACCTGCATAAACTGGCGATCGCGCCCTAGCTTAAACTCCGCCTGCTGGGGCTGAATTCGGCCCCAGTCGCCCCCCGACTGGTTGAGCAACAGCTGGGCACTAGCGCGGATTAGCGGGTCGGGGCTGGTCACTGAGTAGGTCTGCTGGGGCTGCCCGTTTACGATCCGGTGGTCATCTGCATCACTGGAGGCGGCCACCAGCAGGCCCGATCGATCAACAATGAACGCCTGCCCATGCTCACTGATGTCCACCTCCTGCAAAAATCTACTGATGTGGGTCAGAAAGAAGCTATTGCCCAACACCCCAATCAATGTGCCGCTGTCGTCGTACACCGGCCTAGAGGACGAGATCGTCAGCACTGGATAGGCGTGATAGGGAAAAACCGGGCTCCACACTGGCCCCTTGACCTGTACCGCAGCCCGATACCAGGGCCGGGTCAGCGTATCCCAATTGGCGGTAGCGCTGATCACTTGGGTCGGCTGGCCGGTGGCCCTGTCTACTGCCGAAAACTGAATGAAGTTGTCCTGGGACGGGCCGCCCCGCATCAGCTGATGGCCCCGCTGCCCCATGGTGGTATGGCCAATAAACTCACCATCGGTCTGACCGAAAAAGATTGAGTCGATGTGGCCAAAGGTGTGGGACTGCTGCATGAAGTGCTGAAACAGCGCCGCTTCATCGGACGGGTCAATCTGGCCCAAGGTCAGGGCATCATAGCTGAGCTGGTTGACTAGGTGAGAGGTGCCTAAGAAGGTTTCGAGCTTGTGGTCAATCTGGTGAGAGATCGAGTCTCGCAGCTGGTTGGCCACCTGATTGACTGCCCGCTGCCCCTGGCTCAGCGACAGCCAGCCAATTATCCCCACCGCTAGCGACACTTGCAGCACGAAGGGCACCACAATCAGCAGCCGCAGCGGTAGATGGCTAAAGTTGCTTCGGTTCAGCAGGCGAAGAAGACGATGCCTCATGTAGCATACAATACCAACAGCTCTATTAGTATTCCTGCCTGAGGCTAAAACTTTGCACCTGACATTACATGTAATGAAGGAGCTGAGGTCGGGGGGTGGGCTGAGGCGACTTCTGGAAAATAGTTTTCCTAATGGTGGGTAGTGCCTACCCAGCCCTGTCAAGGTGAGGCAGATTTAGGGGTCGATCCCTCGAATTGGCCGCTAAGCCGCTGAGCCTAGGACTTCAGTCCTAGGCTCAAAGCCGAAATCCTCTGAAGAGGATTGGCAGTCGAGTTCCCCAGTCTGCTCTAGCAGACTTTGGCTATGAGCCAGGGAGTTGACTCCCTGGTGGTTGTGGCTTACCGCAGGCGAACAGACACAAACGAGTCGATGCGATCCATGCCCGATAGAATCGTCTCCATATCGGTGGCGTAGGAGATCCGTAGGGTGCCCTCGGCTCCAAACGCTATGCCAGGAATCGCCGCTACGTATTTCTCATCGAGCAGCTGGGTGCAAAAGTCGAGGGAGGGTAGGCCCAGGGCGCTGATGTCTACGTAGAGATAAAAGGCTCCCTCAGGCTCACCACAGCTGAGGCCGTCGATCGCTCGACACCGTTCAATAATGGCCCGCCGCCGTTCGGCAAAGGCGCGACCCATGGTGGCTACGCAGTCTTGGGGACCTTCGAGGGCGGCGATCGCACCGTACTGGGCAAAGGTGCAGACATTGGAGGTGCTGTGGCCCTGAATCGTAGCCACCGCCTTGATCAGATCCGCTGGCCCGGCCAGGTATCCCACCCGCCAGCCGGTCATGGAGTAGGCCTTGGCAAACCCGCTGCTCACAATACAGTGCTCAAAGGCCTCGGGCGATACGGCCCCAATGCTCAGGTGAGTCGCCCCGTCGTAGAGAATTTTTTCGTAGATTTCGTCCGACACCACCCAGATATCGGCCTCGACCACCACCGCTGCCAGGGCAGCAATCTCCGCTGGCGGGTAGACCATACCCGTCGGGTTAGAGGGGGTGTTGAGAATAAACAGCTTGGTTTTAGGGGTAATCGCCTGGCGCAGCTGGTCGGGGGTGATGCGGTAGTTTTGCGCGGCGGTGGTGGGCACGATCACCGGGGTGCCGCCCGCCAGCTTCACCATCTCGGGGTAGCTCAGCCAGTAGGGAGCCGGAATAATCACCTCATCGCCGGGTTCGATCAGAGCCATCATCAGGCCGTAGAGGGAATGCTTGCCGCCGTTGGTGACAATCACATTTTCTGGGCCGTAGCAGAGACCGTTGTCGGCTTGTAGCTTATGGGCGATCGCCTGGCGCAGGGCGGGTTCGCCCGCCGCTGGGCCGTAGCGGGTTTTGCCTGCATCTAGAGCGGCCTTGGCCGCCGCTTTGATGTGATCGGGGGTGTCAAAGTCGGGTTCTCCGGCACTGAAGCTGCACACCGGCAACCCATCGGCTTTCATCGCCTTGGCCCGAGCCGAAATTGCCAGGGTCATCGACGGCGCTACACAGGTGACACGATTTGCCAGGGCTAATGGGGGCACAACCAAACCTCAACGAGCATTGACTATGGAGCTACTCCATCTACCGGAAGGCAGCGCCACCAGCCTGAAATAAGCACATTCCCCATACATTAGATCGTTTAGCCGGTTCTGACCATGGCGGGCTAGGGTTTTTTTGGCCCATTTTGCCCCAGAAGGTCAATTTTATCTAGAAGCGCTAACGTTCCCGACGGGCGCTTGTGTTTGAGGAAATTGTTCTGCGGCTCTCCGCCGCTGTCGTCGCCGCCGTCACCGCCCTCCAGCAGGGCACTCTAGCTTTCTCGACGGCCAATCTAGGGGCGAGCGAGGCGAACCTAAACCGACCGAAAGTGAGAAATCGGCAGATTTACTTATGCAGATTTTCCTGACTGAGGGCTGACGGCTTTGTAACTAGGACTAGAAGCGCTAATTAAGGCCACGTCCCATGCATCCTTCCTACCCTTGCTACTTGATCACTCGTCTGGCCTGCGCCGCTAGCCTAGGCCTGTTGATGACCGCACCTACCCTGGGCTTGGCCAGGCTCCAGTCTAATGCCGAAGCCACCCGACGGGTTGCCCTTCGCTCTGACGATGATCGCGGCAGCGGTCGGCTGAGTCGAGTACCTGCGATCGCAGGCTGGCTCAGCTTTCGCGGCAGTGGGCGAATTGATCCAAATCCGCCTAAACCCGGCTCCAGCTGGTATGCTCCCCTGGCCTATCGCGGCAGCGGCAGAATCACTGACCCGCCCACGACCTAGACGACTAGGGCACCGAGATCGTGGCTGCCATGGCAACTGAGACCGCCAGATCTAAGATCAAGGCTTTGACTAAGCGGCAGTCGCTAAGGTAAAAATAACCAGAAGGGAGCGCCAATAGGGCTAATTTTGAGTCACACTTGAGATTAATCAGGTTGTAGGTGCTGGCCGGTCGGTTAAAGCGGGCTAGGCTAGCTTTGAGGAGCTCACAAGACAGTAAGGTATTAATGCTATATCTTCGACTGGTGCATTGTCTTGCCTTAGCGCAGCCGTGCATCCTGCGTGGTAAGCAAGCACACTTTATTTCAACGTGCTGCTCTCAGCGCGCTGCTCTCAGCTTTATCAAAGCGATCCCATTGACTGGGCTTATTTTGCATGTTTGTAAGGCATCAGTTCTTAATGCATTGATTTAACGCATTTAAATTAAGCTGTATCTGCTCACCCTAAGATCAGCTCAAAATATGTAGTTTTTCTCCCGATAAAACTCCAGTTTTGGACTTGGATAAAATTTATTCAAGATAATTTTAAACAGTTCCACACCCTGGCAGCGGGGAACTTACCTCTGTCTGTCGTTATGAGTTTTCCTAGAGTCTGATGGCTGAACCCCTCTTTGCTACCCCCCTGCCTCTCCTCGCGGTGGAAGATGAAGCGCTAATTCGTCGCCTTAGCCCCAGCGCCATCGACCAAATTCTGCTCTACATTGCCTTTAGCGCTATGCGCACCGGTGGTCATCGCCACGGGGCGTTTTTAGACGCGGCGGCTACCGCTGCCAAGTGTGCTATCTACATGACCTACCTTGAGCAGGGCGAAAACCTGCGAATGACGGGCCACCTGCACCACATCGAACCAAAGCGGGTCAAGGCGATCGTCGAAGAAATGCGTCAGGCGCTCACCGAGGGCAAACTGCTGAAAATGCTGGGTTCCCAAGAACCCCGCTACTTGATTCAGTTTCCCTACATGTGGCTCCGACGCTATCCCTGGGAACCGGGGCAATCGCGGGTGTCAGGCACTTCGCTCACCAGTGACGAAAAAGCCCTGCTGGCCAGCAAGCTGCCCGCCCCCTGCCCCGATGCGCGCATTATCAACTCCTTTCAGTTCCTAGAACTGATCGAAATTCTCCATGAAAAATCCCAGGATGACCTTCCCGCCAACCACCGGGTGCCCCTCAGCGAAGCCCTAGCCGAGCACATTCGGCGGCGGCTGATCTACTCGGGTACCGTAGCCCGCATCGATACCTCCTGGGGCGCGTCATACTACGGCTTGGCCCGCGCTTCCTACGCCCCGGTAGACGACCAAGAGCGCATGTACGCCATGGTTGAAGATACCGCCCAGTACTTTCGCATGATGCGCGAGTGGGCCAGCCGCATCCCCGGCACCATGCGGGTGCTAGAAGAACTAGACCTGCCTGCAACCAGCCGCGATGCCGCCCTCAAAGAGCTAGACGAAGTGATTCGCGCCTGGGCCGATAAATATCATCAGCCTGGTGGTGAGCCTACATTGCTGCAGATGGTCATTGGTCACCACCTCAAGTAGCCCCAGACCCAAGCCGCATCACCCCCCGCTGCCCAAAGAACCAAACCGTAGGGGCGCATTATGGGGGCAGGGCTGCGTGGGCAGGGCTGCGGTATCAGCGGCGCATAGTACGGCCAAAGCTGGGCAGTTCAACAGCCGCAATGGACTTGATTTTTTTCTGCGATCGCAGCGGATACACCAGGGGTGACGGCGATGCCTGGGCGTCAGTCATCGGGTAGGAAGGCAGCGACGGCGGAGCCGCAGCCTGAATTGGCCCGGTCGTCTCGGGGGCAGGTGCTGGGCTGGGGGCTGGGCTGGGGGCTGCTTGAGCTGCTGAGCTGGGCACTGACTTTTCTGGGGCAGACGACTCAGCAACCAGGGGCTCTCCCCAGGGGGACGGCTCAGTAAACAGCATCGCTGGGGCCACTGGCGCTTCGATGTGCTCTTCGATCCAGGGGTCGGCGGCAAAGGGCTCTGGGGCCGGGGGGCTAGCCTCGGCGGGCCGCGCCTCTACCACCGATGCGGTCAGCCAATCTGCCGCCATATCTGGAGGGGACACTGGCGCTGGCTGCGGCTGGGGAGCGAGCTGGAGCTGAGACTCTAGCAGGGGCTGGGGCGCTGGCTCGGGGGTAACCGCCCCTGGCCCCCGTAGCCCCCGCAGCAGCTGGGTCAGGCTGGGGTTGCTGACTAGCGATGCTTGCCCCCCTGACCAGGGCTGAATCTGCTGCGATCGCGGCATGGCTACGGGCTGCTTGGCATCGTCGACCGGGGGGGGCACCAGGGGCGACGACAGCAGCTGCCCCTGAACCAGGTTAGAGGTGGTGGCGGTTGCCGAGGTCGGGGTCATGTTCAGACACTTCTCCAGCGCCGCTTTAAACTGAAGGGTGTAGCGCTGCTGGCGGTGCAGCCGAGCTTTGAGGTCGCGGCAGGTTGCTTCTGCCCGCTGTATGGCCGTGATCTTCTCGCCAAAGCGCTGTTGTAGGAGGGTGCATTCTCGCTCTAGCTGCGCCACCCGCTGCCGATTGACCTCTAGGTCGGTTTGCAGGGTCTCATTGTGGATGGTGGTGCGGCGCAGCCCGTCGTTAGCGATATCTAGCTCACTGAGCAGCTGGGCAATCTGCTGCTGCACGGGGCCTGGTGATCGATCGACCGGCAAGCCCATCGAACTGGCCTGGGTGCGTTCAATTTCGGCTTGCAGGGCAACCTGCGATCGCTCCAGGGCTTCTTCTAGTTCGGTCACCCGCAGCAGCAGGGCATCGTTGCAATGGTTGAGATCTTGAATCAGCTGCACTAGGTTCTCAGGAGCTGGCTCTGCCGCCGGGGCTGGCTTAGCCACCTGACTGACCTCGGGCAAGACCCCTGGGGGGGGCAGTTCGGCCTCGGGCTCAGAGAGGGCGGCCAGGGGCAGGTGGCCAGGAAACGTTACGTCTTCCCAACCGGAATCGGTCTGGGCAGGGGGCTGAGGGCTAGGCTCCCCAGGCGGGTACAAAGACGTATGGTCGTCGTTGTGCTCTGGGGAAGCGCTGGAAGCCGTAGTGTCAGTCATAGTATTGCCTGATCCTGGTCGCGTAGTCTCACACCAATATTCAATCGCAATTCAGTCGAAGCGGGGCCATCGACCCCTAAGAGTAGCTAATTTTGCCGATTTATTCACACTTTTATTGGCTATTTAATTGTACTAACTACCATGGGCCAGTTTTAGTTCGCCCCAACGTTTGCCCATCGTCAAACGTCATCTAACCAACGACGGCTGCTATCGGCATCGGTCAAGCGGCTGGCAGCAGAGTCCTAAGCCCTAGGGCCAGGTTCACCATTGTTTGCCAAAATGTCCGGGAACCCACCCCCCACCCTTGATAGACATAGATCTAGATAGATATGTAGAGCAGCAAATAACGCTCCTAGCCTTTGAGACCTTTGAGGCCTTAAAGGCGGGGCCTCTGTGCAGAGGCTGTGTATAGATTTCTATCTAGTTCCGTTCTAGTTCCGCTGCGTCCCGTGGTGACCGGCCCCCGCCACCATCTCAGCGGTGGGCAAATTGTCTACTATGGGAGCCGGGGTTGAGCGATCCATGCTGTTGTTTATCGGTTTAGTAGCATCAAAGCAATGATCAGATCAGGGTTTCGTACCGCAATGTTGGTAGCTGCTGCCGGGGCAACGTTGGTCGCCACCGTCGCCTGTAGCCAATCTACCGACGTATCTACACCTCCGGCCCCCGCCAGCACCGCCGAGACTGTGCCCCAGACCGCGCGCGATCCTCAAACCCTGCGGCTGCTCTACAGCCGGTCTCCCCTCACCCTCAACCCCCATTTAGCCAACGGCTATCAAGACTTTGAGGCCGCTCGCATTGTCTACGAACCCCTGGCCAGCTACGACCAGGCCGGGGATCTAGTGCCTTTTCTAGCCGACGAAATTCCGTCTTTAGAAAATGGTGGAGTCACAGAAGACGGTACCTCGGTCACCTGGACGCTACGCCCCGATGTCACCTGGGCTGACGGTCAGCCCTTTACCGCCGACGATGTGGTGTTTACCTTTGAGTTTATTAGCAACCCGGTGGTGGCGGCGGCGACAGCTCAGTTCTACGAGGGGGTAGAGAGCGTCGTAGCCGTTGATGACTACACCGTAAAAATCACCTTTGCGAATCCTACGCCAGCTTGGTCGGTGCCCTTTACCGGCCACACCGGGCTGATTTTGCCGCGCCATATCTTTGCAGAGTTTAACGGCCCTGATGCCCGAGACGCCCTGCCCAACCTCCAGCCGGTGGGCACTGGCCCCTATCAGGCCGTAGGGTTTGAGGCGGGCACAGTGATTTTTGAACCCAATGCCAGCTACTGGGGCGGTCGACCCGCTTTTAACCGCGTGGAGTTGCTAGGGGGAATAGCGCCCTACGCCGCCGCCCGAGAGGTGTTGCAGGCCAGCACTGCCGACTTTGCCCACAACCTTCAGGTCGAAGCTGAGGCGCTGAGCGAGCTAGAAACCGACGCTAGCGGTCATATCACCACCCTGTTTGGCTCCCAGGTTGAGCGAATTATGCTCAATTTTGCCCATCCCTTTGCCCGCACTGAAACCGGGGAGCGATCGAGCCCAGAGATTCCGCATCCTTACTTTAGCGACCTGCGCGTTCGTCAGGCTATCAGCCTGGCCATTGACCGCGATGCGATCGCAGCAGAACTCTACGGCAATACCGGCAAACCCACAGCCCAACTGCTGGTCGCCCCCAAAGACTATCAATCGGTTGGCAACGACTACACCTACGACCTAGAGCGCGCCAAAGCGCTGCTCGATGAGGCTGGCTGGGTCGATCTCAACGGCGATGGTCGCCGAGAAAAAGACGGCGTTGCCCTAGAGGTGCTGTTTCAGGCAGCCGTCAACCCGGTGCGCCAAAGAACCCAGGCCATTGTCAGCGACAGCCTCAAACAAATTGGGGTAGATGTGCAAATTGCGCGGGTGCGAATTGATGAGTTCTTTTCGGCTGACCCTCAAGACACCAACAGCCTCAACCATTTCTATGCCGATATGCAGGTGTACTCAATCGGCAACGACAGCCCCGACCCCACCACCTACATGGGCTGGTGGACCTGCGGCAAAATTGCCTCCCAAGCCAATCAGTGGCAAGAACCCAACAACGCCCGCTACTGCAACCCCGAGTACGATCGCCTCTGGGAAGCCGCCCGCCAAGAACTAGACCCCGATCGCCGGGCTGAGCTATTTCAGCAGATGAATGACCTGTTAATTCAGGATGTGGCGGTGATTCCGGTGGTGCACCGAGCGAGGGCCAACGCCGTCAGCGATCGCCTCGCCAACGTTGAGTTTACCCCCTGGGATGCCAGCACCTGGGCGATTGGAGCCTGGAGCCCCCAGCCGATGCCGACCGAATAGGGTGATTGCTCAAAACAAACCTCTGTTTTTCAGCGATTGTGTGGATTTCTGGACTAGCCGGGGCAGAATGGTTACTTGTAGCAATCGACCAATCCTATGACTTCAGAACCCGCTGCACCCAGCCCGGTGGTGTCTCCTCTGGCGGCAATCGCGCTTAAGGTAGCCGGTGCGATCGCCATCCTGTCGGCCCTGCTCGATTTTCTCATTTTGCTGATTCCGCCCAACCTGACCAACACCCAATGGCAGCTGGCCACCACTACCCAGCTGGTTGATCGTGGCATTGTGCCCATGATCGGCATGGCCCTGCTGCTGGCTGGGTTTTGGCTTGAAGCCTCGGTTGGTCGAGTCGTCCAGCGCAAGAGTTTGGCCACCGATCTGCGCTTCTGGGTTTGCGGCCTAGCTAGTCTGCTGGGTTTGGCCTACCTGCTGCTGATTCTGCTGCACCTCAATGCTGTGCGTCTTTCCAGTCAGCAGGCTCTGACCCAGGTCAGCACCGAGGCTGGCGAAGCTGCCGCCCAGCTCCAGCAGCGTCTATCGACCGAGCTGGGCCAGCAGCAAGCCCAGCTGGGGGCTGTGCTCCAAAACGAAGAACTGTTGTCCCAGGCGATTCAGAGCGGCCAGCTGCCCCCCGATATTGGTCAGTACCGTGACGACCCCGAGGGGCTGACCGAGTTTTTGCAGCAGCGAGCCAACCAGGCGCAGCAGCAAATCGAGACCGAAATCGGCACCCGCCGCGCCCAGGCTGAGCGCCAGGTAAGAGTCGAGGCGTGGCGTTCAGGCATTCGGATTTCGCTCATTAGCCTGCTTTTGGCAACTGGCTACTCAATTATTGGCTGGTTGGGGCTACGACGCCTGCTCTCCCTGACCCGGTCAGCCTAGCTCAGAGCCTGCACCATAGCCTGCTGAGCGGCGGCCTGGTAGATCTCTCGCAGATGATTCATCACCACCGGGGCATCCTCGGGCGCAAGCGGAATTTTACCCAACACATCGAGCACCGTTGTTTCGGCTGGGGTGATGACGACTAGCTCCGAATCTAGGGGCTGGTCGTAGGCCCAAAAGTTATTGAGGTCAGGGCGGGTAGATAAAGCCGATATTGCCGGAGTCTTGTCAGCCTCATCGGCAGGGGTCGCTGCTGCTGGGTCTACGGTGCTCTGTCGCCGCTGTCTCAGGGCCTCTAAAATGCTGTCGCGGCTGCGCCCCCGCAGCCGAAACAAAACAAAGGGATCTTCGCGAAACAGATCACCCAGCTGGTAATACACCGCTGCAATATGTTTGCAGGGATTTTTTGGGTCAGGGCAGCTGCATTTAGAATGCACCTCCGCCAGGTTAAAGGGATAGAGACTCAGCCCATTGGCGGTAAAAACAGCCTCGATCTCGGCGGGCATATCTCCGGCTAGCAGCTGAGCCGAATAAATGGCCTGCTCTGATAGCGAGTCGATCACGTAGTTCCAATCTTCGTCGCTAAACGCATCGAGCCAGATAGACAGCTTGTAGGGTTCCTCAGCGGTGCCCTGGACTAATGCAGTGACCTTAGACCCCTTATACTCAAGGCTGAGAATGTGGCCTTCTCGGGCGTAGATGCGGCCTCGTTCTAGCCGCTTCTTAAACCGATAGGTGTTGAGCAGTTCTACCCAGCGCTGCACCCACCAGGCTTCGTCATCTAGGGCGTAGGCCGGGGCAGATTGGTAAGCAGTCATCGCAGGGAGCCAGTGGTTAACTTCTTAATATTACAGCCCTGGGAAACGCTAGCGCTTCCCAGGGCTGTGGCGGGGGTGGGTGATGACGGTCTAGCGACCAATGCCCATATACTGGAACCCGGCCCGCACCATTGACTCGCGATCTAGGAAGTTGCGGCCATCGATCAAAATGGCCGTGTTCATGCGCTGGGCCATGGCGGCGTAGTCGAGGGTCTCAAACTGCTGCCAGTCGGTCACTAGCACCAGCGCATCGCAGCCGTCGGCCAGATGGGCAGGGTCGGTTTCGACAATCACGCCGCTCAGCCCGTGGCGCAGGCCACTTTGAGACACAATTGGGTCATAGGCCTTCACCTTGGCCCCGAGCCGATTCAGCTGCTCAATCAAAATCAGCGAAGGTGCGTCTCGCATGTCGTCGGTGTCGGGCTTAAAGGTCAGCCCCAGCAGCCCCACAGTTTTACCCTTGAGAATCTTCAGCACCTGCTGGAGTTTTTCTAGGGTAATTTGGCGCTGGCGCATGTTGACGTCAACGGCAGCCTTCAGCAGCTGCGCCTCATAGCCATAGTCATCGGCGGTGTGAATTAGAGCCGATACATCTTTGGGGAAGCAGGAACCACCCCAACCAATGCCCGCCTGCAAGAATTTCTTGCCAATGCGAGAGTCTAGGCCAATTCCCTGGGCCACCTGGGTGACATCGGCCCCAACGCGATCGCAGATGTTGGCCACTTCGTTGATAAAGCTAATTTTGGTGGCCAAAAATGCGTTAGATGCATACTTCACCATTTCTGCCGAGCTCAGGTCAGTCACCACCACCGGTACAGGTTCAGCGGCCTGATTGTCAGCAAACTGGCGCTCCACGATTGGAGTATAGAGCTCCTTCATCATCGAGATGGCGCGGGGGCTATTGCTGCCCAGCACGATTCTGTCGGGGTTGAAGGTGTCATACACCGCTGAGCCTTCCCGCAAAAATTCGGGGTTGCTGACCACGTCAAAATCAGCCACGACTTCAGGATGAGTGGTTTCAGGGATGCCGCCCGCCAGCACGGGCTCCTTTTGCCGCTCAGTGACGCCATCCATAACAATCATCCGCACCCAGTCGCCCGAGCCGATCGGCACCGTTGACTTGTTGACGATCACCTTGTAGCCCCCATTTAGGTGGCTACCAATGCCCTTGGCCACCGCCTCAACATAGCGGGTGTCACTTTCGCCCGTGGGCAACGCCGGGGTGCCCACGGCAATAAACAGAATGTCTCCGTGCTCAACTCCAGCCTTCAGATCGGTAGAAAATTCAAGATGGCCCGCCGCCATCGATGATTTCATCAACTCAGACAGCCCTGGCTCAAAAATGGGCGACTGCCCGGACTGCATGAGCTTAACTTTTTCTTCGTTAACGTCAATACAAATCACATCATGACCCACGTGGGCCAGGCAAACGCCGGTAAC
This sequence comes from Leptolyngbya sp. DLM2.Bin27, assembly GCA_007694115.1. Lineage (GTDB taxonomy): Bacteria > Cyanobacteriota > Cyanobacteriia > Phormidesmidales > Phormidesmidaceae > Nodosilinea. The sequence goes on along the minus strand of RECJ01000262.1, from coordinate 3,704 downwards.
CAAGCCCACATAGCCCGTGCCAATAACACATACGCGCATTGAGAATACCTCTCAGTTGTAGATACATCGATATAAGGCCTCAACGGCAGCGCCGTTGCCGTCGTTGAGGCTACCTATTAGGAAGCGGGCATAGAGTGTAGCGACAGTTGCTCCACCGAGGCGGAGTCTGTCTGAGTTAAGCGATCGCGAAAATCATCAATGGTGAGCTTGAGACCATCTTGCAGGGGCACTGCCGGGCTCCAGTCAAGGAAGGTTTTTGCCTTGGTAATATCGGGCTTCCGGCGCTGGGGATCATCCTGGGGTAAAGGCTTATAGACCAAGTCTGAGTCAGGATTTACCATAGACTGCACTGTCTGAGCCAGCTGGAGAATGGTGTACTCATCGGGATTGCCCAGGTTGACGGGGCCAATATAGTCGCCATTCATCAGTCGCATCAGACCTTCCACCAAGTCAGACACGTAGCAAAAGCTGCGGGTCTGAGCCCCTTCGCCATACACCGTCAGGGGATTGCCCTGGAGCGCCTGCACCACAAAGTTGCTCACCACTCGACCGTCGTTTTCAAGCATGCGAGGGCCATAGGTATTAAAGATCCGGGCCACGCGAATATCGACGTTATTTTGGCGATGGTAGTCAAAGGCGAGGGTCTCAGCCACCCGCTTGCCCTCGTCGTAGCAACTCCGAATGCCAATGGGATTGACGTTGCCCCGGTATTCCTCCGGCTGGGGGTGCACCTCAGGGTCGCCATAGACCTCAGAGGTAGAGGCCAGCAAAAGCCGCGCCTTGACCCGTTTGGCCAAGCCCAGCATATTTAGCGTGCCCAAGACGTTGGTCTTGATGGTTTTGACCGGGTTGTACTGATAGTGCACCGGCGAAGCCGGGCAGGCCAGGTGATAAATTTGGTCAACCTCAAGCCGAATCGGCTCGGTGACATCGTGGCGAATGAGTTCAAAATAAGGATGATTAAGCCAGTGCAGCAGATTGCGGCGATGCCCGGTATAGAAGTTGTCTATGCAAATTACCTCATGACCAGCAGTCATGAGGCGATCAATCAGGTGAGAGCCGATAAATCCAGCCCCACCAGTAACCAGAATTCTCATAGATTAAGAACCATAGGTGAGTTTGTAAATTACGGATGAGCCGTTAGCCAACAGCTTACTCTTCTCTGCAGATAAAGTTGGTGTGATCAGCCTACCCAAAAACTAGATTTGATTAAATCACCAACAGATTACCAATTCTTAGTGAAGTTTCACGGCAAAGACTGTCTTTTTCGCCGTTTTAATCAAGGGTGATCAAACAAGCTTTTGTATAGTTAGCCACCAATCACTAAAAAGTTTTCATTAGAGTAACGCCTGCCCATGGAAGATCACTGCTATCTTTTTGCCTACGGTACGCTCAAACCGGGGGAACGGGCCTTTGAGCAGCTGTGCCAACCCCTGGTGATGGCAACCCAAGCCGCTCAAGCTGAGGGACGGCTGTACCATCTGCCCCTCGGCTACCCAGCCATGACCCTAGAATCTGGCTGGGTGCAGGGGGTGCTACTCACGTTTCCGAGTGCAGATTGCCTGCCCCCGATCGACGCTTTTGAGGAATACTATCCCGAGCGCCCCCACGCTAGCGAGTATCAGCGTTCCTTTCACCCTATTTATGACGTAAACCAACAGTTTCTGGTTGCAGCCTGGATTTATACGATGGAGCCCGATCGGGTCTTGGCGCTGAAGGGCCAGTGGCTGCCCCAGGGGTGGTGGAGCCATCCTGAAACGGCGTGATCTAGGCTCTTTACCGCAAAAAAGGCCCCACCACAACGGGTAGGGCCTCTTGCTGCTAGAACTATCTAGCTATGTTTGCCAGGTGACTAGGGTCAACCTAGAAACGGAAGGTGGCGCGGATAGCACCCCAGAAGCCAGTGGTATCATCAACACCAGGGGCATTAGTGTTGCCGTAGATGAGCGCGGGGGTGATGGTCAAGAACTGGTTGAAGGGAATTTGGTAATAACCTTCAACAAAGAAAGGCTTGGCATCAGTGACAGAAGGCAGTTCGCCTCCATAAATCCCTAGCTGAGCGCCCTCAGCCAAGAAGTCGTTAAAGCCAAGACCAGCGTTCCAGCTAAAGGTGTCGCCACCCTCGAAGCTGCTCCAAGCACCGTGACCGGCCACAAAGAAGCCACCGAAATCAAGGTTAAGCAAACCGGCGAAGGTATCGGTACCGCCACCAACACCTCCTGGAACAGGCGCTTGATTGCCAACAAGGTCGTTGCGTAAGTAAGCAACTGCCGCATCGAGGAAGCCATCGCTCAAGAAGCTGAGCTGAGCGATGTAGCTCTGACTGCTAGCAGCAAAGATGCCGATAGAGGGATCGGTCGCACCGGGGTTGCTCGCGGTGTAGCCTGCATCAAAGAAGATGTTGTCGGTGAGGGCAAAGTTAATACCCAGACCAGCACCATTGCCAGTGGTGCCGCCAAAGCCATAGAAGGCTGGGGCACCGGCACCCAGTACAGAAGGACCGTCGAAGGGCACAATGGTGCTGACGACCCAGTCATCATTGGCCAAACCACGGGCCGAAGCAGTGAGCGTGATGCGGTTGCCGAGGGGGAAGCTGTAGTAGAGATTGGTAACGTCTAGATTGTAGCCACCGTCAGCGGTATTAGCCAAACCATTCAAACCATCGATGGCATTACCCTCGCCACCCTGCAAACGAACGCGGAGAAGATCATTGCCAGTGAAGCTGGTATCGAAATTCAAGCGAGCCCGAGCAGCGACGCTGGTGCTGGTTTCGGGTTCTAAAATGTCGAAGGGGGTGATGACATGCATGTCCACCTGAGCATTCAGCTTGGTGGTGGTGGAGAACTGCTGGGCGCGCAGGGTAGCGGTCTCAGCCTCTAGGGCATCGACGCGACCGCGCAGGGTAGCTAGCTCAGCCTGGAACTCTTCTTGCAGGCGTCGGATGGTGGCCAAGTCTTCGGTGCCAAAGCCACCCTGGGCGATCAGGGTGGCGATCACGTCGAGACAGGCATTGAGACCGGCGGCAAACTCAAAGCGGGTCATGCTGCGCTGACCACGGAAGGTGCGGTCGGGGTAGCCCTGGATACAGCCGTAGTTTTCGACTAGGCTCTGCAGCGCTTGGAACGCCCAATCAGAGGGCAGCACGTCGGTCAGCTCTGACACGCTGGTGATTTGAGCCAGTTGAATTGAGTCTTGGTTGAAGTTGCTCACCTGGACGGTGGATGCGGCTTCAGCTGCGATCGCACTTCCAGAAACAGCAACAGCCGCGCCTAGAGCGGCGGGCACAGCTAGCAAAGATTGCCAAAATAGCTTAGACATTCGTATTTTCTCCTCACACCTTATATAAGGCTTATTTGTGTACCTACCAGAAGAAGCGACCTAAATCGCTGCTATCGAAGAGGAGCATCTCTGACCCGTGGGTGGGGTCAAAGTGAATGCGCCTCACGTACATCCAAAACCGATAGTAGCAGATGTGCTCTGTGTCGGCTAGATGAGTTTGGCAAGACAGCCAAAGAGCACTCACCGTCACAGAGACGCCTACTGCTGGTTCAGGGTTCCCAGGATATACGTTAGGTAAACGCTGTGGGAGGAGAAATAACTATCGTAATGGTTTGCTATAGGCAAATGGTTCCTGCATCGGTTGCTGATTGACGGTGGGCAAAACCAGGAGACTCTATGGCCCTCAAGCACCATAGAGTCTCCCA
>RECJ01000275.1 GCA_007694115.1 Leptolyngbya sp. DLM2.Bin27 | reverse complement strand
GAGCTGGTTCCAAAGGATTCTCCACCTCAGTCTCCGCAAGGTGTTTCTTAGGAGAAGGCAGAAGGCAGAAGGCAGAAGGCAGAACCGGTTGCGCCTTACCACCAGAAAATGTTTTACTGGTCGCCCCCAGGGCAGATCGTCGAGTCTCTACCCGAGGGTCTATGATCTAAGGGTTCAAGACCCAGCTCCCCATGACTTTATTTACCCTGCGCTCTGCCACCAAAGACTTTGGCATCAAAGAAATTCTTCGCGATGCCAGCTTTAGCCTGGATGAGGGCGACAAGGTGGGCCTGATTGGCACCAACGGCTCGGGCAAATCGACCCTGCTGAAGATGATCGCCGGGCTAGAGCCCTTTGACGGCGGCGACTTTTGGGTCAACCCCGGCGCTAAGGTCGTCTACCTGCCCCAGCAGCCCGAGTTTGAGGCCGACCATACGGTGCTAGAGCAGGTGTTTGCCGACGCGGGCGAGCAGATGGCGCTGATTCGCGAGTACGAAGATATCTCTCACCACATGGCCCAGGGCACGGGCGATGCTGACGCCCTAATGGCCAAGCTCTCGGCCGTATCTGAAAAAATTGCCGCCGCCGATGCCTGGGACTTAGAAAGCAGCGCCAAGGCCATTCTCAGCAAGCTGGGCATTGACGACTTTGACGCCAGGGTGGGCGATCTGTCGGGGGGGTATAGAAAGCGGGTGGCGATCGCCGCTGCCCTCCTCGCCGACCCCGACGCCCTGCTGATGGACGAGCCCACCAACCACCTCGACGCCGAGTCGGTGGAGTGGCTGCAAAGCTACCTCAGCGGCTTTCGCGGCGCACTGCTGCTGATCACCCACGATCGCTACTTTCTCGACCAAGTCACTAACCGCATTCTAGAGATCGACCGGGGCGATCTCTACGCCTACGCAGGCAACTACGCCTACTACCTAGAGAAAAAGGCCCTGGCCGAAGCCGCCGACCAGAGCAGCCAAAAAAAGCACGCCGGGGTGCTGCGCCGCGAGCTGGAATGGCTCAAGCGTGGCCCCAAGGCCCGCAGCACTAAGCAAAAGGCCCGGATTGATCGCATCGGCGACATGCAAAACCGCGAGTTTAAAGAATCCCTCGGCAAGGTGGATATCTCCACCGTCGGTCGCCGCATTGGCAAGAAGGTGATCGAGCTGGAGAATGTTTCTAAGAGCTACGAAGATCGCCTGCTATTCAAAGATTTCACCTACGACTTTGCCCCCGACGATCGCATCGGCATCATTGGCCCCAACGGCGTCGGCAAATCGACCCTGATGAACGTAATCACCGGTCGGCTAGCGCCCGACAGCGGCACCGTCGATATTGGCAGCACCATCCACGTCGGCTACTTTGACCAGCACTCCGAAGACCTGTTTGCCAACCCCAGCCAACGGGTGATCGAATACCTCAAAGAAACCGCCGAACTGGTCACCACCAACGACGGCAGCGTGATCACTGCCTCCCAAATGCTGGAGCGGTTTCTGTTTACCTCCAACCAGCAGTACTCCCCCCTCGAAAAGCTCTCCGGCGGCGAGCGGCGGCGGCTGTTTTTGCTGCGGGTGCTGCTGGCCGCGCCAAATTTGCTCATTCTCGACGAGCCCACCAACGACCTCGACGTGCAGACCCTCGGCGTACTCGAAGAATACCTAGAGGAATTTAACGGCTGCGTGATTGTGGTCTCCCACGATCGCTACTTTCTCGACCGCACCGTCAACACCATCTTTGCCTTTGAGGGCAACGGCGTGCTGCGCAACTATCCGGGCAACTACTCGGTCTATTTAGAGCACAAAAAAGCCGCCCTAGCCACCGAAAAAGCGACCGAAAAGCAGGCGGCCTCTAGCAAAACCCAGGCGGTGGCCCCTACCCCAGCCGCAGCAAAGGCAGACTCGCCCGCCGCCAAGGGCAAAAAGCTCTCCTATAAAGAAAAGCGCGAATACGAGCAGCTAGAGACCCAGATTCCGACGATGGAGGCCGAGAAAAAGGCGCTAGAAAAGCAGCTCTACGGCAACCCGCCCAGCGACTATGCCGAGGTAGCTAAGCTCTCAAAACACCTAGGCGAACTCACCGCCACCATCGACTCCGCCACCGAGCGCTGGATGGAACTGGCGGAGCGTCTAGAGTAGTGCTGTGGCCAGAGCCCTAGCTCAGAGAGCTGGCTGGGTCAGCAATATATTTGAAGTCGGGTTCAGAGTTCCAGGGGCCACGCTCGTCTTTACCATCGCCATTGGTCGAGAGATTGTAGTAAAGCTCTACGGTTTCATCGGGCTGCACATTGCCAAACATGGGGTCAGTGAGCTTGCCCATGGCGTCTAGGGCCTTCATGAACATTTTGGTGTGAGAAATTTCTCGGGTTAGCAGGTGGGTTAGGGTCTTTTTAGTTCCCTCGTCGGTGGCCAGTTTGATTAACGACTCATAGGTCTGGCGGGCACCGGCCTCGGCAGCAATGTTGGCTCTTAGGTCTCTAACGACATCTCCACCCTCGTTGAGGTAGCTGGCTGTCCAGTTGTTGCCCTGGCTGTCGAGAAAGTGAGGCCCCATGCCACGCACGGCAAACAGAGTGCTGTTGTAAGCTTCAGTTTGGTCAGTATTCTTGGTGTGAATTTCGATTAGTTTACCAACCATTTCTAGGTGGCCAAACTCTTCAACGGCAATGTCTTGCAGCATGTCTTTAATGCCTGCGTCTTCGACGTGGAATGATTGCACCCAGTATTGCAGCGCAGCGGAAAGTTCTCCGGTGGCACCGCCAAATTGCTCTAGCAAAAGCTGGGCAAAGACGGGGTTGGCTTCATTCACCTGAACGGTGTGGACGGGGTCTTTCTTGTGAAAAAACATGGCTATCTTTTATTGCCTTACGGCCTTAGGTTACGTCCTTTATCATGGCTATTTCTCAGCGTTCTATGCTCTGTACATAGGTAGACTTGGCAGGTCATAAAAGTAATAGGAATATTAGCTTCAGCCTAGATGCACCCTTAGAGAGAGGCTCAGCCACCACAAGCTCCGCCTATTGATAAATAACGAGCCCGAGGGAAATTCCTATGATGGTAAATATGGTAGTCGCCTCAGCAATCTAGGTCGCTAGACTTGCCTGGGCTAGGCTACTTCATAAAATCAACTGTAGTCGTTCAAGAGTCTATTCTATGAAAAGCAATTCTTTAGTTAAGTGGATGGGGGGTAGCCTACTCGCCCTGAGTCTGGCTATTATGCCTTCTACCCTGCCTGCCGCTGCTCAAACCGGGGCTCAGACTGGTGCAGGAGCACCTGGTACAGTCACCACCGTTGAGACCGACGATGGGTTTGACTGGGGCTGGTTGGGTCTTCTCGGCCTGATTGGTCTGGCAGGTCTGGCAGGGCGCAATCGCGATACCAGCCCTACCTACACTGAGCGCACCACTACTACTCCAGCCAGCAACAACCCCCGCTACTAAGGTCAAACCCTGTAGCGCCATGGAAAGCAAATACTACAAAGGGGAAGCACCCATAGGGCGCTTCCCCTTTTTTACTTGTTTGATTACCGTTGTATTTGATACTCAGTCTGTTCCCGGTTGAGCGTCAAGTTCTCCGGCGGTAGGCGACTGCCCAGAACCAACCCAACAACCAGCGTGGCCCCGAGAGCCCAAACTCCCAAAAGAGTGAAGAGCCACAGCGGCACTGTATATCGAGGGTTTGGTATAAACCTTGAGAAGGCGCGAGGGGGCGCAGGAACAGTTTCAACGCGCAAAGATTGCAGAGTCAGGGCAACTTCCTTTTGAATGTCGATCAGATGTTGCTTGAGCCTTTCTTGCTCATCTTTAATTTCGTCTACCCTAATGTCTCTGACAAATGTCTCAACATGGTTTTGAAGAGAGGGAGGAAGGTTAGACATAATGCACCTCAATCAGAGAGTGACTAGGTACTTTTCCCTGAAGCAAGTCCCTGAAGCAAGGACAAAGCAAATCGGCGATTTAGGCCGCTGAACACTGTATCTCGGTAACAGAAACCTGCTTAGGAAAACGGCACTAGACGTGATGATCACTCGTGCTACATGGACACCCAGGCCAAGCCCCAAAAGCTTTAGTACCTATGGTTTTATCCTACTGGTTTTGGCTTTGTAGCTTGGCTATCGTTTACTGAATTTCACTATCCTCAACGAACTGACATCTGTCCTATAGCCGATTGCGCCGTCCATCTCTGCCTGAAGGGACTGTAGAGATTAAGTGAAAAGTGAAGAGTAAGGGGGGCAGGAGTAGGGCTGGCAGAACCTAGCCAGCCCCAGGTTGGTGTTGGGTTCCACCAATCTATTCTTCTCGGGGTAAGAATTTAACCATTGGTGACAGGTTAAGGAAAAGCGGCAGAAGTCAAGCCCTTCGGGAAAGGCGC
>RECJ01000200.1 GCA_007694115.1 Leptolyngbya sp. DLM2.Bin27 | reverse complement strand
ACCGTCTGGTGCGAATTTCGCCCTTTAACGCCAACGGCAAGCGCCAGACCAGCTTCGCCGGGGTTGAGATCATGCCGATTCTCGACCAAAATATCGAGCTAGATATTCCTGAAAAAGACCTGGAGATCAAGACCTCACGCTCGGGCGGGGCGGGCGGTCAAAACGTCAACAAGGTGGAGACAGCGGTGCGCATTACCCACCTGCCCACGGGTATTTCGGTACGCTGCACCCAGGAGCGATCGCAGCTGCAAAACCGCGAAAAGGCGATGATCATCCTCAAGGCCAAGCTGCTAATCATTGCCCAAGAGCAGCAGGCCCAGGCGATTGCCGAAATTCGCGGTGACATGGTCGAAGCCAGCTGGGGCGCGCAGATTCGCAACTACGTGTTTCACCCCTACCAGCTGGTCAAAGACCTGCGCACCGGGGTTGAGACCACCGCCATCGACGATGTCATGGCCGGGGAGCTTGAGGCCTTCATCCAGGCCTACCTGCGGCAAGAAAATCAGGTGCTGCAAGAACAGGCGGTTTAGCAGGTTTAAGGAAAGTTGTCTTGTTTCTGCCGCTCAGCCCTGGCATCTGAAACCCCAACCAGCAGGCGCGATCGACCGTAGGTCTACTGCTCTTGCATCAGGCGTAGGTAGTTTTGCTTGAGCTGAATGTGGCTTTCGCTCATTCGATCCGATAGATTCTTCTCGACCTCAGAGAGCCGCTCCCAAAATAGAGAAGAGCGCTGCGACGAGATGTACTCTTGCCAGAGCTGCGCCATCAGGTCAGCAGCTATGGGGTTTTGGCTGCTGAGGTCGCCCAGCATCTCCTGAAAGGCCTGATTTGCTTCGGGATGCTGCTGCACCTGCTGGGCCAAGTCAATGGCGGCCTGCAAGCGAGTAGATAGGTCGACGGAGGCACTCATGGGGAAATATTTGGTAAATTACTGTTACAAATCTAAACAATTAAACTCGTCTCGACAATAAAAGTCTTGGGGAAGGCCGATTTCTGGCTACTGTGTCGGGCAGAGATTAGGGTAGATTCGTAAGGGGCTACACCTTGCTGGCTTTGCGCCACCCCCACTCACCTAGCCGCTTATTCCCCTTCACCTATGGCCAAACAGCGCATTCTTTCAGGCATTCAGCCCACGGGTAACCTGCACCTGGGCAACTATCTGGGGGCGATTCGCAACTGGGTTGACCTGCAAGAAGAGTACGATGCCTTTCTTTTTATGGCCGACCTGCACGCGATTACCGTGCCCCACGACCCCAAACGCCTGGCCGAAGACACCTACAAGGTGGCGGCTACCTACCTGGCCTGCGGCATTGACCCCGAGAAGGCCACCATTTTTGTGCAGTCCCACGTGTCGGCCCACGCCGAGCTGGCCTGGCTGTTTAACTGCATCACGCCGCTCAACTGGCTAGAGCGGATGATTCAGTTCAAAGAGAAGGCGGTTAAGCAGGGCGAAAATGTCAGCATTGGCCTGCTCGACTACCCGGTGCTGCAATCGGCGGATATTTTGCTCTACGAGCCGGATCTGGTGCCCGTGGGCGAAGACCAAAAGCAGCACCTGGAGCTAACCCGCGACATTGCCGCCCGGCTCAACTTTCAGTTTGGCAGCGAAGAAACCCCGGTGCTGAAGGTGCCTGAGCCCATGATCCGCGCCGAGGGGGCCAGGGTGATGAGCCTGACCGACGGCAGTAAAAAAATGTCGAAGTCAGACCCCTCTGAGCAAAGCCGCATTGACCTCACCGACCCGCCAGAGGTGATTCTCAAAAAGTTTAAGCGGGCTAAAACCGACCCCGAGCGGGGGCTGTGGTTTGACGACCCGGCCCGGCCCGAGTGCCACAACCTGCTGACCCTCTACATGCTGCTGTCCGGGCAGACCAAGGCAGCGGTGGCGGCAGAGTGCCGCGAGATGGGCTGGGGCCAGTTTAAGCCCCTGCTGGCCGAGACGGCGGTGGCGGCCCTGGCCCCGATTCAGGCTCGCTACACCGAGCTAATGGGCGATCGCACCTACCTAGAGACTGTGCTCAAAACCGGCGGCGAAAAGGCCCGCACCCTGGCCAATCAAACCCTAGATCGGGTGAAAGTCGCCCTGGGCTACGCCATGCCCCTGTAGCGACTGAGCCTGGAGTAACCGGATATACTCGGCCACTACCTCGATCGTTGACCACCTGTAATTAATGCTATGAACCCCCAGTTTTGGGATGCCTAGGAGGATGTTTTTGGCTTCTGCACCGTTGGGTTATCGGCTGCGCACGGCGGCGAAGGCCGGTGAGTTTTTGGTCACCGCCGAGGTGATGCCGCCCAAGGGGGGCAACCCCGACCACATGCTGGCCATGGGGCAGCTGCTCAAGGGGCGAGTCCATGCGGTCAATATTACCGATGGCAGCCGCGCGGTGATGCGGATGTCGTCGTGGGCGGCGGCGCTGCTGCTGCAACAGCGGGGCGTCGAGGCGGTGTGTCAGGTGGCCTGCCGCGATCGCAACCGCATTGCCCTCCAGGCCGACCTGATGGGTGCCCACGCCCTGGGGCTGCGCAATATCCTCGCCCTCACGGGCGACCCGGTCAAGGCGGGTGACCATGCCGAGGCGCGGGCGGTGTTTGATCTAGAGTCGGTGCGGCTGCTAAAGCTGCTGGGCCAGCTCAACGGCGGGGTCGATAGCCACGACAAGCCCCTCCCCGACGGTGCCCTCGATCTGTTTGCCGGAGCCGCCATCGACCCGCAGTCGCCCAGCTGGTCGGGCTTGCAGCGGCGGTTTGAGGCCAAGGTCAAGGCCGGGGCACAGTTTTTTCAAAGCCAGCTGATCACCGACTTCGACCGCCTGGCCAAGTTTATGGATCAAGTCGCCGCAGACTACAACCGCCCGGTGCTGGCCGGCATTTTCTTGCTCAAGTCGGCTAAAAACGCCAATTTCATCAACCGCAACGTGCCCGGTGCCCACATTCCCCAGGCGATTGTCGATCGCCTGGCCGCCGCCAGTGACCCCCTGCAAGAGGGGGTGCAGATTGCCGCTGAGCAGGTGCGGGCGGCTCGCCAGGTGTGCCAGGGGGTTCATCTGATGGCGGTGCGCCGCGAAGATCTAATTCCTCAGATTCTCGACCAGGGGGACGTGGCTCCCGTGGACGCCCTAGCCCAGCGGTAGCGCTTGGGGCAGTGGCGCTCTCTGGGCTAGGGGCACCAGCCGCAGATTGCCCGGCGGGGCCAGGGTGAGCCCGCGCCGCACCGGGCGCAGGGGCTTTTGGTGACTGGCGGGCAGTTGCAAACTCCACTGGCGCAGCACCGTGGCCAGCACCAGCTTCATTTCCATCAGGGCAAAGGCCGAGCCAATGCAGCTGCGGTGCCCGCCGCCAAAGGGAAAATATTCGTAGGGCGAGTACTGCCGCTCCAGAAACCGCTCGGGGCGAAAGGTATCGGGGTCAGGGTACAGATCTTCCCGGTGGTGCACCAGGTAGATATTGAGAAACAGCACCGCCCCGGCGGGAAACTCGTAGCCCGCCACCGCCAGCGGCTGACTGAGAATGCGAATACCCGTGGTCGGGGCCACCGGGTAAATCCGTAGGGTCTCCTGGCAGATGGCGTTGAGGTAGGGCAAGCTGGCAAAGGCCAGCGGGTCGGGATCTGGCCCCAGGTGATCTAGCTCTTGACGGAGCTGGGTGCCCACCTCAGGCAGCCAGTGCAGCCAGTACAGTGCCCAGGTCAGGGCCGAGGCGGTGGTCTCATGGCCCGCGATCAGCAGGGTGATCAGCTCGTCGTGGAGTTCGCCGTCGCTGAGGGGCTGGCCCTGGTCGTCACGGGCGGCCATCATCAGCGAGAGCATGTCGGTGCGACCCGGCTGGGGCTGCAATCGCCGCTCCTCAATTTCGGCGTAGATCAGCGCGTCAATCTCGGCTTTGATCCGCACAAACCGGCCCCAGGGGCTGAGCGGCCCCCAGTCTTTTTGCAGCCCCGGAAAGAAGATAAAAAAGGCGCTCAGGGGTGTACCCAGCCCCTCTAGCAGGGTGCTGAGCAGCTGTCGCAGGCGTTCGTAGCGATCGCCCTCGCCCAGGCCAAACACCGCCTTGAGAATCACCCGCAGGGTGATCTCCTGCATGGCAGCCCGCAGGTCAAAGGCGCGGCCCGGCTGCCAGCCTGCCATCACCTGCTGGCTTAGGGTGCAGATAGTGTCGCCGTAGGCCCGCATGCGATCGCCATGAAAGGGCGGCATCAGCAGTTTTCGGTGGCGGCGATGGCGCTCCCCATCGATCAGCAGCAGCGAATTGTCGCCCAGCAGAAAAGTCAGCCCGCTACCCATGCCCTGGGGGGGAATGTGAAAGTGAGCGCTGTCGGCCTGAAAAATGCCCTGAATCACCGCCGGGTCGGCCACGTAGATCGACG
>RECJ01000027.1 GCA_007694115.1 Leptolyngbya sp. DLM2.Bin27 | reverse complement strand
GTGCCCGAGATCGGGCTGACAATGGCGCGGGTTTCGCCCACAAAGGCATTCAGCAAGCTTGACTTGCCGACGTTGGGCCGTCCCACAATGGCGACTTTGATCTCCTCTTCGGCCACTGCTTCCACAGTCTCAGGCAGAAACTCCACCAGGGCATCCAGCAACTCGCCAGTGCCGTTGCCGTGAATGCCTGAAACCGCAAAGGGTTCGCCCAGCCCCAGCTCCCAAAACTGGGCCGCCTGCACCAGGCCATGGTCGAGGGATTCGCACTTATTCACCGCTAGCACCACGGGCACCGACTGCTGCCGCAGCCAGCTGGCGATTTCGCGGTCTGACTCGGTGGGGCCAACCATGCCGTCTACCACCAAGATGGCGGCGCTGGCTTCGGTCAGCGCCAGCTGGGCCTGTTCGCGAATATAGGGTAAAAATTCGGTGTCGTCGTCGAACACTAGGCCGCCGGTATCGACCACCAGGTAGTCGCGATCGCGCCAGAAGGCGGGCTGGTAGGTGCGATCGCGCGTCACCCCCGGCTGGTCGTAGACAATCGCGTCTTGGGCCCCGGCCAGGCGGTTCACCAGGGTAGATTTGCCCACATTTGGGCGTCCGATAACCGCAACAATTGGCAGGGGCATGACTTGGGCCTTTAGGCAGAGGAATGGTTCGGTAGACCTGGAAGCCATTGCCAGCCGCCCAGATCGTCAGTTGAGAAAATATTCTCAATCTTTCCATTGTAGTCAAAGGCCAGCAAGCTGTGCGAGTTTGTCGTTATCGAGAATATGCCGATGCTTGAAGCTGCTCCATGGCGTCAGGATGGGGCTTCTGCCCGGCTGACAGAATTGCCGCGATAGTATGAGATCAGTCCTAGCGTGCTCAATACTATGACCCCAGCCGCCTTGGTGACGAAACCCATTAGCCAACTCCAGCTGGCTCCTGGCAGCGTACTGGCTATACCCAATGTGAGTTGGGAGGAGTTTGAGGCCATTCTGGCAGAGCTGGGCGATCGCCGGGCCGTGCAGGTTGCTTACTTTGAACAAACCCTAGAGCTGATGGTTCCACTGCCAGAGCACGAAAAGCCCAAGGAAATTATTGGCGACATTGTCAAAACCCTACTCAAAGCCTCTGGTCGCCGCTATGAACCCTTTGGCTCTACCACCTTTCGCCAAGTCGGGGTAGCCGGAGTTGAACCCGACGCCTGTTTTTACATCGATAACTATCAGCAAATGATTGCCCGTCGCCGCCTAGAGCCAGGCGACCCGCCGCCAGATTTGGCGATTGAAACCGATGTCACGTCAAAGACGACGCTGAACGCCTACGTGGCGATTGGCGTGCCTGAACTCTGGATTTTTGCTAACGGCAAGCTCACCATCTACGTCTTGCAGCAGGGTAATTACATCGCCGTTGACGAAAGCCCCACATTTCCCGGACTGCCTGTGGCAGAGTGGATTGCTGCCACCGTGAAGCGATCATGGCAGGTGGGGACATCCCAAGCGCTGGAGGAGTTAGAAGCGCAGATTTAGACAGTGGCGCGGCAGTGGCGGCGGTAGAGCCCAAAGGCTGAGAGGGCGATCGCCCCTGCCGACAAATTTAGTGGTTGACGAGCCTACAGACTTAAAAAATCTGTGAAGAGAACGCGCCAGGCCTCGGGAGTCAGGGAACTCTGTCGTATAGTTCATGGGTATTATCAACACTGCCAATGAAACCACCCTTTGCGGCCCACACCCCTCCAGAAGGTGCAGATCAACGATGGCATGGGCTCAAGGAGCATTTGTCAGATGTAGCCCAATCAGCCCAGCGGTTGGCCGATAAGTTTGGGGCGGGGGAGTTAGGTTTCTATGCCGGGCTTTGGCATGACCTGGGTAAGTACAATCCAGCCTTTCAGGAATACTTACGGCAGTGCCAGGCGGCATCTGAATCAGGAGAGGCAGAGCCTCAAGGCAAAGTACCTCACGCTATTTATGGAGCCAAGCTGGCCTCAGAGCAATTCCCACCCCTAGCCCCTTTGATTTTTGGCCACCATGCTGGGTTGCCACAGCAGACCCACATGATGAATCGCCTGGCTCAAATGGATTCAGCAGTCTACCAAGCCATCTTACAACGGGCCAATGCAGAAGACATTGACCTGACTATTGCCCAAGCGGCAAGTCAGCAGATTACTCCCTTAGCCCCCGATCTGCTCAGCTTTGATCTGCTGCTGAGAATGCTGTTCTCTTGCTTGGTGGATGCCGACTACCTCGATACCGAAGACCACTTTTCCCCAGAAATTGCGGCTCATCGAGGGGCTAGAGTCACCGTTGCCCAGCTTTGGCACACCTTACAAGCCGCTCAACAGGCCTTAGTTACCCAGGTAGATGCTACCCCCGTCAATCAGGTCAGAGCAGAGGTCTATCAGGCTTGCCAAGCTGCCGTTTCTTTAGAACCTGGCGTTTTTCGTTTAGCTGTACCCACGGGCGGCGGTAAGACTCGCAGTGGTTTAGCCTTTGCGCTAGCCCATGCCCTGCATCATGGCTTAGATAGGGTGATCGTGGCGGTTCCCTACACCAGCATCATTGAACAAACCGTAGAGGTCTATCGGGGGATTTTTGGCCAAGAGGCTGTGTTAGAACACCACAGCGCTATCAGGCCAGAGCAAGGCAATGAAGAAGATGCGCGATCGCGCCAAGCCCAGGCCCGATTAGCCACCCAAAACTGGGATGCGCCGCTGATTGTCACCACCACGGTGCAGTTGTTTGAAAGCCTGTTTGCCAATCGCACGAGCCGCTGCCGCAAGCTTCACAATATCGTGGGTAGCGTGGTTATTTTGGATGAGGTTCAAACTCTCCCCGCTGGGTTGTTAGAGCCAATTCTGAGTGTCTTAAAAGAGCTGTGTCGTCAGTATCGGGTCAGCCTGGTGCTCTGCACAGCAACCCAGCCCGCATTAGAAGGCGAAACCCCTTACCTCAAAGGCTTCACGGCTGGCACAGTGCGCGACATTGTGCCCAAAGCTATGGCCAAGCTACACTTTGCCACTCTCAGCCGTGTAGTTTACTCGGTGCCCCCTACAGAATGGAGTTGGGCCGATGTGGCCGAAAATGTCAGCCAGCCCGATCAAGCCCTGGTCATTCTGAATACCCGCAAAGATGCGTTGGCGATTTTAGACGAACTGGTCGATGACGATAACAATGACCATCTCTTCCATTTATCTACCCTGCTCTGTGGCCAGCATCGGCGGGAGGTGCTGCAAGAGGTCAGAGACAGGCTGCGCGATGATCGCCCCTGCATTTTGGTGTCGACCCAAGTGGTCGAGGCGGGTGTTGACTTAGATTTTCCGGTGGTTTATCGGGCGGTTGGCCCCCTAGACCGCATCGTGCAGGCAGCGGGGCGATGCAACCGCGAAGGGCGCAGACCCCAAAAAGGCCAGGTGACAATATTTCGGCCCCAGGAGGTGCATCTGCCCCCTGGAGAATATCGCAAAGCCTTTGATGAAACCACCATTCTGCTCCAGAGAGAGAACCTGAACTGGGATGATCCAGCTATTTTCGACGATTATTTTCGCCATCTTTACCAGTTGATCGATACGACGGATGCTCAGAAAATCCAGAGTTACCGGGAAGATCTTAATTTTCCTAAAGTGGCAGATCTCTTCAAGTTCATTCCCGATGACACCACCCCGGTCGTGATCGAGTATGACGATCGCGCTAAGGAACATATTCGTCGCCTTCGTCGCTATGGCCTGCGCCCTGGCGACATGAAAGCCTTACAGCCCTACCTGGTCAATCTCCGTAACCGCGAGTTTAAAGAAACTGAAGATCTGCGGGAACCCATTGCCCCTGGGGTATGGCTCTGGCAGGGAGGCTATGACCTGAAGAAGGGCATCTCGATAGGGAATACTGCGATCATCCGTGACCCCGCAGATTTGATTTGGTAAACACAGCTACAGGAATCCAAGTGATATGTTAAATCAGTACGAGCATCGGCATCCTTGCCTAACCAGCTTGGATGAGGATTGGAACACGTTGATGATGCTGACTACAAACAAGGGGGCAACAGCCCCCGTCTAAAATTTATGATTATCCTATTCACGTTAATGATTCTTACAGGCTATACTCAGGGTGTCCTGTCGAGAGCAGCACAGCAGTATGTCCAGCGAAGATTTGTCCACGGCTTTCTTCCATCAGTTACGAGCACTGAGGAACAGGGTCAGCGCTTTACAGAAAGATATATCGATCCTTGAGGCCACAGTGAGTCAAGTGGTTACGGGTCAAGAAGACCGAATTGCTGAGCTAGAAAGTTGGGTCAATCCATACGCTAATGACGGGAGTGCCATCGGTAACTGGTTTGAGATTGAGGAAATTGACTGATGACTTATAAAGAGGCTTAACAGAGTGGCACCACCAT
>RECJ01000163.1 GCA_007694115.1 Leptolyngbya sp. DLM2.Bin27 | reverse complement strand
TCAGGAATGCTAGTGGGGGTCGTTGTAGCATTCACCACGGGGGCCGCCGGGCTAGGGGCAGCGGCCCCACTAGCGGCCACCGCCGGAATCGCCACCACGGGCACCGCAGCCGCAGCCGGGTCGGCGGAAGTCATCAGGCCTGTTCGGTAGGGTACACCGCGCCAGGTCAAATCGTTGGCGGGCTGGGCGGGCAGATTAGCCAGGGCACGAAAGACTACCGGAGCACCCCGATAGCGTCCTGTACCAGTGGTTGCGCCCATCTGAGGAGCAGGGCTAGAAGCAGAGTCGTAGCTGATACCGCGATAGGTGAGTTTCATAATGCCGCCTCCTAGAAGCGATGGCGTAGTGAGGCGCGTTCCTTCGGGGTTGTCCCTACTTCCGTCTCCCAACTAGGCTGCCTGAGGGGGAATGCACCCGGTAAATAGTCAGAGGGAGATGAACGATTTATCTTCATATCTGTATAATACGCTACTGTTTTTCTATTTTTGTCAGCTTTTGACAATTTGATACAGAACCGCCGCTCAAACCCTGAGCCTGCAACCAGTCCACCTCAGGTTCCCTCGGCATCTACAGTTTCCCCGCAGATAGAACTCCACGCCTGAAGCTCGATGGGGCTGACCCCCGATAGGCAGTTGGCCAACCTGTAGGGGCGAACGGCGGTTCGCCCAGGGGTATCGGGGGTAGCCAAGCCGGATTTGGCATTAGACATCACCTATGAAAATTTCTCATGTCTCCCATGACGGAAAGCTTTTGTATTTTACGTTACAGAAAACTACTCTTAAGTTGTGAGCGAAAAAACCTCAAATACCAAAGGAGATCGGTTATGAACACCAGCTATTGGCCAATCCACACCGCTAAAAATTCCCCTAGCCTAGGTACCAAGTTGGCTGCCTTCGGGCAAAAACTGCTGGCCCGCCTCGAAGCCACCAGCGAACCCCGCGTGTGGAAAGCTAGCGACGCCTCTGGTACAGTCCTGTGGAATGCCTACGACCCCATTACCCAAATGGCTATTGACCACGCCTCTGCCGATGAGATGCGCACCTGGCTAGAAGAACTGCACTATCGCAGCTAGTGCTTCAAGGCAGAAGTAAGAAGGCAGAAGTAAGAAGGCAGAAGGCAGAAGGCAGAAGGCAGAAGGCAGAACGGGCCACTCATAACTAGTGCCTTGTCAAGCTTTGATTTGTAGGTTGGGTGGAGCGCCAGCGGAACCCAACAAAGGCTTGCTGCTGTTGGGTTTCACTTCGTTGCACCCAACCTACGCGAACCTAGGGATCTGACGCAGCTAGGGGACTGGGGTTTACGGTGCAAGGCTGACGGCGGCTCTTCGTGTCCTGAACCTACTAAAAGCTGGTCGATGGGGTGGCGTTGTTCTCGCAGGGGCGATTGCCAACTGTTGTTGCGGTTCCTGGGCTGGTATTGCCGCCTCACTGGTATGGCTGCTTCAGCAGATGCCTGAGCAGAATACCCAGGCGATTGTGTAACTCCTGTCGCCCTTGCCGCCCAAGGGTTTGATTTTCACCACCACGCCCGGTTCGGTAGTCTGCATCACTGCGGCAAGCCAGCGCCTCTGGTGCAATCTTGTTATGACAACTGCACTAACGAGTCTCAAGACAGCACCGTTTACCGACCTGCCGCCGCCCTTGGGTGAGGTAGTGGCCGAGTATCGCATTGCCCCTGGGAAGGCTATTGCCTACCCCGTCACCGCTGGCCAATATGTTCAAATCATTGATGTGGCTGGCTCTCAGTGCTCCGACTTTTTGGCCTTTGGCGGCGAGAGCTACGGCGACCCGCTCGACGCCACCGTCACTCGCACCCTGACTGGGCTAGCCGTTCCCCGGGCGGGGTTGCCCAGCAAGCTTTTTTCCCAGGCCATGCAGCCATTGACGGAATTGGTGCAAGACACCTGTGGCTACCACGACAGCTTTTTGCTGGCCTGCACCGCCCGCTACTACGAAGACGCGGGCTACCCCGGCCACCCCAGCTGTAGCGACAACTTCAACCGGGTGCTGGCCCCCTACGGCATTGCCCCCCGCCCCGGCTGGCCCGCGCTCAACTTTTTCTACAACACCAGCGTCGATGGCCACGGCACCATTGGGTTTGAAGAACCCCTCTCGCGCCCCGGCGACTATGTGCTGCTGCTGGCTCACCAAGATTTGCTCTGCGCCAGCTCATCTTGCCCCGACGACATTGACCCAGTCAACGGCTGGCACCCCACCCCCATCCACGTACGCGTCTACGCGGCGGGTCAGACCTTTGCGCGGGCCATGGGGCGGCGAGTGGCGGTAGATTTGCCCCTGCGGATGACCCAAGACAGCGCCTTTACCCCCAGCATTCGCCAGCTGAGCGATGATCTGGCCGAGTACAACGGTTTTTGGGTGCCCCAAACCTTTGCCCACCAGGGCGACCAGGCCGAGTACTGGGCGCTGCGCCAGCGAGCGGCGCTGATGGATCTCTCGGCCCTGCGCAAGTTTGAGGTGCAGGGAGCCGATGCCTTGGCTCTATTGCAGTACGCGTTTTCTCGCAATTTAGAGAAGGTGGTGGTGGGGCAGGGAGCCTACGGCTGTCTGCTCAATTCCCACGGCGGCATTGTCGATGACGGCATTGTGTTTTGCTTTGGCCCCTGCCGCTACCGCTACGTGGGCAACTGCGACACCGATGCCGCCTGGCTCAGACAGATTGCCCAAGCAAACGGCTGGTCGGTGACTGTCGAAACTGTGGATCTCCACAATCTTGCCCTGCAAGGCCCCCGCTCCCGTGACCTGCTTACAGCCCTGGTGCCAGAGGTTGAAGCTCTGGGCTATTTTCGGTTTTTAGAATCTCATATTCAAACTATCCCGGTGCTGATCTCCCGCACGGGCTATACCGGGGAACTGGGCTACGAGCTGTTTGTGCCGCCCCAGCATGGCGCGGCTCTGTGGGAAATTCTCTTGCAGGCTGGCGAGCCTGCAGGACTGCTGCCCCTGGGCATGAAGGCGCTCGATCGCGCCCGTATCGAAGCCGGGCTGCTGGCGATGGGTTACGAGTTTGATGATCTGACCTCGCCCTACCAGGCGGGCATTGGCTGGGCCGTGGCGATGAAAAAGCCTGACTTTATCGGCAAAGCGGCGCTGGCAGCCATCCGCCCGCATCCCCCCCGGGTGGCGGTGGGCCTGGTGCTGGAGGGGCCAGAGGTCGCCGCCCACGGGCAGCCGGTGTTTGCGGCGGCGGAGCGCTGGCGGGTGGGGCAGATCACCAGCGCCACGTTTTCGCCCGTGCTCAATGCCAGCATTGCCATGGCCCAGGTGGTGCCAGAGTTTGCCGAGCTAGGCACCGTGGTAGAGGTGGGTATGCTGGATGGGCTAAAGCGGCGGGTTCGCGCCACGGTCGGCACCCTTGCCGCTTTTGACCCCAGCAAGAGCCGGGTGCGAGTATGAAAGGCCCAAGCATCCAGCCCTGGGATATGGCGGGGGCCGATGGCTTAGTCGCCGCTAGAGCGCTGTTTGGCGAGGCAGTCGATCACCTGGCCCCGTTTCAGTCGCTGGAGACAGAGCTGGCGGGCGAGGCTTGCTCGGTGCTGCGGTTGGGCGATCGCAACTTTCGCCTGACCTACCCCGGCCCGATCGATCAGGCGATCGCGCCTCTCAGCCTACGGCTTTGGGTCACCCAGCTCCCCTGGATGGCGGCCATCACCTTACCGATCGCGAGCCTGCCCGACCTAGCCGACCGGGCCACCGCGCGGGCACCCCATCGCCTCTCTTCCCTACCGCTGCACCGGGCAGTTCCAGCTCAGGTGGCGCAGATTTCTGTTTTGGTGTGGCACCACTCCCCTGGGGGCCAGCCCACCTTAGAACTGCACCTAGCTAGTGCCCAAATCAAAAATTTCTGGGCTGTCATTCAACCCTTCAACGGTGGTTCAGTATCGCTGACTACAGCTCATCCCTAGATTGCGTTGCACACTCTTGACATAACAAGTTGACCGCCATAACTCAGACAACTTGATGATTGATCCTAGGCCCACCCTGGGGTTTTGGATTTGTGTTTAGACCAGCCGAAATAGTTTGGCCCAGACCTAATTCTTTGCTTGAACAGGTCGTCCTTGTCGGTGTATTTAGCTCGCTTGCAACCACTTGCTGTCTTAGCGAGTTGGTCGTTCCATATTTTCGGTTTCTCTGTACAAATTACTGACAGCTAGGAGTGATCTATGTCTCCTGAATCGCAGGAATTTTTGGCAACGTTTGTGGCAGAGTCTTACTACTACTGGGCCTCTGTGCTGATGTTGCTAATTCACGTGGGCTTTTTGGCCTATGAGGGGGGTGCGGCCCGCTCTAAAAATGTCTTGGCCACCATGGTCAAAAACCTGATGACCCTGTCGCTGGTGGGGTTGACTTTCTTTTTCTTTGGCTGGTGGGTGTACAACGCCTTCCCGCTGTTTCCCTTGCAGGGAGGCATTGTCGGCCCCTGGACTAGCGCCACCGCTGGCGGCACCGTGGGCGAGGTGCTGGAACTGGTCGAGGCCTCTTATCCCTGGTCGCCTGCGCTGGGGCCAAATATCTCCGACCACCTCACCGGGGTGTTCTGGTTTGCCTTTGCCCTGTTTGCCATGACCACCGCCTCCATTCTCTCTGGGGCGGTGATTGAGCGCATCAGAGTCGGGGCCTACGCCATTCTGGCCATTGTTTTAGGCTCGTTTACCTGGGTGGTGGCTGCCTCCTGGGGCTGGAACCCCTACGGCTGGTTTTTCACCCAGATGGGCTACCACGACTTTGGCTGCTCGGCTCTGCTCCACGCGGTGGCGGGCTTCTTTGCTTTGGGGGTGCTAATCAACCTCGGCCCCCGCATCGGCAAGTTTGATGCCCAGGGCAAGCCTCGGGTAATCATGCCCCACAATTTGCCCCTGACCATGGTGGGGCTAATGCTGATTTTTGTCGGTTTCTACGCCTTTTTGGCCGCCTGCGTGATCTTTACCCCCGGTCAAACTGGGGAGATCACTATCTACGGTACGCCGATGACCCTGGCCTCGATTGGGGTCAATACCACCCTGGCCCTCTCCGCTGGTCTGGTGGGGGCCTACATGGGCTCTAAGGCCGACCCGTTCTATACCATCTCTGGCGGTTTGGCGGGGATTATCTCGGCGGCGGCAGCGATGGATGTCTACAGCCCTGCGATCGTCATCCTGCTTGCCTTTGTCGGGGCCTACACTATGCCCTTTGTGGGCAATGCGGTCGAAAAGGCTGGCATCGACGATGCGGTGGGTGCCTTTGCGGTGCACGGCTACTGCGGCATGTTTGGGGCGCTAATGGTGGGCATTTTTGCGGCGGGCTACCCGCAGCCCGACGGCATTCCCTCGATCAATTTTTGGGGGCAGCTGGTGGGCGCGGTGATTTCTGCGGTGCTGTTGGGCTTTATCCCAGGCTATGGGGTGAGCTTTGTACTGAAGAAGTTTGGCCTGCTGCGGGTGTCTGAGGCTGAAGAAATTGCGGGTCTAGACCTGGCTGACTTCGGCATTGAAGGCTATCCAGAATATTCTATTTTGTCTGAGCAAAATGGCCGTGCCGATAGCGTTGTCATGCCTATGACTTCTGTAACGCCCAAGTAGTCGATCTGTTTGAACCCTGGCCAAAATGCTAGAAATTTTGAGGAGCAAGTGCCATGTCTAGCCCATTTTCTACCTTTGAAGAATTTGAGGGGGCAATCGATGGCCCCACGGGTGGGGCGATCTACACCTTTGCCCACAACCCGGCCATCAACGCCATTGCGCTGCTAATCGGCGTTGGGTTATTTATCTGGTTTTTGGTGAGAATGTTTACCACCCACTACGACGTGCCTGGGGTCGATCATTCGCTCAATCACCTGAGCGCATTTATTGTGGCGGGTCTGCTGTCTTTGGCTGGGGCTGAATATCGTCAGACGGTGCAGCCCCATCAGCCTGCAGTCGATCAGCCCCAGGCGGTAGCACCCGGCGCTAAGTCTGCCCTAGGGCTACTGGGCCTGGCAGGGGTGGCACTGCCGGGTCGGCCTAAGACCCGCCGTAAAGGTCTGTATCGCGACATTAGGTCGTCCCGGTAGGGTATTTCGGCAGCCCGATGGCCGCAGACCCAAACAGCGCTGGAGTTCTTGAACGTTACCTGCCCTGTTTAGCCTTGCCTGTATACCCACAGCTGCTCCGCTAGCCCAGTGCTAGCGGAGCTTTTTGTCTTTGGTTGCGTCAGCATGGTCAGATCTGGCCAAAATGAGCCTTGAGGCTGCTCTGGCGCTATGATTTGGCGTAGCGGAGTGCAGGACGGCTTTTACCAGTGACTGATACAGATCTGATGCCCCAGACGAGTAGATTGCAGGCTGGAAAAGCGGGCGCGATTGCCCCTGAGGGCCGGTCTTTGATGACCATCGCCCAGCTTTTGGCTTCCACCCTCAATGACCCCCAGATTAAGCCCCAGATTAAAGTCGAGGTGTCGCGGCGCGATCGCACCCTCTACGTTTTTCTGACCGCCCCTGGGGTGAATGCCCAGGGCCATGTGCCCACTATTTACGCCGTCGTCACGGCCCTGGGGCTGGCCGATATCACCCACCTCAAAGTGTTTGACGGCACCGAAAAACGCCTAGTCAACCGCTGGCAGCACGACTTTAGCCTAGAGCCCGCAGCGGTGCCCCCCCAGCCCGCCCCAGCTCCCGTCGATAGCCTGCCACCCGAGGCGGCAGCGCCTCGCCTGGGTCAGACCTTGGGGAGCGATCGCACTGTTGCCCCAGGCCGTCGCTGGCGCTGGGGTCTGTTAACTGCCGTTGCCGCCCTGGGGTTTGGGTTGACCGCCGCAGTCACCCAGTGGCGCTACAGTCAGCCATCTGCCCCCCTTCTGTCGGAGACCCTGCCGGAAGCCTTGACCACTCCCCTCACCGATAGCGCCTCGCCGGGGGTGACCCTCCTAGAGCCACTGCTGGCCACAGGTGCAGTGGCCCAGGCCCTGACCCCGCCCGATCTCGCCGTCCCGGTGACGCTCACGATCAAGGCCGTGGGTGACATTATTCCCGGTACCGACTACGGGGGCTACCGTCTGCCCAGCGACTGGCAGTACCTGTTTCGCGGTGTTCAAGACCACCTGGGCGACGTCGACATTACCTTTGGCAACTTTGAGAGCACCCTGACTGATTATCCCCACAGCGCCAAAGACACTAGCCGGGGCAATACCTTTGCCTTTCGCACCCCGCCCTGGTACGCCAGCGTGCTCAAAGAGGCCGGGTTTGACGTGCTCAGCGTGGCCAACAACCACTCCTTTGATTTCTTCGAGCAGGGGTTTAACGACACCATCGCCCACATCGAAGCGGCGGGTATGCAGGCGGTGGGCCGCAAAGACGAAATTTTGTATGTAGAAGCCCAGGGGCTGACGGTGGCTTTTATTGGGTTTAGCACCTACAGCTATCACAACATGGTGCAGGATTTGGCGGGGGCGATCGCCCTGGTGCAAACCGCTAAAGCCCAGGCCGATATCGTTGTGATCTCCTTTCACGCCGGCAAAGAGGGCAGCGATGCCACCGTCACCCGCGACCAAACCGAATATTTTTTTTCCGAAAATCGCGGCAATGTGGTGCAGTTTTCTCGCACGGTGATCGACCATGGGGCCGACCTGGTGCTGGGCCATGGCCCCCACGTGCCCCGCGCCCTAGAGCTTTACAACGGCAAGCTGATCGCCTACTCGTTGGGCAACTTTGTCGGCTACCGCAGTCTGTCTACGGTTGGCCCCCTGGGCATCTCACTGATTTTGCAGACCGACCTCGATGCCCAGGGCAATTTTGTCGGCGGGCGGATCATCCCCGTGGCGCTTGATCGCAACGGCGTGCCCTACCTCGACAATTACTTTGGCGGGGTGACTCTGGTGCGCCAGTTTACCCAGCGCGACTTCCCCGATACGCC
This sequence comes from Leptolyngbya sp. DLM2.Bin27, assembly GCA_007694115.1. Lineage (GTDB taxonomy): Bacteria > Cyanobacteriota > Cyanobacteriia > Phormidesmidales > Phormidesmidaceae > Nodosilinea. The sequence continues at coordinate 54,977 of RECJ01000163.1, read as the reverse complement.
CCTAGAGATTGACGACCTGGGCTATATCTGGCCCCGGTGATTGGGGTATAGACCGAGGAGTCTGCCAAGCCAGGTGCTTAAAATCTTGACCCGGGCTGCTGCAAAAACTCTGCTTCTGCGGGGGTGGTCGCTCGCCCCAAAGTCTGATTGCGGTGGGGAAAGCGGCTAAACCGCTGGATCACCTCGCGGTGGCGCAGGGCGTAGTCGAGGGTTGAGTCAAATTCGGGGTGGGTGGCGTGGAGCGATCGCACCAGTTCCACACAGCGATCTTGATCGGCCAAATTTTCGCTGTGCTCTAGCGGTAGGTAAAAGAAAATGCGCTCCACCGGCAGCACCTGCTGGTCGTAGCCCTGCTCTAGGGCATGGTAGGCGGTGGCTAGGGCGGTGCGATCGCTGGCAAAGCTCCGCACCTCACCCCGAAACAGGTTGCGCGGAAACTGATCCAGCAGCAGAATCAGCGCCAGGCAAGCCTGCGGTTCCTGCCGCCATGCTGCCAACTCGCCCCTGGCAGCCCGCTCAACATCGGCTAAAAACCGCTGGCGAATTGCGTCGTCAAACATTGGGTCTTTTTTAAACCACACCTGCCGCTGCTGCCCATACTCCCCGGCAGGATCCTCCGGATCGCCAAACCAAAACCGCAGAATTTCCTCTATCTTTTCCATTGACTATCCCCCACCCGCCTGTTAAAGATTTCAGTTTTGAGCCTTAGGCGGCTTCTAGAAAAGAGTCTCCCAAATGGTGGGCAGTGCCCACCCTACAGGGGCTACAGTCGCTGGATTTCTGCTGGTATCTTCTTTCCTGGAAATCTCCTTAGATCTCTAAGCCTCAACCCATCCACCCACCTACCCACCCACTCACCCCAACACCAGCGGATCCAATGCATACTCCTGCCAACCCTGGTGAAAGCGCTCTGAAATGTAGGGCGTCAACACAAACTGGGGCGACTCATCCCCCGTCACATCTATGCGCACAAAGGAATAGGGCCGCCGCCGTTCGGCTTTATGACCCGTCAAACCGGTGTACAGCTGCGATTTTGCCACCAGCTTAAACGCCGTCTGGCCATCGGCGTCTGTTTCTAAGGCCTCGTAGAGCATGGTGCCCTCGGGCCGCTGTCGCCGCAGACTGAGGCCGCTGCCGCCGCAGACCACGCAGTTCATGTGGCTGTCGGCGTGGCCCGTATCCTCGGTCTTGAGATATTCAAAACAGTGGGCATGGCCATTGAGCACCAGGTTGACTGGGGCGCGGTGGGTGCCAATTTCGGGTACCGCCTCCGCCACCTGGTCGAGCACCCACCGCAGATTTTGGCGAATTGCCATGGTCTGCCCCTGGGCCCACTTGGTCACCTCGGTCACGTAGGGCGGATGGTGAAAAAACAAAATCCGCCCCCGCGCCGAGGGGTCTTGCCAGGAGTCAATCAGCGCGTTTCGCAGCCACAGCAGCTGTTCGGTATCGACCAGCGCGGTGGCGTTGGGGTGGGTTTGCTTGTCAATGTCCAGCAGCATCTCGTCGAGCTGCTCCACCTTAGCCTGAAGGTCGTCTAGACGCTCCTGGGCGTGGGGGTCAGTGCTTTGCAGATGCAGCGCCTCATCTCTAATCTGCTGCTGCTGCCGCTGAATGGTCTCGCGCTGGGCCACCAGCCGCCGCTGCTGGGCACTATCTGAGGTGTTTTCGCTCACCAGCGTGGGGTCGTTAAAGGTGCTGCTGTCGAGGGCAAAAAAGTCAACGCCGCCGTAGCGAAAGGTGTAGTAGCGGTTGGGCAGGCGGGTAAACTGCCCCGGCTGATAGCGCAGCCCCTGGGTTTGGTCATCCCAGGGGCCGTAGTGACGGTCGAGGTGGGCCGCCATCTGGTCTGCGGGCATGCCCTTGAGATAGTCTAAAAAGGCTCGGGCATAGGCGTCGCCCACCCCCGATCCGCGCCAGCCCACATTGGGGTTGAGATTTAGCCCCAGCAGCTGGCGAATGGGCCGACTGACCTGCACCAGAGCACTGTAGAGCCTCGGCAGGTTGTAGTAGTCGTGGTTGCCCGGTACCGCCAAAAACGGGAAGCGAAACAGCATCTCGTCAAAGGCAATTTGATCGGTGCGATCGCCCCCCACCAGCCACTCCCGGTAGGGCTGAATAAAATTTTCTGGATATTGCTCGCTAGAGCCGACCTGATACACCACATCGCCCGTGTGCAGCAAAAACCGGCAGTCTTGTAGGTGGGGCACCATCTGCTCGGCAATGCGCCGCTGGGGATGGTGGTCGGTGTGCGGCCCTGAACCGCTGTCGCCGATCACCAAAAATGAAAACTCAGCGTCGTCGCTGCGGCCATCGTCTATAATCAGCCGAGTCTGGTCGATGTGGCGCTCTACTAGGGCCGGGTGCTGCCAGCAAACCCGCTCCTTCATTTTGGCGACTTTGGTCAAAATGGGTGGGTCAAGAATAGAAGCCATGGGTCTGCGGGTGAGTTTGCGCGGCGGTGAACGGCTGGCCCCAGCAACAGAGCCCTGCCCCAGCTTACTTAACCTAGAGTAATCTGAGTTCTCAAAAATTGCCGCATTGCCCATGCCCCTCGACTCCATCCACACCGTCATCAATCAGTTTGAACAGCAGCCTCGCTGGCGTAGCCGGGGTCAGTTTCGCCAGGTGCTCAACGGCTGGGCGGCGGTGGTCGGCGAAGGGGTCGCCCGCCAGGCGGCCCCGCTACGCCTTGATCAAGACGTGCTGTACGTGGCGGTGGTCAACCCCATGTGGGCGCAGACGCTTACCCTAGAGCGAGTGCGGATCCTAGCTAAGCTCAACGATCGCCTACGGCTTAACCTGAGCGATATTCGCTTCTCCAGCGGCGACTGGTATCGACAAAACAAGACGACCCAGGCGGCGGTGTTAACTGCTGCGGCAGCCCTGCCCGAGTGGCTGCGGCAGCACCCCTGTTTTGAGCCTCGGGCGATCCCCGTTGCCAACCAGCGCCCCCAAACCGCCGCCGAAAGCTTTGAGCGCTGGGCCGCCCTGACCCGGCAGCTGACTGCCCAGCAGCCCCTCTGCCCCCAGTGCCACTGCCACTGCCCCATGGGTGAACTCAAGCGCTGGGGGCGGTGCAGCATCTGCGCTGTGAAGGGGCTCAAAGGCCCGGTGGGGCGTCACTCTGTATGATGGGACTGACTCCAAACACCTGGGCAAAGCTGCTCACCACCACAGGACGCACCGTGTCTACGGTGACCCCTGGGCAAAACTGGGCCAGGCTGCCCACCGATTTGTCGGCAATGCCGCAGGGCACAATGGCTTGAAACCCTACCAAATCAGGGCAAATATTCAACGCAAAGCCGTGCATCGTCACCCAGCGGCTCACCTTAATGCCGATTGCCGCCAGCTTATAGTCTCCGACCCACACCCCCGTCAGGCCAGTCTGACGCCCTGCCCTCACCCCAAACCGAGCCAGGGTTTGAATCAGTACCTCCTCAAGCTGGCGCAGATACCAGTGCAGGTCAGGCCGATGCTGCTTCAGATCGAGAATTGGGTAGCCCACCAGCTGACCGGGGCAGTGGTGGGTGACCTCGCCGCCCCGCTCCGTGCGAAACAGAGGGTAGGGCAATGCCGCCTCGGGCTGCTTCAGGTGGTCTAGGGTCGAGCCTTGACCCAGGGTATACACGCCGGGGTGCTCTACCAGCAGCAGGCGGTCGGGCTGAGGCGGGTGGCGGTGGCGCTGCACCAAAAATTTTTGTAGGGCCCACACCTCGGCAAAGGGCCGCAGCCCCAGGTCATAGACCTCGCACAGGGAGTCTGATTCTCGATCGTGTGAACCCATATTTGTCAACCGTGAGCTAGCGCAAATTGCTGGTGGCAGCGGGTTTAGCAATCAAGAATTATCAACCCATGCAAAGGATTCTAACGGACGCTGTTGTGCAGAATACAAGGTGTTAGGGTGAAGCCATGAGGCGACGTATCAAGGAGTCCGCTTTATGAAGCTGGTAATCCACGGCAGAAACATTGAGATCACAGAAGCAATTCGGGAGCATGTAGAGCAAAAAATCCTCAAGGCGGTGAGCCACTTCAAGCACCTGACCAACGAGGTAGACGTCCATTTGTCAGTGGCGCGCAATCATAGAATTGCCGCCAACCAGGCCGCAGAAGTCACCCTATTCGTAGATGGGGCCGTTGTCAGAGCTGAAGAAAGCAGCGAAAGTCTCTACGCCAGCATCGATCTGGTGGCCGACAAAATCAGCCGCCAGCTGCGCAAGTTCAAGGAAAAGCGCAACACCCGTATGCAGGGCAACCTGGGCAAAACCACCGAAGCCTACCTCAACGAAGCTCCGGCTACCGATGTCACCCATGTGCTTAACACCAGCGAGCCACAACTGCCCGAGGAGGTGATTCGCACCAAGTACTTCGCCATGGCCCCCATGTCTGTGGAATCGGCCCTAGAGCAGCTCTCGCTGATCGATCACGATTTCTATATGTTTCTCAACGCAGAAAGTCAGGAAATCAACGTGATCTATGAGCGCAACCACGGTGGCTACGGCCTGATTCAGCCCCGTAAGCCCACCCAAAATGGCCAGGGTAAAAACGGCTCTAAAGCTGCTAAACAGTCCGCTGAGGCCGCTCCCCACGGCTAGTGCCTCAGGGGCAATCCAGCTGCTAGAAACCCGGTTGCTCTGATCACAAGCACGCTATTTTGTGCCTGTCTCAGCAGCAACCGGGTTTCTCAATGGTTGGTGCCTAGCCAGCGGAAGTCGCCGACAGCAATGGCTCGACGCCGCCTTTGGCATCTAGGGCAAAGAGGTCGTCGCAGCCACCCACATGGTGATCGTTGATAAAGATCTGAGGCAGCGATCGCCGCCCATCGGATCGCTTAGACATTTCGCTGCGGGCGGCCTCATCGCCGTCAATGCAGTATTCGGTGTAGCCAATCCCTTTTTGATCCAGCAATTTCTTAGCGCGAATGCAGAAAGGGCAGCTGCTCCAGGTGTAAATTTCGACGTTAGGGCTCATGGTCGGCCTCCAAAAGTTCAAGCTTCTTTACATTATTTTACTCTTTCAGCGGGGGGAACGGTATTGGGTATTGGGTTACCTGACACTTAACACCTAACACCTTACCCATTCCCCTTCAGCGCGTGGGCGATCGCATCTACCACCCGCGACACCGCCACTATCTCTAGCCCATCTACTTTGACCGACTGACCCTTGGGCACGATTGCCCGCTTAAAGCCCAGCTTCGCCGCCTCTTTGAGCCGCAGCTCAAGCTGCGAGATCGGCCGCACCTGGCCGCCGAGACCGACTTCGCCGATCAGCACCAGTTCGGGGTCAACCAGGCGATCGCGAAAGCTGGCCACCACCGAGATCGCGATGCCTAAATCCGCTGCTGGCTCGCCCACCGCCAGCCCCCCCGACGAGGCCACGTAGGCGTCGAGCTTCGAGAGGGGAATGCCCACCCGCTTCTCCAGCACGGCCAAAATTTGCAGCAGCCGATTGTATTCCACCCCGGTGGTCGAGCGCCGGGGCGAGCTATAGCTGGTGGGGCTGACCAGCGATTGCAGCTCCACCACCAGGGGGCGAGTGCCCTCGCAGGCCACGATGGTGGCAATGCCCGGCACCTGCTCGTCGCGGTTGCCCAAAAACAGCGCCGAGGGGTTGCTGATCTCGGCCAGGCCGCGATCGACCATTTCAAACACCCCCAGCTCGTGGGTAGCGCCAAACCGGTTTTTTACCGACCTGAGCAGGCGGTGGCTGGCAAAGCGATCGCCCTCAAAGTAGAGCACTGTGTCGACCAGGTGTTCGAGCACTTTCGGGCCTGCGATCGCACCCTCCTTGGTCACATGCCCGACGATAAACAGCGAAATATTTGCCCGCTTCGCCAGCTGCATCAGCGCCGACGTACATTCCCGCACCTGGGACACCGACCCCGGAGCCGAAGTCAGGGCCGCGTAGTACAGCGCCTGAATGCTGTCGATAATTGCCACCGCTGGCTTCAGCGACTCCAACTCCATCAAAATCGTCTCTAAGTCGATCTCCGGCAGCAAAAACAGTTGGCTATCCACCGCCTCCATCCCCGCCGGCTCAAACTCCTCCGGTGCCGCCGCCGCTCCACTTTCTGCCTTCTGCCTTCTGCCTGCCGCCTTCTGCCTGCCGCCTTCTCTCCCTCTTTCCTGTTCCCTCTTCTCCCCCGGTCCCAGCCGCTGCCACCGCAGTTTCACCTGCTGGCCCGACTCTTCAGCGCAGACGTACAGCACCCGCTGCCGCGTCGCCAGCTGGTTGGCCACCTGCAACAGCAGGGTAGATTTACCAATGCCAGGGTCGCCCCCCAGCAGCACCAGCGACCCTGGCACAATGCCGCCCCCCAGCACCCGATCTAGCTCGCCATAGCCCGAGGGCAGCCGCGCTTGGGGGTGGTCTTGAATCTGATTGAGAGTCAGGGCCAACCGGGGCTGGCTGGCCTTAGCGGTGGTCGCCCCGCCTCGGCTACGCCCCAGAGCCGAGGCTCGAACGGTGGTCTCCTTAGCGGGCTGTGCCTGCTCTACCAGGGCGTTCCAGCTGTTGCACACGGGGCAGCGACCAAAGTACTGGGGCGACTCAGCCCCGCATTCGTTGCAGACAAAAATTGAGCGAGATTTAGCCATTACGTCCCTATGCGCGATGAAACTTTGAGGGCAGGTCTAGAGGACAAGCTTGGCGGACTGGGCTCGCCCTAGCCCCTGCCGCGACGGCTGCCGCCCACCCTGTAGCAAACCTTAAAAAAGCCTAAAGCACAGACAATCCAGGTCTGTGGCGTGAATCAATACCCCTAGAATAAACAAATGTTTCAGACCCTGCCCTGGTAGAGTTTGGTTACCCAGTTTCAGGGATGCCTCTGGTGGTAGGGCGCAATCGACTAACTAGCTTTCAAAAGTTAATCGTTATAACGTTGCGATTATTTATAGAATATGACGTTACGTAGGGAGCTTTGAAAGCCTTGGAAAACAATAAAGAAAAAATCCTGGTGGTCGATGACGAAGCCAGCATTCGCCGCATCCTCGAAACCCGCCTATCGATGATTGGCTACGATGTGGTCACCGCCGCCGATGGCGAAGAAGCTCTAGAAACCTTCCGCAACGCCGCCCCCGATCTCGTGGTGCTCGATGTGATGATGCCCAAGCTCGACGGCTATGGCGTTTGCCAAGAGCTGCGCAAAGAGTCAGACATCCCCATCATTATGCTCACCGCCCTGGGCGACGTGGCCGATCGCATCACCGGCCTTGAGCTAGGGGCCGACGACTACGTGGTCAAACCCTTCTCCCCCAAAGAGTTAGAAGCCCGCATTCGCTCGGTGCTGCGCCGGGTCGACAAAACCGGCATGACCGGCATTCCTAGCTCCGGCGTGATCTCGGTCAACACCATTCGCATCGATACCAACAAGCGTCAGGTGTACAAGGGCGACGAGCGCATTCGCCTGACCGGCATGGAGTTTAGCCTGCTAGAGCTGCTGGTCAGCCGCTCTGGCGAACCCTTTTCCCGCTCCGAAATTTTGCAGGAAGTATGGGGCTACACCCCCGAACGCCACGTCGATACCCGTGTGGTCGATGTCCACATCTCTCGCCTGCGGGCCAAGCTTGAAGATGACCCCAGCAATCCAGAACTGATCCTCACCGCCCGGGGTACCGGCTACCTGTTTCAGCGCATAGTGGAACCGGGCGAAGAATAGTCGGCGGGGTAGTCTGCTAGAATTTGCTCAGGCTTTTTAAACAGATTTAGCTGATGGGTTTTAACCGGGCACGCATTGCCATTGACGCCATGGGGGGTGATTTTGCCCCTGGCGAGATCGTTGCAGGTGCCATTCGCGCCAAGGCTGAGCTAGACGTCGATGTAGCGCTAGTCGGTGATGTCGACCAAATCCAGGCCTCAACGGCGAGTAGTGACCAGCTGGCTGGCATTGAGCTAGTGCCTGCCGAGGGCAGTATCGAAATGCATGAAGAGCCCCTCAGTGCGCTACGCAAAAAGCCCCAGGCCTCGATTAACGTGGCTATGGACTTGGTTAAGCGCAACCAGGCCGATGCCGTAGTGTCGGCGGGGCATTCAGGGGCGGCGATGGCGGCGGCACTGCTGCGTCTAGGGCGGCTCAAGGGCATTGACCGACCGGCGATCGGGGCTGTCTTTCCCACCGTGGTGGCCAATAAGTCGGTGCTGATTCTCGATGTGGGGGCCAACGTCGATTGTCGCCCCAAATACCTCGAGCAGTTTGCCATGATGGGCACCATCTATTCGCGCTATGTGCTGGGGGTAGATCACCCGCGCATTGGCCTGATTAATATCGGTGAAGAGCCCAGCAAGGGCAACGACGCCGCCCTGAGAGCCCACCAGCTGCTCGAAGAAAACCCCAACATTCCCTTTGCGGGCAATGCCGAGGGCCGTGACATCCTCTCGGGGCAGTTTGACGTGGTGGTGTGCGACGGCTTTGTCGGCAATGTGCTGCTCAAATTTGCCGAGGCGGTGGGCGAGTCGGTGCTGCAAATCTTGCGCGAAGAGCTGCCCCAGGGGGTGCGCGGCAAAATTGGCGCGTCGATTCTCAAGCCCAACCTGCGGCGCATCAAGCAGCGGGTCGACCATGCTGAGCACGGTGGCGCGCTGCTGCTGGGGGTGGCGGGGGTGACGGTGATCAGCCACGGCAGTTCCCAAGCGCCCTCGGTATTTAACGCTATTCGCCTGGCCAAAGAGGCGGTCGATAACCGTGTGCAAGACCGCATTCAGGCTCAGTACCAGCGGGTAGCCATGCCCGCAGCAGAGGGAGAATAACCCGTGGAACAGTTTATGCCCGGTGTGTCCCTAGTGGGCAGTGGTTCGGCTTGTCTGACCGTACCGCTCACCAATGCCGATCTCAGCCAGCGCGTTGACACCTCCGACGAATGGATTTTGACCCGCACTGGCATTCGCCAGCGCCATATCGCGGCGGCTGCCGACTCCCTTGCCTCTCTGGCTGCCGAGGCAGCTCGCCATGCTCTGACCATGGCTGAGCTAGGGGCTGAGGAGGTGGACTTGATTTTGTTGGCTACCTCAACCCCCGACGATCTGTTTGGCACCGCCTGTCAGGTGCAGGCGGCCCTAGGTGCGACCCGCGCCGTGGCCTTTGACCTGACGGCAGCCTGCTCCGGGTTTGTCTTTGCCCTGGTGACGGCTGCCCAATACATTCGCACCGGTGTCTTCAAGCATGTGGTGGTGATTGGGGCCGACGTGCTCTCTCGCTGGACCAATTGGGACGATCGCACCACCTGTGTGCTCTTTGGCGACGGCGCTGGAGCGGTGGTGCTGCGGGCGGCTGATCGCGATCGCCTGCTGGGGTTTGAGCTGTGCAGTGACGGCACCTTAAACCACTGCCTCAATCTGGCCTACAGGGCTCAAGCTGCCCCGCTGGTGGGCGATGTGGCGGTGCAGCAGGGCAGCTTTGCCCCGATCACCATGAACGGGCGCGAAGTCTATAAATTTGCCATCAACCGCGTCCCTGAGGTCATTGAAAAAGCCCTGTTTCGCGCCAGCCTGACCACCGCTGAGATTGACTGGCTCGTGCTACACCAGGCCAATCAGCGGATTCTCGATGCGGTGGCCAGCCGTCTGAACGTGGCCCCGGAGCGGGTGGTCAGCAATATGGATCGCCACGGCAACACCTCCGCCGCTTCCATTCCCATTGCTCTAGATGAAGCCGTGCGTGCTGGCCAAATTAAGTCTGGCGATGTAGTCGCTACCGCTGGGTTTGGGGCAGGCCTCACCTGGGGGGCCGCAATTGTCCAGTGGGGTTAGCCCCAGGGGTGATGGCAGGCGAGGGCGAGGGCAAGGCCTTGAGGCTTTGATCCATGGCGGCACCCTATAGGGACAGTTGAGTCGCTCCCATCGAACCTGTTTCCCACGAACATTTTGTGAGACAGTATTGCTTTGCAGAGTAAGTAAGGGGGCTGGCATGGCAAACGCAGCATGGGTGTTTCCTGGGCAGGGTTCCCAGGTGGTGGGCATGGGCGCAGATCTAGCGACGGTACCGTTTGCCCAAGAGCGCTTTGCCGAGGCCGAGGCCGTGCTGGGCTGGTCAGTGCTTGATGTGGTTCAAGCGGCTGACGATAAAGTTTCAAACACGCTCTACACCCAGCCCTGCCTCTATGTAGTTGAGACCATTTTGAGCGACCTGCTCAAAGCCAAGGGCCATTTGCCCACGGTGCTAGCGGGTCACAGCCTGGGAGAGTATGTGGCCCTCTACACTGCTGGGGTGTTTGGCTTTGGCGCTGGCCTGACCCTGGTGCAGCGTCGGTCTGAGCTGATGGCCCAGGCCTCTGACGGCATGATGGCGGCCCTGCTGGGCTTTGATGCTGACGAACTGACGGCCAAACTGGCGGCGACCCCTGGCGTGGTGCTGGCCAACGACAACAACCCCGGTCAGGTGGTGATTTCGGGCACTCCAGCCGCCGTTACGGCGGTGATGGCAGATGTGAAGGCCAAGCGGGCGGTGAAGCTCAACGTCAGCGGAGCCTTTCACTCGCCGCTAATGGCCGAGGCCGCCGCCACCTTTGAGCAGGTCCTAGAACCGATCGCCTTTGCCACTGCCCAGGTGCCGGTGCTCTCCAACGTAGACCCCACCCCCGCCACCGATGGATCGGCTTTAAAGCAGCGTCTAGTGCAGCAGATGACGGGCTCGGTGCGCTGGCGCGAGATTACGCTGGCCTTGCCAGGGCTGGGCATTGATACGGTGGTAGAAGTGGGGCCAGGGAATGTGCTCACCGGGCTGACCAAGCGCACCTGCCGCCAATTGACCTTGGCCAATGTCGGTAATTTAGAGCAGGTAGAAGGGTTTGTGGGCTGAGCGCCGCCCTCGTAAGGACTGGGATAGTGTTATGGAATAGCCCCGACATGAGCCGCGATCGCGAACCCCCCGTCAACCTGCTGTGGTACCACCTGTTCAAATGGTCGGTGGTCAGCCCTGTGCTGGGCCTCTACTTTCGAGGCCGGGTCTATGGTGCTGAGCAGGTACCTAAAACCGGGGCGCTGGTGGTGGTGGCCAACCACGCCAGCGACTTTGACCCGCCGCTGCTGTCTGCCGCCGTGAGGCGTCCCGTCTCCTACATGGCCAAAGAAGAGCTGTTTAAGGTGCCGGTGCTCAGCCAGGCCATTCGCCTCTACGGGGCCTACCCGGTGAAGCGGGGCAGTGCCGATCGCAGCGCCATTCGCGAAGCCCTCAAACAGCTCGACCAGGGTTGGGCGGTGGGCGTTTTCTTGCAGGGCACCCGCACCCCCGATGGCCGCATTCCCGACCCCAAGATTGGGGCGGCGTTAATTGCCGCTAAAGCCCAGGTACCGCTGCTGCCGGTCAGTCTCTGGGGCACCCATCGTGTGTTCAAAAAGGGTTCCGCCATCCCGCGCCCCGTACCCCTGACGATTCGCATTGGTGCCCCCATTGCCCCGCCCACCTCCACCGCCAGAGCCGGGCTAGAGGCGATCACCACCCAGTGCGCTACCGCAATTCATCACCTCCACCGCCTGGGTCGCTGACCCTCGCTGAGGTCTAGCCCGCCTTGGCCCTAGGGCTCTCTACCCTCTACCCCCGCTGCATCTGGTAGCCTGTAAAAATCGCGATCGCACCCCCAAGCCCATGAGCCAAGACCTGAAGCAGGAACTGTCCGAAATGCTGGCCCCAGCCGACTGGGCCTGGATCAGCCCCCACGCCAATCGAGGAGCAGTGGTGGTGGTAGACCCGCAGCTTGATTTAGTCGATGTGGGGGTGGCGATTGCCACCGACAACACCGCTGTCGTTAACCACTGGATTGCCGAAGCCCTAATCACCAAACCCTCTCCCTTTCAGCTAGAGATTTGGGATCAAACCGCCAAAAAGCAGTTTCAGTCGCTGATCGTTCAACCCTTCGTGCTCGTACAAGACTCTGCTACCCATGAAGACTGAGCCGCCGCAGGAGTCGACTGCCCAGGAGCCAGAAACTCCTGGCAGGGGTTCTATCTGGGCGGCGCTAAACACCAGCACCCTGGTGCGGTTTTTGCTCTTATTTGCTAGCGGCTGGGCAATGGTTCAGCTGCTGGCCTATTTTGAGGTGCTGGTGGTGGTGTTTGTCACCGCCACCATCTTGGCGTTTTTACTCAACTATCCGGCTAGTTTGCTGAGCCGATGGATGCCCCACGGAGTGGCTGCGATCGCAGTATTTCTCACCTGCCTAGCCGTTGCCAGCGGTCTGTCCCTCACCCTAGGGATGGCAGTCCTATCCCAGGGCCAGCAGCTAGCCGCCAGCGCCCAAGATTTTTCTGAATCAGTGCTGCCCTGGTTCAGCGGGCTAGAACAGCTGTTAGAAACGCTGAATCTACCGGTTGACCTGGAGGGACTGGCTCCCCAGGTTCAAGATCAGGCGGTGGCCCTGCTGACCACCGGGCTGGGTCTGCTGCAATCGGCCTTAGCCAACCTAGGGCTGGCTATTCTCATCGCCGTAGTCACCCTATTCATGATGCTCGATGGGGCCAAAATCTGGTGGTGGCTGCTCCAGCATGTGCCAATTCGGCACAAAGATCGGTTTAATGCCGTCTTGCAGCGCAATTTGCTCGGCTTCTTTTGGGGGCGGCTGCTGCTATCGATCTTTTTTGGGGTTTCCGCGTTTGTCGTGTTCCTGATTTTAGGCGTCCCCTTTCCCCTGGTGCTGGCCCTGATCGCCGGGGTATTTGATCTGATCCCCGGCATCGGCGCTACCCTGGGAATTAGCCTGGTGGCGCTGCTGCTGCTGTCCCAAAGCGTGTGGCTAGCGATCCAGGCGCTGGTGGTGTGTATTAGTCTGCAACAGGTTGAAGAAAATCTGCTGCTGCCTTACATCATGAAAGACTCCCTCGATATCAACCCTGTGGTGATGTTTTTTGCCTTAATTGTGGGGGTGAGAGTGGCTGGAGTGCTGGGCCTATTCTTAGCGGTACCCGTGGCCGGGGTGATCATCACCTGGCTCGATATTGAAGCCATGCGGGGCAAACCTAGCCAAGATTAAAAAAGGCTGGTTTTGAGGTAAAATCGCCGCCAAGCTAGCCATCAGCCGATAAGCTAGAGAACTGAGTCACTGGCAACCCTATTTTCATCTATGCCCAACGCTGCTCCGCCAAACTCTACGGTACCCCCCGGGGTGCCCCCCGGCCACCGTCTGCGGTTTACCCAAACTCCCTGGCCCTGGCTCTACGCCCTGTGGAAATTTTGGCGACCCCATACGGTGATTGGCACCAGTCTGAGCGTGCTGGGTATAACAGCTGTGGTCTTAGCGGCGGTGGAGCCAGAGCGGGTTCCCCCCTTGGCGATGCTGCTGGGGTTAGTGGGGGTGGCCGGAGTGGCCTGCCTGCTGGGGAATCTCTACATTGTGGGGCTCAACCAGCTCGAAGACATTGCCATTGATCGCATCAACAAGCCCCACCTGCCCCTGGCCGCCGGAGAATTTTCGGTCGCCGACGGTCGTTGGATTGTCGGGTTGGCGGGTCTGGGAGCCTTAGGGCTAGCCACAGTCGGTGGCCCCTGGCTATTGGCAACCGTGGGCCTCAGCCTAGGGATTGGTACCGCCTACTCGCTGCCGCCGGTGCGCCTCAAGCGGTTCCCGTTTTGGGCCTCGGTGTGTATCTTGGCCGTGCGGGGGGCGATTGTGAATTTGGGGTTGTTTCTGCATGTCAGCGATCGCCTGGGTCTGCCCCTGGCGATTCCAGGGCGGGTGTGGGCGCTGACGGCGTTTATTCTACTGTTTAGCGTTGCGATCGCTCTGTTTAAAGATATCCCCGACATTGAGGGCGATCGCCGCTACGGCATCAGTACCCTCTCGCTCAAACTGGGCCAGCGCACCGTGTTCAATCTGGCCCTGGGCATTCTCACCGCCTGCTACCTGGGCATGGCGCTGATAGCCCCCTGGCTGAGCGGTGTTAACCAGCTATTTCTGGCGGGGTCACACCTGCTGGCTCTGGCCCTGCTGTGGTGGATGAGCCGCCGCATGCCCCCCCCCGGAGAGGCCACCACACCGCAGAAAAAACTGGCCTACCCTCAGTTCTACCAGTTCATCTGGAAGCTATTTTTCCTGCAATACCTGATGTTTCCCCTAGCCTGCTGGCTGGCCTAACCTAAAACCCTATGTACGACTGCATTATTGTCGGGGCCGGCCCCGCCGGATCCACCGCCGCCTACCACCTTAGCAAAGCGGGCCACCAGGTGCTGCTGCTCGATGCCGCTAAACTGCCCCGCTACAAGCCCTGCGGCGGCGGCGTATCGCCCCAGGTGGCCCAGTGGTTTGACTTTGACTTTTCCCCGGCGATCTCCGTCAAGGTGCGCAAGGTGCGCTACACCTTCAACTTGGCAGACCCGATCGAAGCTGAGCTACCCGCCGAAAAAGCCCTGTGGATGGTGCGCCGCGACGAGTTTGACCACTTCATTGTGCAGCAGGCCCAAAAGCAGGGGGCGACCCTGTGGGATGGCACCAAGGCCCAGGGCATTGACAGTCACGGTGATTTTTGGCAGGTCAACACCAGCCGTGGCCCGGTGCAAGGCCGCTATTTAATTGCCGCAGACGGAGCGCGCGGATCAATGGCCAAGTGGCTGGGCTTTCCCGAGCGCAAGTACAAACTAGCGGCGGCCCTGGAGGCTGAGCCCCGCCTTGAGGTGCCCGATGAGCCAGTGGTGCACTTCGACCTGGGGCTGATTCAGCAGGGCTACCTGTGGAATTTTCCCAAAGCCGATGGCTACTCCATCGGCGGTGGCGTGTTTCGCTCTGGGACACAGCGCAAGCAAGACCTGCGTACCCCGGTAGCCGACTATGCCGCCGCCTTTGAGGTCGATGCCAGCACTGTTCAGCACTTCGGCCACCCAATCTTTATTTGGGATGGGCCTCAGGTGCTCCATACCCACCGGGCGGTGCTAGCGGGCGAAGCCGCCTGCGTGGTCGATCCGTTTACGGCTGAGGGCATTCGTCCTTCTATTTTCAGCGGGCTGAAGGCAGCCGATGCGATCGCCCAGGCATTAGCAGGGCGTGACTCCGCCCTCGAAACCTACAGCCAGGTGATCAACCAAGAATGGGGTGAAGAGATGCGCTGGGCTAGGCGCATTGCCCAACTGGTCTATCAGGCCCCGGCCCTGGCCTACCGAGCTGGCGTCAAACGCCCCTCCAGTACCCTCACCATGGTCAATGTGTTTTGTGGAGAAGTGAGCTACGCGCAGGTTGCCCACCGGGCGCTGAAGCGTCTCAGCGGCGGGTTATTGGCTTAGCACCTGCCCCGATGAAAATGCCCCCGTCCACGGTATGGGCCTCGGATTTGGTATCAGCCTACTACTGGATAGCATCCATAATCTTGAACATCGGCAGGTACATTGACACTAGAATGGAGCCCACCATGCCCCCCAGCACCATGATCATAATGGGCTCCATGATGCTGGTCAGCGCTTTGACAGCCTGTTCCACCTCGTCCTCGTAGAAGTCAGCCACCTTCATCAGCATGGCGTCAAGTTCTCCTGTCTCCTCGCCGATGCTGATCATCTGAATCGCCATGGTAGGGAACACAGAGTGCTTTTGCAGGGCAATGCTGATCATGCCGCCGGTCTGGACATCTTTGCGAGCGTCATCGACAGCTTCCGCAATCACCTGATTCCCGGCTGTATCTCGGACAATTTCTAGGGAGGTCAAAATAGGGACCCCAGATTTTGAGAGAGAGCCAAAGGTGCGGCAAAAACGGGCTGTAGCGGTTTTTTGAATTAGATCGCCGAATAGAGGCATCTTCAGCGACAGCCGATCAATCACCCGTCGCCCATTGAGAGTGGCATAGTATCGGCGGTAGGCAAAACCCGCTGCCGAAATTGCCGCAATCATCAACACCCAGTTCAACGGCTGGCGCAAGAACCGGCTGATCAACATCATCAGCTGGGTAAATGCCGGTAGGTCAGCACCCAACTGCTCAAACATGTCGGCAAAGATTGGCAGCAAAAACACTGTCATACCGACGAAGATAATCACCGCCAAGGATCCCACCGTCACCGGATAGGCCATGGCCGACTTGATCTGGTTCTGCAATCGAGCCAGGTCTTCCAAGAGCTTGGCCAAACGGTTGAGCACCTCATCGAGCACCCCGCCCACTTCCCCCGCTTGAATTAGCGCCACGTAGAGGTTGTCAAAACAGGCCGGGTGCTTACGCATGGCATCAGACAGGTTGGTGCCCTGCTGCACGTCAGCATTAATCGCCATCAGCGCCTTTTTGAGCTTGGGGTTGGGGCAGTCGTCGGCCAGCACCCCAAGCCCCCGCACCAGAGCCACCCCAGCATTAACCAGGGCGGCAAACTGCCGAGAAAAGATTGCCTTATCCTTGACCGTTACCTTGGTCATGGAGGTTTTGATACTTTCGAAGTCGATGGTAAGCCCCGACTCCTCCTTCAAATCCATTACATAGAGACCCTGATCCTTCAGGAGGTTGCGAGCCTCGTTGGGGTTCTCGGCAGAAACTCGCTCTTTGCGCTGGACTCCGGTAGTATCGCGACCAGTGGCAACGTAGGTAGGCATAGCTCAATGGCTCAATGGCTTAAGGTACTGCAATTATAGCGATGGGTTCAGGTTGCCGAACCCGCTAGATCTACCTGAACTCGCGTGGTACGTGCTTTGCTCCAGTTCGTCATGTCGTCTTCGAGTCTGCCCTGGCTGCAACCTCAAGACAGGCTCGAAGCTGTCCCACCATCCTAGGGCTGCTGAGTGATTTGCACTTGAGCAATCAGTTCAAATTGCCATCGCCTTAGCGACGTCCGGCTGCGGCTCCCTGGCGGGTGGCGTTGTTGGGGATGGGGCCGGAGCCGATTAGCCGCTGGAGTTCGTCAGGGCGAGAGGTCTTAGACATGGCCGCCTCGAAGGAAATGGTGCCGGCTTTGTACAGATCGGCTAGCACCTTTTCAAGGGTTTGCATGGCCAATTTGCCACCGGTCTGAATAGCGCCATAGATCTGGGGGGTTTTGCCTTCTCGAATCATGTTGGCGATTGCCGGGGTGATCACCATGATTTCTTGGGCCATAATGCGGCCAAACTCACCGGGTTTGGGGTTGGCCTTGGGCACCAGGGTTTGACTTAAGACCGCCACTAGCGACCCCGACAGCTGCACGCGAATCTGCTGCTGCTGTGAGGGAGGAAAGACGTCGATCATGCGGTCAACGGTTTGGGACGCCGAGCTAGTGTGTAGGGTGCCAAACACAAGGTGCCCTGTTTCTGCGGCCGAAATGGCTAGCGAAATGGTCTCTAGGTCACGCATCTCGCCCACCAGAATCACATCTGGGTCTTCCCGCAGAGCGGCGCGCAGGGCGTTGGCAAAGCTCTTGGTGTCTTCCCCGATCTGACGCTGGTGAATCAGGCTTTTAATCGGTTCATAGACAAATTCGATCGGGTCTTCAACGGTGAGAATGTGCTCTGGGCGAGTCAGGTTGATGTTGTTGATCATGGAGGCCAGGGTGGTTGATTTCCCTGACCCGGTGGGCCCAGTCACTAGAATTAGCCCCCGGGGCTTTTCTGACAGCTCTCGGACAATATTGGGCAACCCCAGGGTTTCCATGGACGGAATTTTGGAGCTCAGTGCTCGCAAACAGGCAGCGTAGGTGCCCCGATCTTTGTAGACGTTGACCCGAAATCGAGCCAGACCTTTGACTCCGTAGGAGCAGTCTAGCTCCCAGGTCTGCTCTAGCTGCTTGCGCTGAGTGTTGTTCAGCATGCTGAAAATCAGCCGTTGGCATGACTCAGCCGACATCGGCTCGTGCTCGGTGGGGGTGAGCTTGCCGCTGATGCGGATGTAGGGAGGGAGCCCAGCGGACAGGTGCAGGTCTGAGCCGCCCCGCTCGATTACCTCTTCCATCAAGTCTTCGATCATCAATTCCATCGGATTACCTCATGGGGATGGGAAACTGGAGAAACATGGAGCGTAAACAGCCCAGGCCAGGTCTAGGCCGCCCTTGGTGCCAAACCGCCGTTGCTGTTAACAACATGCCCACCTACGGGCAAAATGCTGTCAACCACGGCGGGGTCACGCCGGTTAATCGTGGAACCGGGGGGTGAGACAGTAGGGGCAGTCCAGCCATTCTTGCTGGAGCTCGGCTCCACAGCAAGAGCAGGTGAGGGAGGCCTTACGCTTGGATTTGAGTTCGGCTTCTAGGCCGGTATCGGTAAAGGTCACTCGCTCTACTTCGTCTAGGGTGGTCTGCCCCTGACGCACTAGGTCGAGACTGTAGGAGAGCAAGGTCTGCATGCCTTCTTCTACGGCGGCTTCTTTGATGTGCTCGGTGGGGGCACCTTCAGAAATCAGCTTTTGGAGGCGTTCGGTGACCCGCAAGATCTCATAGACCCCGACTCGCCCCTTGTAGCCTGCACCCTGGCATTTGGGGCAGATGGTGTTTTTGGCTTTAGCTTCTGCGAGTTCTTCTGCAGTCAGGGTGTTTGCCTTATAAAAGGTGATGTCGGACTCAGATGAAGCGCTGAGGCCAAAGTGGGCCAGTTCTTCGGCGGAAGGATGGTAGGCAATGCGGCACTCGGAGCACACCCGCCGGACGAGACGCTGGGCCAGCACGCCAATTAAGGCGCTAGACACCATGAATGACTCGACTCCCATTTCGTCAAGCCGAGCGATCGCACCAGCAGCATCGTTGGTGTGCAAAGTGGTGAGCACCAGGTGGCCCGTAAGGGCAGCTTCGATAGCCGTTTTAGCCGTCTCTGGGTCTCGGGTTTCACCCACCAGAATGACATCGGGATCTTGGCGCAAAAAGGCCCGCAAAATAGAGGCAAAGTTCATGCCCTTTTCGCGAATCACCTGCACCTGGGTCAGGCCCGGCAGGGTGTATTCGATCGGGTCTTCGGCGGTGCTGATGTTGATGCCAGGGTCATTGCGCTCCGACAGCACTGAGTACAGGGTGGTGGTTTTACCCGAGCCCGTGGGGCCAGTCACCAAGATCAGGCCAAAGGGCCGCGAGGCCATATCTTGGACAATTTTGAGGGAGGCTGGGTCGGTAATCAGTTTGTCGAGGCCCAGCTGGGTAGAGGCGTTGTCGAGAATCCTGAGCACCACTTTCTCCCCGCAGCGGCTGGGGATGGTGCTGACTCGAAAGTCTACCTTGCGGCCCTGGAAGACGCGTCGAATGCGGCCATCCTGAGGCATGCGGCGCTCGGCAATATCGAGCTCAGAAATAATTTTGAACCGAGCGGTAACGGCGGGGATGATTTTTTTGGGCATCTTCGGCAGGGCTTCTTTGAGCACGCCGTCTTTGCGAAACCGCACCCGCAGGTACTCTTCTTGAGGCTCAACGTGGATGTCGGATACTCCCTCCTGCAGCGCCTTGGCCAAAATCTTGTTGACTAGGGCAATGACCGGGGCCGCTCCGGCATCTTTGAGGGCCATGCCCAGGTCGGCTTCTTCGTCGATGACGTCTTCTAGGCTGCCTTCGCCAAAGTCTAGCTCTTCTAGACTGGTGCTTACATCTACGGCGGCATCTAGCTCTTCTTTCTTCTGCTTGGCTACGGCTTCATCTAAGTAGGAGGACATCAGCCGCTGAAAATCTTCAACGGTGATTACCATCCGCTTGAGGGCCAGGTTTTGGGGCCGCAAAATGCGGTTGAGGTCATCCTGAGCCTCCAGGTTTTCGGGATCGACCATGGCAACTAGGGCCGAGGGGTCGCCCTCCTCTTGCTTAGACAGGGGCACCAGGCGATGACGGCGGCAGATGTCAACGGGAATCAAGGTGTCGATTAAATGGCTGACTTGAGCCGGAGAAATGTCGTTGAGCTCTGGGTCGAGGGACTCGACGCCGTAGAGAATTTTAAGCTCAAACAACTGCTGCTTTTTGTACTGGCGCAGCAGCTCGGGAGAAAGTTGTTGGCCCGTTAGCGACTCCAGCACATCGGTCAACGACTGACCGCTTTTGCGGCTCTCCGCCAAAGCCTTTTGCATTTGCTCAGAGTCGACATAGCCCGATTGAATGAGCTTGTTGCCAAAGGGCGAAAAACTTCGCTGTAGTACCAGAGCCCGTCGGGAGGAGGAATTAGTCATAGCGCTGATGCCAAAGTACCGATAAAAACAGGCCTAAACCCAACCGTATGCAAGCAGTGTGCCCTGAATCGGGGGGCTTGGCGCACGGCTGGTGCGATCGCAAGCCCCACTCGCGTTGACCCCATAGTCTCGATAATACCCCCATCCAATTTATCTGCACCATAACCATCTGGCGGCTGGCTGGGCTACCAGTGCCTGTCCAGAATTTGGGGCAGATTGTGCTGATCTCTACATCACCAGTAGCGATCAATAGCGAAGCCAGTAGCGAAGCCAATAGCCAGAGCAAGAGTGAAAGTGCTGTTGATATAGATCATATTGAACCCTAGGTCGCCCCAACTGACAGCAGTGAAACCTACAATCCACGATAGAATTGGGGCCAGTGCCAAAAGCAGGCCCCTACGGCAGGGATAGTTCCCGCTGGTATAGGGGCTAGCCAGGGCAAAATTGTTGCATTCACTCACCCGTCGGGTTACGTATCAGCATGGTTGACGACATTCACCAAACCGAACACGATCCTTCCTCTGAGCCTGAGGAAATCGAAGAGATTCTTGAAGAAGACGCCGTTGATCTGGACTTTGACAACTTTGTCGAAGCGGCGGCTGCCACCGTTGAAGTAGCAGAAGCAGGGGTGGCTCCGGCGGCAGCTGATGCGGCTGCGCTGGCCGATCTTGAGCGCCAGGTGGCAGGGTTAAAAGCTCAGCTCGAAGATCGGGCTAACCAGTCAATGCGCATTGCCGCCGATTTCGAAAACTATCGCAAGCGCACCAGCAAAGAAAAAGACGACTTGGCCAATCAGATCAAAGGCGATACCGTCATTGAGCTGCTGCCGGTGGTCGATAACTTTGAGCGGGCGCGATCGCAGATTAAGCCTCAAACCGAAGCCGAGATGACGATCCACAAAAGTTATCAGAGCGTCTACAAGCAGCTAGTTGAAACCCTCAAGCGCCTTGGCGTGTCGGCCATGCGGGCTGAAGGTCAGGAGTTTGACCCCCTGCTCCATGAAGCCGTCATGCGGGAGCCGACGGCTGAGCATCCTGAAGGCAGCGTGATCGAAGAGTTTGTGCGGGGCTATCAGCTGGGTGACCGGGTGTTGCGTCACGCCATGGTGAAGGTGGCTGCCCCGCCAGAAAACCTGGCCGATGGTGGCGAAGCGGCCGCTGATGTAGATCAGTAATTGAATCTGGTGTAGGGTAGCTGTATCCCTAGCAAATATCTTGCCCTCTTGCATCCGTCTAATTTGGCATATTTGATAAAGTCCTAGGGCAGACGATCACTTCCTGAGAGTAAGCGGGCAACATAGTCACAGTTAGCTTGGGCTTAGGCCTGGGTCTATTTCGGAAGGGTATGGCGAACGATTAAGTTGAGCACCGTGGGCTATGGGTAAAGTAATCGGCATTGACCTAGGAACGACCAACAGCTGTGTCGCCGTGCTAGAAGGCGGTAAGCCAGCTGTGATCGCCAGCACTGAGGGGGGCCGCACGGTGCCCAGCATTGTCGGCTTTGGCAAAAATGGTGAGCGATTGGTGGGGCAACTGGCCAAACGTCAGGCGGTTACCAACGCTGAAAATACGGTCTACAGCATCAAGCGATTCATTGGCCGTCGCTGGGAAGATACCGAGGCGGAGCGCAGCCGAGTCCCCTACGTCTGTGTCAACGGGCGCGATAACACTGTAGATGTACAAATTCGTGGCCGGGCGTTTACGCCCCAAGAAGTGTCGGCCATGATTTTGCAAAAACTGAAGCAAGATGCTGAGGCCTACCTAGGAACCGAAGTGACCCAAGCGGTCATCACCGTGCCGGCCTACTTTACTGATGCCCAGCGCCAGGCTACTAAAGATGCGGGCACCATTGCCGGTTTAGAGGTGCTGCGGATCATTAACGAGCCCACGGCAGCGGCGCTCTCCTACGGCTTAGACAAACAAGATCAAGATCAGATGGTGCTGGTGTTTGACCTGGGCGGTGGCACCTTCGATGTCTCGATTTTGCAGCTGGGCGACGGTGTTTTTGAGGTCAAAGCCACCGCTGGCAATAACCACCTCGGCGGCGATGACTTTGACAACTGCGTAGTTGAGTGGATGACCGCCGCTTTTCGAGAGCAGGAAGGGATTGATCTATCCGCTGACCGCATGGCTCTACAACGCATTCGTGAAGCAGCTGAAAAGGCCAAAATTGAGCTGTCGAGTATGCCATCGACCTCGATTAACCTCCCCTTTATTACCGCCGACGAGTCAGGCCCTAAGCATCTAGAAATGACTCTGACTCGGGCGCAGTTCGAGCAGTTTGCCTCGGAGCTGGTGCAGGCTACCCTAGAGCCGGTGAAGCAGGCGCTCAAAGATGCCGACCTCAGCCCAGAAGCCATCGATCGCATTTTATTGGTGGGCGGCTCTACTCGAATTCCGGCGGTACAGCAGTCGATTAGCGCCTATTTCAATGGTAAAGCGCCCGATCGATCCGTTAACCCCGATGAGGCTGTGGCGCTGGGGGCGTCAATTCAGGCGGGGGTCTTGGGGGGCGAGGTCAAAGACCTGCTGCTGCTCGATGTCACACCGCTGTCTCTAGGGATTGAGACCCTCGGCGAGGTGTTTACCAAAATCATTGAGCGCAATACCACCATTCCCACCAGCAAGTCCCAGGTGTTTTCTACCGCTAACGACGGCCAAACTTCGGTGGAAATCCACGTGCTTCAGGGGGAGCGAGCCATGGCCCGCGACAACAAGAGCCTGGGCAAGTTTGAGCTAACCGGTATTCCGCCTGCCCCCCGAGGGGTACCGCAGATCGAAGTCTCCTTTGAAATTGATGCCGATGGCATTTTGAAGGTGGCGGCGCTCGATAAGGGTACCGGTCGGGCCCAGAGCATCTGTATTACCAATACAGGTGGCCTCAGCAGTGACGAAGTTGACCGCATGCGGGTTGAAGCTGAAACCTATGCCGGCGAAGATGAGCGCCGCCGACAGCTAGCAGAGCTGACCAACCGGGCCGACAACCTGTTCTATAGCTATGAGGCTACCCTGCGCGATCACGGTAGCTTGCTGGACGATGCGGCTCGGGCTGACCTAGAAGGAAAAGCCAACGCGCTGCGCGTGGCCACCCACAACCCCAGTATTGATGTGATTGCCTTCCAGGGCTGCATTGATGCTTTGCAGGCAGCTATCTTTGCCGTTGGCTCTAATCTCTACCGCGAAGCCGATCCCGGGGGCGATGTGGACATGGATATTTCATCATCGGCCTTTGTCGGGGTTGACAGCAATGACGCCGCCGATACCGACTACGACAGTGTTGGTGACATGGAGCTAGATGCCACCGTGACCGCCGACTATGAGGCGATCGACTAGGCTAGCCCCTGGGCCAGGCGGAGAAGGGCGGGTATTACCCCTGGTCAAAGTGGGCACTCCTTTTAAAATGGTTTAATGTTTGATTGTTGCTGGAGTTGTCTAGGTAGCCCCCTATGGCCCGTGATTTCTACGACCTGCTTGGTATTTCGCGCAACGCCGATCAAGATGATATCAAGCGGGCCTATCGTCGCCTAGCTCGCAAGTATCACCCAGACGTCAATAAGGACTCTGGGGCAGAGGATACCTTTAAAGAAATCAATCGTGCCTACGAGGTGCTTTCTGAACCCGAGGCTCGGGCACGCTACGACCGCTTCGGGGAGGCGGGCTTGGGAACCGGGGCCGGAGGCGGCTACCAAGACTTTGGCGATGTGGGCGGCTTTGCCGATATTTTCGAGAGCTTCTTCAGCGGCTTTTCGGGGGGTGCCGGTCAGGGTACTCGCCGGCGGGGGCCGACTCGGGGGGATGACCTGCGCCTCGATCTGCGTCTTGACTTTAAAGAGGCGGTGTTTGGCGGCGAAAAAGAAATTAAAATCAGCCACCTAGAAACCTGCGGCACCTGCACTGGCAGCGGGGCTAAGCCAGGCACTCGCCCCACCACCTGTGGCACCTGTGGCGGCACGGGCCAGGTCAGGCGGGCGACCCGTACTCCCTTTGGCAGCTTTACCCAGGTGTCGGCCTGCCCCACCTGTAATGGCACGGGCGAAGTGATTGAAGACCGCTGTGATGTCTGTGGCGGCAGCGGCCAGACCCAAGAAACCAAGAAGCTCAAAATCACTGTGCCAGCAGGGGTCGATAACGGCACTCGACTGCGGGTGTCGAGCGAGGGCGATGCGGGGCTGCGGGGCGGCCCGGCTGGAGATCTCTATGTCTACCTGTTTGTGGCCGAAGATGCGGCCTTTAAGCGCGACGGTATCAACATTCTCTCTGGCCTAAAGATTAGCTATTTGCAGGCGATCTTAGGCTGTAATCTCACCATTGATACCGTGGATGGCCCGGAGGAACTGGAGGTACCAGCGGGCACTCAGCCGGGTACTGTACTCACCCTAGACAATCGCGGCGTGCCTAAGCTGGGCAATCCGGTCAGCCGGGGTGACCATTTGATTACCGTGCAGGTTGACATTCCCACGCGGATGAAGGCTGAAGAGCGCGAGCTGATTGAGAAGCTGGCGGAAATTCGGGGCGAAAAGGTCAATCGGGGCGGGATTGAGGGGTTTTTAGGGGGGCTGTTTCGCGGATGACTAGCGCTATTTCTGCCTCGCCTGACGATCGCCTCGATCTGCGCGGCACTCCTTGCCCGATTAACTTTGTGCGCACTAAGCTTCGACTGGAGAAAATGGCCCCTGGCACCCTGCTGGAGGTGTGGCTTGATGCGGGAGAGCCGGTTGAGCAGGTGCCCGACAGCCTGACGATGGAGGGCTACGTGGTTGAGCGGTTAGAAGACTGCTCCGACTACTTTACCCTGCATGTTCGTCGTCCTGTCTAGGTGATGCCGCTCTACGATTCTGGCACATCAGAGGTGGGCGACCCTAGGGGCATTGGCGCTGAGGGTCTGGTGGTGGCTATTCAGGCCAACTACTATCGGGTGCGGCTGGATGCCGATGACCCCTGCACAAGGGAACAGATTTTACTGTGCACTCGCCGGGCCAGGCTGAAGAAGACTGGCCAACAGGTGATGGTGGGGGATCGGGTGCTGGTGGAGGCGATTGACTGGGCTGACGGGCGGGGGGCGATCGCAGCCCTACACCCTCGCCAAACGCTACTCGATCGGCCCCCGGTGGCCAACGCCGACCAGATCCTGCTGGTCTTTGCCCTAGCCGATCCAGCACCTGACCCGCAGCAGATGGGGCGGTTTCTGGTCAAGGCAGAGGCTACAGGGGTGCCTGTGAGCCTCTGTCTCAATAAGCAAGACCTGGTCAGCGCCGATACTCAGCGCTACTGGCAAGACCAGCTGCACCAGTGGGGCTATGGGCCGACCATGCTCAGCGTGCAGGGCGGAGCAGCTTTAGACGGGCTGAAGGCGCAGCTGTGCGATCGCACCACGGTGATTGCTGGGCCATCGGGAGTGGGTAAATCGAGCCTGATCAATCGGCTGATACCCCAGGCGCGCCTGAGAACTGGGGCTGTGTCGGGCAAACTGGGTCGGGGGCGGCACACCACTCGCCATGTAGAGCTATTTGAGCTGCCAGAGGGCGGTTTTTTGGCTGATACCCCCGGTTTCAACCAGCCCGATCTGGCTCTGTCGCCGCTGAACTTGGGTCAGTGCTTTCCAGAAATTCGCCAGCGATTGACCCTAGACACCTGTCAGTTCAACGATTGCCTGCACCGGGGCGACCCCGGCTGTGCCGTCGGCACAGATTGGCCCCGCTACGAGTTTTACCTCACCCTGCTCGAAGAGGCAGCTGAGTATGAGGAAGACCGGCTCCAGCAGGGTGACCCCGATGCCGCCCTCAAAGTCAGAATGGGGGAGAAGGGGCAGCGCCACCACGAGCCCCGCCTACAAACTAAGAAGTACCGTCGTCCCTCGCGCCGTCGCCAAAAGCAAGATTTAGACGAGCTGTGCCACAGCCTCGACGCCCACATGGATCCTCTAGAACCGCAGATCGAGGGCGAAGCGCCTCTGGACTAGTACTTTGACTAGTACTTTAAGGCAGAAGTGAGCAGGCAGCAGGCAGAGCAGAAAACTCATAGTGGAAAAGATAACCATCAGGGCATCAGACGCAGAGTATGAGCAATTGCTACGATTCTGCAATTCAACTGAGCGCACCCAGAACGATGTGCTCAGGCAGTGCATCAGGGTTCTGGGCGCTTCGGGGGCATTGAACCCCGTCAGCGCCCCTGGCTCTGATCCCGACCATCCCCCCTAGGAGACTGCGGTGCTTCCCGCCGATTAGCTAAAAAAATCTGCCTCAGCCAAACTTTATATATTTTTTCCTTCTTTGCCGAGTTTTCCCCAGGGTTTTCCCCAGAGTTTTGCGAGTTTTCCCCAGGGTTTCACGATCAGGTGGGGAGTTGCCCCACCGTGGTGAATTGTGGTTGTCCACAGGTACTTTTGATCTACTGTGGGGCGGCGGCTCCAAGTACGACCCGTGGGGATCGCTGAAACCCTCAACGCTTCGTCTGAGGTGGGGTGGGGCTAGCGGATTAGGGCAGCCTTGGCAAGATTGACATCCCCCGGTGCTCTGGTGACAATGGGGCGACCAGCTTACACAGCGCTTCTGTTCTGACCTAGCCAGCAGTTCTAGAGATCCCTTGGGGTCAGGGATCCAGCCTGCTTAAGGTGTCGGTAGGGCGGTGTTCTGGTGTTTATTTTCAGATTGGGGAAGTGGCAATGAGTGAGCAGTCAACGGCAGCAATGGCAGCGAGAATTAGCCTGAGCGTGGAGGTGCCGGAGGAGTTGTTTGAGGCAATGCGTGACTATGTGGAGATCCATCCGTCCTGGAGCCAGCATCGGGTGTTTTGTGCGGCCCTGTCTCTGTTTTTAATGCAAAACGGCATTAGCGATCGCCGGATTAACCGTCTCTATCTAGACGCCGTGTTTGACTACGCCGCCTAAGCCCGGCGAAGGCAGCGGGGGCTGGCCTGGGGCTGTTTAGGATGCTGGCTCTAGGCGCACCAGTCGCCCGTTGGCAGCGTCGGTGAGCACGTAGAGAAACCCGTCTGGCCCCTGCCGCACATCCCGCACCCGCTGACCGATGGCGATGGGGACTTCGGCGATCACAGTGCCATTGGCATCGATCTCGATGCGTCTGACATCCTGAGATACGAGACCGCCCGCAAAAATCTGCCCCTGCCACTGGGGATAGACCTCGCCTCGATAGATGGCTAGCCCGGAAGGTGCAATCGCCGGAGTCCAATAGGTGACGGGGTCAACCATGTCGGGGCGCGAGGTCTCAGCGGTAATGGGGCCGCCAGAATATTCTTCGCTAAAGGTCACAATTGGCCAACCGTAGTTTTGGCTCGGTTCTAGCCGGTTGAGTTCGTCGCCCCCCCGAGCCCCGTGCTCCGTTGACCAAATATCGCCGGTTTCAGGATCTAAAGCTAGACCCTGGATGTTGCGATGGCCATAGCTCCAGATCAGCGGATCGGCGGCGCTGCTGTTGATAAAAGGGTTGTCGGCGGGGGCGGAACCATCGGCGTTGATGCGCACTACGGCACCCAGGTGATTTTGGCGATTTTGGGCCTGGTTGCGGGCTAGGTCGCCAGCGATTTGCAGCGGTGGGTTGCCCCCGTCGCCAATGGCTACCAGTAGGGTGCCATCGGGCAGCCACAGCAGGCGCGAGCCAAAGTGCTGCCCCCCAGATTTATCTTGGTTGACCGCAAAGACCACCTCCCAGTTGCTGAGGCTATCGCCCTCTAGGCGGGCGCGGGCTACCTGGGTGCGGTTGGCCTGGGAAGTGCCGTCGGAGTAGGCAAAATAGACTAAGCGATTGGCTTCAAAATCGGGGTGTAGGGCAAGGTCGAGCAGCCCCCCCTGGTTTGCGGCAAACAGGTTGGGTATGCCAGCAATGGGGGTGGGGTCAAGCTCGCCGTTGCTCACTCGGCGCAGGCGGCCGGGGCGCTCGGTCACGAGCACATCGCCATTGGGTAGCCAGGTCATGCCCCAGGGGTGTTCTAGGCCGTCGACTACGGTGACTGGCTCGACTCGATCAACCACTGCTGCCGGTTTGGCTGCACTCACTTCAGGCTCGGTCTCCGACTCGGCTGGGGTGGTTGCAGGGGGTTCGCTGGGGACGTTAGCGGTGGGGGTAGCACAGCTACTCAGGGCCAACAGAATCGCTAGGGGAGCCAAAATGGGAATCAACCGGGTAAACACCATAGGAGTGCAGTTAAGCCTGACATGAGGTCTGAGAGGACTGAAAATCGAGGGAATCGTCTGCTGACGGGCACCTGGGTTCCATCTGAACGCGTTTTATAGTCAGCGCCATCTGCCCTCAGGTATAGCTCTAGCGGCCTAGGGCGCGGCGGTCTAGCTGTCGGAGCCATTGCCGGCCCAGGGGCGACGCAGGTGTAGGGGCAGGTGGGTGCAGTCATTGAGCTGGCGCACAAAGGGGCCATAGTCCATCAGTTCGATCAGGGAGAGGGCGGTGACGGGCATGGCCAGGCGATCGCGATAGCGACCGACATCAATGCCCAGCAGCGTGCAGAGCATGATCCGTAGGGTGGCTTTGTGGGAGACCACCAGCACGTTGCCGTCGGGGTAGGTGTCTTCGATCTCGGCCAGCACATCGGAGCTGCGGCGGGCTACCTGCATGGCCTTCTCGCCATCGGTGGGGGTATTCCAGGCGGGGTCGGCGAGCCAGCGAATGTAGTCGTCGTGGAAGGTGGTGTTGACTTCGCTGGGGGCCATTCCTTCCCACTGGCCAAAGCTCAGCTCTCGCAGGTGATCGCGGCGCTGCACCGCCAGTCCCGTAATTTGGCAAAAGGGCGCGACGGTGGCGGCGGCGTGGTTGAGGGGGCTGCAGAAGACGGCTTTCCAGTCGAGGTGGTGGTAGGCCTTGGCAAAATAGTCGGCCATTTGCTGGCCCTGGGCGGTCAGCGCTACCCCATCTCGGCTACAGTAGCGGCCGGTACGACAGTACTCGGTTTCGGCGTTGCGGAGCAGGTAGAGCCTCAGGGGCATGGGGTGCAGTCCTCAGGTGCAGGGCAGCGATCGCAGCTGGTCACTCAGGTGAGAGCGATCGCCGATGGTGTGAAACAGCGGCCCCCGCTGGCTCAGCTCGACCACGCTGACAGCGGCCACGGGCATATCCATGCGATCGCGGTAGCGACCCACGTCAATGCCCAACAGGGTACACAGCAAAATCCGAATAGTGGCCTTGTGGGAGACGATCAAAATATGGCCGCTGGTGTGGGTGCGCTCAATTTCGTCGAGTACCTGGGCCGAACGCCGAGCAATATCCACCGCCCGCTCACCCCCCACCGGGGCGTACCAGGCCGGGTCGGTGAGCCAGGCCACATACTCGTCGTGGTGCTCTCGGTCGACTACCGTTGGGTGCATGCCCTCCCAACGACCGTACATGACCTCGCGCAGGCCGTCGCGCAGCTGCATCTCTAGCCCCAGGGTCTCGCACAGGGGGCGAGCTGTTTCTACCGCCCGGCGGAGGGGGCTGACGTAGGCGGCGCTCCAGGGCAGATGGGCATAGGTGTGGGCAAACTCTTGGGCCATGGCCACCCCCTCGGGGGTGAGGCCAGGGTCGTTTTCGGGCATACCGCAGTAGCCGCCCGTAAGGCTGTAGGCGGTTTGGCCGTGGCGCAAAAAGTAGAGAAAAACTCCCATCGGCTCCTGCCCGTTGGTTTTGACTGACTGCCTGACATTCGGGCTGCTGCCCATTGCTCCTAATCTAACCTACGGACTTAGCCAGTCAAAACCGGTACAAAATTGGATCAGTCTCGGCTAAAGTTTTAGGCTGTCTTGCTAACTGGCTGTCTTGCTAACTGGCTGTCTTGCTAACTGGCTGTCTTGCTAACTGAGACAGATGGAGAGCGATAGGTCCATGCTCGACATTGGTGCAGGCAAGGTGTGGGCTAGGTCAGATCGCGCCGCCCCTCCAGGGCACGGGCTAGGGTAACTTCATCGGCGTATTCTAAATCGCCCCCCATGGGTAGGCCAAAGGCAATGCGGGTGACCCGGGTAAAGGGTTTGAGCAGTTGCCCCACGTAGAGCGTTGTGGTGTCGCCCTCAATGCTGGGGCTAATGGCCATAATTACCTCCTGGGTGCCCTCCTGGTTGACCCGATGCACCAGGGGGCCAATGTTGAGTTGTTCGGGGCCAATGCCATCCATGGGTGAGATCAGCCCCCCCAGCACGTGGTAGCGGCCCCGATACTCGCGGGTTTTCTCAATGGCAATCACATCTCGGGAATCGGCTACCACGCAGAGGGTGTGGGGGTCGCGGCGGTGGGACCGGCAAATTTCGCACACCGGCTCCGCTGACAGGTGAAAACACACCGAGCACTGCCCCACCTGGGCCTTGGCATCGAGCAGCGATTGGGCTAGAGCCTGCACCTCGCTCTGGGGGCGCTTGAGAATGTGCAGCGCCAGCCGCTGGGCTGACTTAGGGCCAACCCCTGGCAGCCGCTGAAATTCTTCGATTAGTCGTGCTAGGGGACGGGTGTAGATGGGGTCAGGCTCCTTGCACTGCGCTCTGTCTCAATTGTAGGGGCTAACCATTGCCCAGGTTAGACTGTCTCGGTAAGACTGGGCCTGGGTGAGACTGGGCCTGGGTGAGACTGGAAGACTGGGCAGGTAGGGGAATCCTGTGGCAAACTTGTGCCTATGACAGACCTGAGCGGAATGTGGCTGGGCACCTACTGGCAGCGGGAGACGCCAACCCGCTTTGAGGTGACCCTGGTGCAGGGGGGCAACACCCTCAGCGGCAGCATCCTTGACGATAGCTATCTGGGCGAGGCTCAGCTGAGCGGCACGGTAACGGGCCGCCAGGTACGGTTTGTCAAGCGATACTTGACCCAGAATGTGCCCGCCATTGACTACAGCGGGACTGTCTCAGAGGACGGCGATCGCATCACTGGGCAATGGAGCATTGCCGGGTTTGACAGCGGCCCCTGGGAAGCCCACCGCAGCGAAGACGACCTCACCGCCAGCTGGCAAAATATTGTGGCGCGGGATCTGGCGTCTGCCGGGGCCCGGTAGTCGAAGGCAGCAATAGCCCCCTACTGCCGCAAGGCGTAGTCCCTGACATACAGAGAATCCCCCTTCATCCTTCTGCCTTCATCCTTCTGCCTTCATCCTTCATCCTTCTGCCTTCATCCTTCTGCCTTCATCCTTCTGCCTTCATCCTTCATCCTGCCTGCACTAGTCGCTACTCCGCCAGCCAAGCCCCCAAAGCCTGGCGCATGGTGGCTACGGGGACAGGCTGCCGGAGCCAGATCTCTAGCGCTGCTGCCCCCTGCTGCACCAGCATTTCTAGCCCGTCGAGGGCGATCAGACCCCGCTGGGTAGCCAGGGTGAGCAGCTGGGTTGGTCGAGGAGTGTAGATCAAGTCGTAGACCACGGCCCCAGCTGGGGCCAGGGCCAGGTTGTGGGCGGCCAGCGGGCTTTGGCCTGCCGTAGTGTGCATGCCGACGGGGGTTGTATTCACAACTAAGTCGGCGGTGGGCAGCCGCTGGGGCAGGTGATCCCAGCCGTGGATTGTCAGCGGTGGCCGCAGGGGAGAGTTGGCCCAGCTGTGCTCAAAGTCGGCCAGCTTTTGGGCGTTACGCCCCACCACCTGCACCGCCGCAAAGCCCAGCTGCCCGCAGCCCGCCACCACGGCCCGCGCCGCACCGCCGTTGCCCAGCACCAGGGCCGTGGCCCCAGACCAGGATTTCATCGCCTTGAGGGGAGCCACAAAACCGGCTACATCGGTGTTGGTGCCCGCCCAGCCCTGCCCGGTGCGCCAGACGGTGTTGACCGCACCCACGGCCTGGGCCTCGGGCGTGATCTCCGCCAGCAGTGGCACAATCGCCTGCTTGTGGGGAATGGTGATGTTAAACCCCTGCACCCCGCTGGCGGCAAAGCCGGCGATCGCAGCCCCCAGCCCCCCAGGGGCTACCGGAAAGGGTACATAGACGTAGTCGGCCCCCAGTTCTTTGAGGGCGGCATTGTGCATCACGGGCGAGAGCGAGTGGGCGACGGGGTCGCCGATGATGCCGAGGAGTTGGGTGGTGCCGGTGATGGGCATGGGTGGATGGATAGGCAGGTGGATGGGTAGGCGGGTGGATAGGTGGGCGGGTGGATAGGTGGGCGGATGGGTGGGTGGGTAGGGGCAGACCTATGTGTCTGCCCTAGCTAGGGTGATGGATGGGTATATGGGTGGATGGGTAGGGTGCCCCGCCTAGCGCTGCACCTTCTCGTTGTAGAGGGCCACAATTTTGCTGACCACTTCGTCGATGGAGAGGCCGTCGGTGACCAGGGCGATCGCATCGTCGGCCTGGCGCAGGGGGGCCACCCGACGGCTGCTGTCTTTGCGATCGCGTTCGTCTATGGCCCGCTCCAGTTCGCTGAGGTCGGCGGCGGGCTGCTGCTGGGCGGCCAGGTCACGCTGGCGGCGGCGGGCTCGCTCTTCCACTGAGGCGGTGAGAAAAATCTTTAGCTCTGCCTGGGGAAACACCTCGGTGCCGATGTCGCGGCCCTCCATCACTACGCCCCCCGTGATGCCGTATTGCTGCTGCTGTCGCAGCAGAGTTTCGCGCACCGTGGGCTGGGCCGCCACCGCCGACACCTGGGCCGTGACCTCTGGGCTGCGAATGAGGTGGGTGACCTCCTGGCCCTTGAGCCAGATGCGGCTGGGGTAGGCGGCAAAGGCGGGGTCATCGCCTGAGGCGGTGAGGTGTAGGTCGCAGTCTGGCAGCAGCTCGGCCACCTGTACCTCGTCGTGCACCTCGACCTGCCGCTCTAGGGCCAGCCAGGTCACCGCTCGGTACATGGCCCCGCTGTCGAGGTAGAGCAGTTTGAGCCGCTGGGCCACCTGTCGGGCCACCGTCGACTTGCCTGCCCCGGCGGGGCCGTCAATTGCCACAATCGGCTGGCGATCGCGCAGCAAAATATTGTCGATCAGGCGAGTGGTGCCCAGGTGGGCCGCCACCGCCAGCATGCCCAAACTGTCAATCTGCTCCAGCGGGCGCAGGGTTTCGGGGTGCACCACCTCAATGTACTGGGGGCGCAGGGCGGGCTCCTGGGCCAGGGTCTGCTGGGTCGCCGCAATCAGCGCCGGGCTGCGCCGCTCCCCGGCCTGAAAGCGCGCCTGGGCGGCCCTGAGCCCCCGGTAGAGGGCGGCGGCCTGCTGGCGCTCGGCGGCGCTGAGGTAGGCATTGCGCGAGCTCAGCGCCAGGCCGCTGGTCTCCCGCACAATGGCGCAGCCGACGATTTGGCCGGGCAGGTTTAAATCTTGGGCCAGGCGCTTGAGAATGGCCAACTGCTGGGCGTCTTTGTAGCCAAAGTAGGTGCGATCGGGGGCAACCAGGGTCAAGAGCTTGGTGACCACCGTGGCGACACCCTCAAAATGGCCGGGGCGGTGGGGGCCACACAGCACCGCCACCATGCTCTGGGGAGGGATTACCTGGGTCAATTCGGCGGCGGCGGGGTCAGGGCTGCCGTACACTGCCGCTGGGGTGGGCATAAATACGGTGTCTACCCCCGCCTGCTCACAGAGGCGCAGGTCGCGGTCTGGATCGCTGGGGTAGCGGGCTAGATCTTCCTGGGGGCCAAACTGAAGCGGGTTGACAAAAATGCTGACGACAACCAAGGTGTTTTCTCGCCGCGCCCGTTCGATCAGGCTCAAGTGCCCCTGGTGAAGGCTGCCCATGGTGGGCACCAGACCCACGGTTGGGGGTTCATTCCCAGCTGGGGCGGCGTCTCCCTGGGGAGTGACCTCTGGGGTGGCGTCTTTGGGGGCGCTCGCTGGTGGGCCGCTGCGATCGCGCTCCTGAGCTAGGTATCGCCCTAATCCCTCAACCGTCTTGAGTACCTGCACAATCCCCTACCTTCCCTGCGTGCCTGTGTGTGACAGCTGAACTTCTGGCCACCCCTTTACAAAGGTAATACCCTACCAGATTTAGAGTCAGGCTCATATCGGTTCAAGCATAGCCTCGGCATGACCTCACCCCCACCTCAGGCCAGAGAACTTTACCAAAAACCCTCTCCACGGCCCAGGCTGGAGAGGGTTCAGGTAGACTCCTGGGGGAGTCAGAGACCGGGGGTGCAAGCAGGCTACTGGCCCGACAGCACCTCAATCTGCACGCGACCTACGCCCCTGGCCCGGAGGCCAATTTGGGCAGCTGCCGCCGCCGATAGGTCGATCACCCGACCTTGGCTGAAAGGGCCTCGGTCGTTGATGCGCACCACCACCGATTGGCCGTTGGCCAGGTTGGTCACCCGTACATGAGTGCCAAAGGGCAGGGTGCGGTGAGCTGCGGTGAGGGCGTTTTGATTAAACACTTCACCGCTGGCGCTACGCCGCCCGTGAAAGCCAGGGCCGTACCAAGAGGCCATTCCGCTCAGGGTCGACGAAACAATGCTGACTCGGCGTTCGGGGGCGGGGGGCTGAGGCAGCCCTTCAATGCGAGCCTGGGGTGGGGCATTGCCCAGCAGACGGCGCAGCCGATTGGCAATTTGCAGCGCGTCTTCACCGGCGTTATCGGTGGTGTCGGGCAGCATAGTCTGGTCGTCGAGGGTAAAGACCGCCTCGTCCCCCCAGGCCACCACGAAGGTTTCGTCATCGCTATTCCAGCGGGCTTCGATATCGGCAACATCGCCGTCGGTCGCCAGATCTTGCAAGTGGGCCAAAATCTCGTTGGCCCGCTGGAGCGGAGCCTCATGGTCAGGCGATCCGGCGGCTGGGCTGCTGCCGGCACTCAGGGTCTCTAGCTCGTCACCCACTAGGGTCAAAACCGGAATCGACCGGATGTAGACGGTAGCGGCCTGCCGGGCATCTAAGGCGTGGGGGTGGACTGTGGCGAGGTCGAGGGCGATCTGAGTCTCGTCAGCCGGTGGCGCAGCAGTTTGGATGTCGTCAGCTGGACTATTGTCAGAAGATTGAGTAACTGGGTCTGAATCAGGCGTTGCGGACTTAAGGCTCGAAGGGTCAGCGTGGGTCAGTAGACCTGGATCAGTCGGTGGAGTTAGGGTTTGGGCTTCGGCATGGTGTTCGGCCTCGGTATCCAGGGAAAGGCTGCTGTCGCTTGTTTCCTGGGCTTGACTCGGTAATGGCGCTCCAAAAACGGACATGGCGACGGCAACCGTCAGCCCGCCCAACACGGAATTTTTCATGTACACCAAAAGAATTCAACAGGAAGAGCAGGAGACAGATTCTGACTTCAGTGGAGAAGCAGAACAGACAACACAGGAATTGCCTTACGTCTCTTACCCGTTACAGATTGGTCTTCGGTTTTTGTCGAAATGTAACCTAGCACGTTGAGACAGGGTTGCGAATCCGGGGAGATTCGGTGGTCATCGCTCTCCGCCGCCAAATAGAAAGGTAGCTGCTCACACAGAAATGGCCCAAGCTTCTGTGGTGACTGGGCTTTTAGAGGTTGGCAGGAGCGGCATTGACTTTCGAATTTGTTATGGGTTGACGCGACTGAGTTATGTAAAAACAATCAGTCCATGGGTCAGATTGACGGCTTTTTGTCAGTAAAAGATGAAAATCCGGGAACCTAAGCTATTTCTCTGGCGCACAAAATTGAGGCCGATGGGGGGAGGTCGGGGGTGCGATCGCACCCCTAAACCCGCAAACACCTACTGCTTTAGGACTAAATCTGGATCCAATAGGGTGGTTTGGCAGACGACCGGGCCAAGGCGGTGGGGACGGTTCACGGTATGGGGTGTCCGCCCTTTGGTCAGCCGTAAATCGTACACCGCTACCGTAAATCCCCGCCCGTGCTGTCATAGTCCTGCCAACCCCGCCTAAACACCTCTTTATTATTGTTTCTACCGTCAACCGCCCATTGACGAAGATGACCCCTGTTTCTAAGGTAAGAGACTGGCCACACGTAAGGATTGACCCCCATGGACTATCGGGATGCCGGTGTAGATGTAGAGGCGGGACGCAGCTTTGTACAGCGCATTCGTACCATGGTAGAAAGCACGCGCCGCCCTGAGGTGCTGGGCGGCTTGGGGGGGTTTAGCGGCCTCTGCGAACTGCCCACGGGCTACCGCGAACCAGTGTTGGTGTCGGGCACCGACGGGGTGGGCACCAAACTCAAAATCGCCCAGATCACCCAGCGCCACAGCACCGTTGGCATTGACCTGGTGGCCATGTGCGTCAACGACATTCTCACCAGCGGGGCCGAGCCGCTGTTTTTTCTCGACTATTTGGCCACCGGCAAGCTAGAGCCCGCCGCCCTGGCCGATGTAGTCGAGGGCATTGTGGCCGGGTGCCGTCAGGCGGGCTGCGCCCTGCTGGGGGGCGAAACCGCTGAGATGCCCGGGTTTTATGGCCCTGGCGAGTATGACCTGGCCGGGTTTTGCGTGGGGGTAGTCGAAAAATCGCAAATTTTAGACGGCAGCCAGGTGCAGGTGGGCGATCGCGTCATTGGCCTGGCCAGCAGCGGCCTGCACAGCAACGGCTTTAGCCTGGTGCGCAAGGTGGTGGCCGAGGGCCAGCGCCCCGAGGGGGGAACTGGCTACCGCTGGGATCAGTCGGTGCCCGCCCTGGGCGATCTGAGCCTCGGGGAGCTACTGCTCACCCCCACCCAGATCTACGTAGACCCGGTGCTCAAGGCTCGGCGAGCGGGGTTGACCATCCACGCTATGGCCCACATTACCGGTGGTGGCCTGCCCGAAAACCTGCCCCGCTGTCTGGGGCCAGGGCAGAGTATTCACTTAACTGTAGGCAGCTGGCCAGTGCCGCCGCTGTTTGGCTGGCTGGCCGAGGCTGGGCAGGTGCCCGAGGTCGATCTCTATCACACCTTCAATATGGGCCTGGGGTTTGCCCTGGTGGTGCCCCCCGCCGAGGTCGAACAGGCGCTGGGCTGGCTGGCCCAGCATCAGGTGGCGGCCTACCCCGTGGGCGAAGTGGTGGCCGGGTCAGGTCAGGTGACTGGCCTGCCTGAGTAAAGCCGATGGGGCCTAGATCAAAAGCCTTGTTGAAGAACCCCCCGCCCTGGCCCAATAGCCGATACCTTAAAGGAGCAGTTCAATCAGGACTTTCTGTTGAAATCTTCGTCTCTCAACTGGCCACCCGTGGTGCTCAGTTTTATCGCCATCGTGGCCCTGGCCCTGGTGACCAGCAGTTTTGTAATCGTCAACCCCGGTCAGGCCGGGGTGTTGAGCGTTCTCGGCAAATCCCAGGATGGGGCTCTGCTCGAGGGCATTCACTGGAAGCCGCCCCTGGTCTCTAACGTAGATGTGTACGACGTCACGGTGCAGAAATTTGAGGTGCCGGCCCAAAGCTCTACCAAAGACCTGCAAGATCTCTCGGGCCGTTTTGCGATCAACTTTCGCCTTGACCCCACCGAGGTGGTGAATATTCGCCGCACCCAGGGCACCCTCGAAAACCTGGTGTCTAAAATTGTTGCTCCCCAAACTCAAGAATCATTTAAGATTGCCGCCGCCCGCCGCACCGTGGAAGAGGCGATTACCCAGCGGGCTGAGCTAAAGCAAGACTTTGACGACGCCCTCACCACCCGCCTGGCGAAGTACGGCATTTTGGTGCTCGACACCAGCGTGGTCGATTTGAACTTCTCGACCGATTTTGCCAAGGCCGTAGAAGACAAGCAAATTGCTGAGCAGCGTGCCCGCCGAGCGGTCTACATTGCCCAGGAGGCCGAGCAAGAGGCCCAGGCCGAGATCAACCGCGCCAAGGGACGGGCCGAAGCCCAGCGGCTAATTGCCGAAACCCTCAAGGCCCAGGGTGGTCAGCTGGTGCTGCAAAAAGAAGCGATCGAGGCTTGGAAAGACGGCGGGGCTCAGGTGCCCCGCGTACTGGTGATGGGCCAGGGCGGCAATATCCCGTTTATTCTGGACATGCAGCAGATGGATGAGGGGGAGTTAACCGCTGGTCTTCCCCCTAGCCCCAGCTTAACTACCCCGGTCAAGAAAAAATAGCCTGGCGGGGATTGGCCTAAACCTAAATCTGCCTGAATCTGCCTGGGCTAGTACAGCAAGGCAAAAGTGTGAAGGCAGAAGGCAGCAAGGGGATGCTCTGTATTCCAGGGACTAGGCTTTGTGGGAATAGGGGAGCGATTTCTGTCTGCAACTCTGCAACTACTAGCCCCGGTGGGGCTGGGCCAACATCGCTAACCCCTACGCCAGCCGCCTGTTTGGCATCGGGGTGAGGCGATTTTGATCTGGGATGACCCTAGCTGGCATTGGAGTGCGACGTCGGGAATCATACCAAAGCCGAATTCCCTACCCCCAATTGCCTATCGGCCAACCTGTAGGGGCGAACGGTGGTTCGCCCAGGGGTATCGGGGGTAGCCAAGCAGGATTCGGTATCAAACCATTACCCCGGCCCGATGCCCCCAGTGAGTGGGAACCTCAGGCCGGGGTAGTTTTAAGACGCGGCAGTTGACTGATTGCTGGAGATCTAGCGATGGTCTACTGGGCGAGGCTAATGGCTTCGCTGGAAGAGTAGGTGACTTCGCGCACCGTGCCGGGCTGGCCTAGGGCTTGGGCCTGGCTGTCGTTGTAGCTGACCATCACCCCACCGGCGTTGCCGGCTCGAATGGTTAGAGCCTGATCGGCTAGCCAGAGACGACTGTCGCCGGCCTGAAGAATGCCCTCAAACTCAGTCTCGCCGTCGGAGGTGATGCGGAGCCAAGACTGGCTAGTCAGGGTCATTCTGACCTTGATCGGGGCCTGGGGATCGGCGGCGGCTGGGGGATCGGCAGCACTGGTGTCGTCGTCGCTGACAGCATTGGCCTTGTCGGTCTCCAGCTCGCTTTCGCTAATCGGCGCTAGGGGCGGCAGCATGGTGGCCTCTGGAGCGGTTTGGCGCAGCACATAGGACAGCCCGCTGATGGCGGCAATCAGCAGCACAAAGTAGGCTCCGTAGAGGTGGAGGGGCCGCAGCTGGGCGGCGGGTGAGTCTTGCCAAGAGCGGCGCTGAATGCTGGGCGGGGTGAAAAATTGGCTGGCGAGGGTTTCGCCGTCGAGCTTGAGGGCGTCGCCGTAGCGGCGAATCAGCCCCCGAATGTAAACGGGTTCGGGGAGGCTGTCGAGGTCGCCCTGCTCGATGGCTGTCAGCAGGGTGGGCCGAATTAACGTCTTAGCCGCCATTACGTCCAGGGTTTGCCCCTGCTGCTGGCGAGCGGCTTGGAGCAAACTGCCCAGTTCTGAGAGCTGCTCTCGGTAGAGAGCATTGGGATTGACCAACTCTTTTGTCTTCATACAGGGAGAATGTGGCTTAAGACGATGAATGGCTGGCTGATGGCTGAGACAGACCAGCCGAGGCAGTGGATGCGACCGATGACTCAGCTAATAATGCCTCAATTTCGGTGGCTGATAAAGCCCTGTAAGCCCCTACGCTGAGGTCGCCCAGGGAAATCGAACCAACAGCAACCCGGTGTAAGTCTAGCACCCGATGCCCCAGGGCCTGGGCAACTCGACGGATTTGTCGGTTGCGGCCTTCTTGGA
Organism: Leptolyngbya sp. DLM2.Bin27; assembly: GCA_007694115.1. Taxonomy (GTDB): domain Bacteria; phylum Cyanobacteriota; class Cyanobacteriia; order Phormidesmidales; family Phormidesmidaceae; genus Nodosilinea. The sequence goes on along the minus strand of RECJ01000163.1, from coordinate 15,582 downwards.
GCACGACCTCAAGCTGGGTGTGGCTGGGGCTAGCGGCGATCACTGTGACGCGAGCGGGGCGGGTGGGCCGCTGGTCGAGCCAGATGCCCTGCCGCCAGGTCTCTAGGGTGGCGGGTGAAACTGGCCCCTCCAGACGCACTCGATAGGTTTTGGGAACATCGTGACGGGGGTGGGTGAGCCGAAAGGTAAAGTCGCCGTCGTTGGTGAGCAGCAGCGCTCCGGTGCTGTAGGCGTCAAGCCTGCCGACGGGGTGGATGCCGACGGTGTGTAGCTCGGGGGGCAGGGTGCTGAGCACCGTCGGGCGGCCCTCGGGGTCGGCACAGGTAGATACCATGCCCAGGGGTTTGTGGAGGAGGAGGTAGTGCTGGGTGGGACGGTGGCGCGCCTGGAGGGGCTGATGGTTGACTTCGATGCGATCGCACTCTGGATCAGCTCGCTGGCCCAGGTGGGCGACGGCTCCATTCACCTGTACCTGCCCAGCAGTAATCAGCTGCTCGGCCTGCCGCCGAGAAGCAACCCCATACTGGGAAAGAATTTTTTGAAGGCGCTCTGCCATATCTGGTGCCAGTTGCGATCAGGAGTCTGCCGGGTTGGGGCCGACTCGCTTACCCAGTATGGCAGCAATTGAGGGGGGCTGAGTATAAACCCTCAGGAGTATGAGGGCCGGGCCTGAAAAAACAATGATGTGAACGAAGGCTAAATCCGCTGGTGTTAGACCGCGATCGCCCCCTCAGGATGGTCGATTTGGGCGGTGGCCGGTAGATGCAGCTGGAGCCAAGCGCCGCCCAGGTGGGGATGGTTGGCGGCGGTAATGGTGCCGCTATGGGCCTCAACGATCTGGCTGACAATGGCTAGCCCCAGACCAGATCCACGGCTGACGGTCGGGGTCAAGCCGGTGTCGGCGGGGGCCAAATTGGCGGCTGAGTTGCTGCGAGTGCGAGACGGGTCGGCCCGGTAAAACCGATCAAAAATATAGGGCACATCTTTGGGGCTAAAGCCCGGCCCGGTGTCAATCACCTCCAGGGTGAGGCGGGGGCGATCGCTGTCGCCATCGGCGGTGGTCGGTAAGGCATCGGGCTGGTTGAGGCGGGCGTAGATCGTGGCTCCCTGGGGGCTGTGCTTAATGGCGTTGTCGAACAGGTTGAGCAGCACGCGATGAAACAGCGGCTCATCGACATTGACCAAACACTGGGACGGACCTGTGTAGGCCAGCTCTAGCCCTTTGACCTGGGCCAGGGGTTCTAGACTGACCCAGGCCCGCTGCACCATTTGAGGTAGATCGACGGGTTTGAGGTTTAGCCCCTGAAACTGATCGCCCTGGAGGCGACTGAGGTTGAGCAGGTCTTCGACTAGATTGCTGAGGCGAATGGTTTCGTTGATCAGACGGTCGAGCCAGCGCCGCTGAGCCTCGTCGACTCGGGGCTGAAGCGTTTCGGCCACCAGACGAATCGAGGTCAGGGGGGTTTTGAGTTCGTGGGCCACATCGGAGGTCCAGCGATCGCGCTGCTGCACCAGCCGGGCCGCCTCCTGACGGTTTTCGAGAAACACCCCCACTTCGCCCTGGTCGAGGGGAATGGCGTAGCCCCGCAGGGGATAGGTGGGCTCTTCTTTGGGGTGGAGCGGGTCAGGGGAAATTTGGTAGAGCATCCATTCTTGCTGACAGCAGACCTGGCGCTCGCGGGCCTCTTCAATCAGCGCATCGAGTTCGTAGGATCGGGCCACCTCAAGCAGCAGCCGTCGCCGCTGCACTGACCCCGTCAGGGGCTGATTCATGTTGAGCAGCTGGTTGGCCTGGGCATTGCACCACAGCAGCTGATTTTCTTCGTCAACTTGCAGGTAGCCGATGGGAGCACTCTGCAAAATATGCTCTAGGGTGTCGCAGCTGGTGCCCAGCGATCGCAGCTGCTGCTGCTGCTGGGGATGGGTCTGCACCAGCTGCTCAACCTGCCCTAGGGCCGCAGACCAATCGTCGGCCTTGAGGGTAGTGATCAGCCGTTGCTCACGTCGGCGCTGTCGGCGCTGTTGCCAAAGCAGCAGCAACGCCCCGGTAACTAATCCCAGTATGTAGACCCCAATAACCAACGTTTGCTCTACTCGTAGCGACGGATTTTGGCTGTTATAGATCTGGTGTGGATCTGGCTGTTATAGGTCTGCTGTTATAGGTCTATAGATGCTGTTATAGATTTATAGATACTAAGCGTATCGCACAAAAAAGCACCCCCGCAGGGGTGCTCTTCATATCAATCAAAATGAAAATGACAATTCAGGAATCTCCTGCCCAACCTAAAACCAGACAACAGCTCTGGCTAACCAGAGCTGTTGCTGAGCCTAACCGGGCAAACTTAATCTAGCGAACTACCGCCCCACGGTATTTGAGACCTTGGGGATGGTTGGCCTGAGCCTGATCGGCTAGGTGGCGGGTAGCTACAGCGCCACGGTAACGGCCAATGACTTCTTCAGAAACAGCTACCTGGGTGGTAGCGGGTTCGTAATCAACGCCACGATACTTCAAGGACATCTTTCGCCTCTCCTTAATGAGTGAAGGTGTGTAAACAGAGGCGCGTTCCTTCGAGCGACTGCTCTACTTCCGTCTCTTGTGAGAGAGATGAACGATTGGTTTCTGTATACATTGTTACTGTTTATCCCCTAACTGTCAAGGCTATTTCTGTTAAGAATCCGTAGCAAAACCACCCACCCATCCACCTCTCTACATCAGGGCAGACACCTGGGTCTGCCCCTACCCACCCATCCACCCGCCTACCCATCCACCCACCTACCCAAGCCCACCTATGCACTACCCCATCCCTTCCCACCGCTATTTTCCCTACCTGACCTGGACTGAGATTGAAGCGATGTGCGATCGCGAAAACACCGTGATTGTGCAGCCCATGGGGGCGATCGAGCAGCATGGCCCCCACCTGCCCCTGTCGGTCGACAGCACCATTTGCACCACCGTGCTGGGGCAGGCCCTAGAACAGCTCGATCCGGCGATTCCGGCCTACAGTTTGCCGCCCCTCTACTACGGCAAGTCAAACGAGCACTGGCACTTTCCGGGCACCATTACCCTCTCCGCCGACACCCTGCTGCGGGTGATTCACGATGTGGCCGAGAGCGTTTACCGGGCCGGGTTTCGCAAGCTGGTGCTGCTCAATGCCCACGGCGGTCAGCCCCAGGTGCTAGAGATTGCGGCCCGCGACTTGCACCTGGCCCACAGCGATTTGATGGTGTTTCCGCTGTTTGTCTGGGCGGTGCCCAACTGCGCAGGCGATCTGCTCACCCCTAAGGAGCTGGAGCTAGGCATTCACGCAGGCGATGCCGAAACCAGCCTGATGCTGTCGATTTTGCCCGACCAGGTGCGGATGGATCTGGCCCAGACCGAGTTTCCCCAGCGGCTGCCCAACGACAGCTGGCTAACTATGGAAGGGGCGTTGCCCTTTGCCTGGGTGACTCAGGATCTCAGCGCCAGCGGCGTGCTGGGCGACCCCACCGTCGCGACAGCCGACAAGGGCGATCAGCTGATCGCCTCCCTGGTGCAGGGCTGGGTGACGGCCCTGGGCGACATCTACCGATTTCGGCAGCCCCACACTGGCCCCTTGACTCTACAGTAGGCTGTAGGGATTAGTCTGGAATAGTCATTACCGATGAGTTGCCATGGCTGTCAAATCTTCCGCCACTGCCGCCGCTACTCAGCAATTGCAGCTGACGGGCATGAGCTGTGCCGCCTGCGCTGGGGCAGTCGAGAAATCGCTGCAAGCTGTGGCTGGGGTGGAGGTGGCCAAGGTCAACTTTGCCGCCGAGCAGGCCACGGTGCACTATGACCCAGGCCAGACCGATGTGGCGGCCCTGCAACAGGCCGTAATCGCCGCTGGCTACGGGGCCACGCCCCTAGACGACGATGTCGCCATGGACGACCAGGTGGATGCTGAGGTACACCAGCGGCAGCGGCACCAGCGGCAGCTGACCTACCGGGTGGCCCTGGGGATGGTGTGCAGCACCCTGCTGGTGATTGGCCATACGCCGATGATGCTGGGGCGAGATATTGCCGCCATTCCGCATATTTTGCACAACCCCTGGTTGCAGCTGGTGCTGACGGTGCCGGTGATGGTCTGGTGCGGGCAGTCGTTTTTTGTCGGGGCGTGGCAGGGGCTGCGCCACCGTCGGGCCGATATGAATACTTTGGTGGCGATGGGCACCGGGGCGGCGTTTCTCTACTCCCTAGTGGTCACCATCTGGCCAGGGTTATTAACGGCTCAGGGCCTAGAGCCCGACGTGTACTACGAAGTGGCAGCGGTGGTGATCACCCTGGTGATGCTGGGGCGGCTGCTGGAGAGCCGGGCGCGGGGCCAAACCTCTGAGGCGATTCGCAAGCTGATTGGGCTTCAGGTCAAAACCGCGCGGGTGGTGCGCGACGGCACCACCCAAGATATTCCCCTAGAGCAGGTGCTGGTGGGGGATACGGTGGTGGTGCGCCCCGGCGAAAAAATTCCGGTGGATGGCCAGGTGCTGACCGGGGAGTCGGCGGTGGATGAGTCGATGATTACGGGGGAACCGCTGCCCGTCACCAAGCGCCCCGGCGACGAGGTGGTGGGGGCGACGCTGAATAAGACCGGACAGTTTACCTTTCGCGCCGATCGGGTGGGGCGCGACACGGTGCTAGCCCAGATTGTGCAGCTGGTGCGCCAGGCCCAGGGGTCTAAGGCCCCGATTCAAAAGCTGGCCGATCAGGTTACGGGCTGGTTTGTGCCAGTGGTGATGGCGGTGGCGCTGCTGACCTTTGTGCTCTGGTTTGCGATCACGGGCAATCTAGTGCTGGCGATGTTTACCACCATCAGCGTGCTGATTATTGCCTGCCCCTGCGCCCTGGGGCTGGCGACGCCGACCTCGATCATGGTGGGCACGGGCAAGGGGGCCGAGCACGGCATTTTGATCAAAGATGCTGAGAGCCTAGAGCTGGCCCACAAAATTCAAACCCTGGTGCTCGATAAAACCGGGACGCTGACCGAAGGCAAGCCCATGGTGATCGACTACCGCACCGTCCACGGCACGGCGACGGAGCTAGATTGGCTACGGCTGGCGGCGGCCCTAGAGCAATATTCTGAACACCCCCTGGCGGAGTCAGTTGTGGCCTATGCCCAGGCCCAGGGCATAGCGGCCAAGGAGATTGATGCGACGACCGTGGATAAATTTCAGGCGGTGGTGGGCGCTGGGGTGGAGGGCCGGGTTGCCGGTCGCCAGGTTCAGGTGGGGACGGGGCAGTGGCTGGGGGAGCAGGGGATTGACCTGTCCCCGTTGGCCGCAACCGCCCAAGCCTGGGAGCAGGCGGCTAAAACTACCGCCTGGATGGCGGCAGATGGTGAGGTGGTAGCGATTTTTGGCATCGCCGATGCCCTCAAACCTGCCTCGGCGGCGGCGGTGCAGCGGCTCCAGCGCATGGGCCTAGAGGTGATCATGCTGACCGGAGATAACCCGCAGACGGGGCGGGCGATCGCCGATCAAGTCGGCATTGAAAAGGTGATTGCCGGGGTGCGCCCCGACCGCAAGGCCGAAGAGATCAGCGCCCTGCAGCGCCAGGGCCAGTTTGTGGCCATGGTGGGCGACGGCATTAACGATGCCCCGGCCCTGGCCCAGGCCGATGTGGGCATTGCCATTGGCACGGGCACCGACATTGCCATGGCCGCCAGCGATATTACGCTGGTGTCGGGCGATCTCAATGGCATTGTGGCGGCGATTCAGCTCAGCCGGGCGACTATGGCCAACATTCGCCAAAACCTGTTTTTTGCCTTTATCTACAACACCATTGGCATTCCGGTGGCGGCGGGGGTGCTGTACCCCACCTTTGGGCTGCTGCTGAACCCGATTGTGGCGGGGGCGGCGATGGCCTTTAGCTCGGTGTCGGTGGTGACTAATGCGCTGCGGCTGAAGCGGTTTAAGCTGCGAGGTGGTTAAAGTGCGAAACCGTGCCCTGGGGTTTGCTATACTGGTGAACTGAAAAGGTGGCGACATGGCCAAGTGGTAAGGCAGAGGTCTGCAAAACCTCCACCCCCGGTTCGAATCCGGGTGTCGCCTTTGACGGTAAACCGCTAGATTTAGCTCTGAGCACCCCCGGTAGACGGCGAGGGCAGCCCTTATGGTGTGGCCCTCGCCGTTGCTGTGGGTGGCTCAAGTTTGGGGCCTGGGGCGGCGGCTGGGCTATAGCCCTGGGGTGGTTTGCTCAAACAAGGCCTCAAAATCTGTGGTGACCACAGCTTGAGGGGTGCCCTCTGGCTTAGAAATCACGTCGAAGGCTTTGTTGCGGGCGCTAGGTGCAAGCAGCGCCTGCACTACCACCTCGGCGACATCAGCGCGAGGGATCGAGGTGGGAATGCCGTCGGGGGGCTGAGCCAGCATGGTGTCGTCTTTGCCGACGATGAGCTCGCGCTGGCCCCCCGGCTGGTCTTGCAAGCCACCGGCACGGATGATGGTGTAGTCGATGCCCGAGTCAATCAGGTAGGCTTCGGCCTGGCGCTTCCAGATCAAGATGTTGCCGTTGGCCATGCGGTTGAGGGGGTGTTGCTCGTTGGTGCCGCCCATGGAACCGACGAGCACGATGTGCTTTACCCCAGCGGTTTTGGCTGCTTCAATTTGGTTGAGCTGGCCCTGGTAGTCGATCTGCTCTGGGGTGCCGCCTTCGGGGTAGATAAATTCTGGCCGTTGGCCTGGTTCGGGCGGGGCTTTCATCTGGGGGATGGCGCTGGTGAGAATGACCAGGGCATCACAGTTTTCTAGGGCTGGTTGTAGATCGGCTGGGTTGGCAATGTCGCCAAGGTAGAGGTTGGCTGTGGTGCCGAAGAGGTCGTTGGCTTTTTGCTCGGAGCGGGCAAAGCTTCTGACGGTGAATTGGTCGGGATGCTGCTGAAGTTTTTGGACGACTAATGCGCCGGTGCGACCGGTGGCACCGGTCACTAGCACTTGAAGGGGAGGGGTCATGGGGGTTGAGTAAATCGCTACCTGACTCATCATGGCCTAGAGGTTGCCGCTTTTGCCGTTAGCCTCAGAGAAATTCCCCTAGGCCTAAAATCTTGATGGGCTACCCCCGATTTAGCAGGGCGCACAGCGGTGCGACCCTACAGGTTGGCCAATTGCCAATCGGGGTCGTGTGATTCGGACTTGTAATCAGGTCTACTTCGGTAGTGGTATAGTACAAAAAAACTAAGATTCTCAGGCTGGCATACTTAAATATCTGTAAAGATATCTAAGCAATGCTCTGCATTGGCCGCGTTGAGTAAATTGGCTTAGTTACACTGCGATGAAATTTGCATGATCCTGAAATCTGCGTGACCCTGCAAAGCCTGTCTTTTAGAAACCAGTACCGCAGCAATCGCCAGAACTTGCTGAAGGATTTTTATGTACCTTGCCTGAAGCAGTCAGCTACCTATGACAGAGCAGTAGGTTTTTTCTCCAGTAGCTCGCTGTCTTTGGCAGCCCAGGGGCTGACTGAGTTTGTTCATGGCGGTGGTCGAATGCGGTTAGTCGCTTCCCCCCACCTATCGCCAGAGGATATTGAGGCAATTCAGTTGGGGCTGCGCCAGAGAGAAGATGTAATTACCGTAGCCCTAACGAGGGAGCTAAACCAAGATTTTGAGGGTGTCGTAGGTAACCGCATCGCTTGTCTATCTTGGCTTTTGGCCCATGGTTTGCTTGAGATCAAAATTGCCGTAGTGAAGAATCTCCAAAACTACGGCATTTATCACGAAAAGCTGGGGATTTTTACGGATGCTGAGGGTAGCCGAGTCGCTTTTGCTGGCTCAGCTAATGAGAGTGCGCGAGCCTATCGATGCAACTTTGAATGTATTGATGTCTTTCGGTCTTGGCAGCCCGGAGATGACGATCGCATTGCCGAGAAGCTAGAGAATTTTGAGGAGCTGTGGCAAAATCGCACCCCCGAGCTGGAGGTGCTGGAGTTTCCTGAAGCGGCTCGACGAAAACTATTGGAAAAGTGCCCCGATCATCCGCCTGATTTTGCCCAGGAAGTTGAGGGCGCTATTCAAGTGGCCAATCCGACTGAGCAATACCACCTTATTCCTGGCGTGCCGATCGCGCCTGACTCGCTAGTGCTGAGAGACTATCAGCAACAGGCGATCAACCACTGGTTTGCCAATAAAGGGCGTGGCACGCTGAAGATGGCGACGGGCAGCGGCAAGACGATTACGGCGCTGGCGATCGCAGCCGCACTCTACCAAAAGTGCCAGGCCCAAAATAAACCCCTGAAACTTTTGCTGATTGTCTGCCCCTATCGCCACCTGGTCACCCAGTGGGCCGAGGAATGCCGCAAATTTAACCTTGACCCCGTGCTGGCATTTGATCGCGCCCACACCTGGCAGAGCGATCTGCAAGCGCAGCTGTTGAGGGTAATCGGCGAACGGCAGCCTTTCATCACCGTCATCACCACCAATGCCACCCTGCGGCAAGACTCGTTGCAATCTCAGCTGGCGTTTCTGCCCCAGCTGGCGATGATCATTGGTGATGAAGCCCACAACCTGGGGGCCGAAAACCTGGCGAGTTGCCTACCGGCAGCGATCAAGCTGCGGCTGGCCCTGTCGGCGACCCCAGAGCGTTACTTTGATGAGGCGGGCACAGAGCGCATTTTTGACTATTTTGGGCCAGTGCTAGAGCCAGAATTTACCCTGCGGGACGCGATTGAGACGGGGGCGCTGGTGCAGTATACCTACACCCCAATTCTGATCGAGCTGACTCCGGGCGAGGTGGAGCGCTACGCCGAGCTGACGGTCGCCATTGGGCGGGCCATGGGCATTGGCGGCAGGGACGACAACACCGCCCTGGAGCGACTGCTGTTTGAGCGGGCCAGGCTGATTTGCACCGCTGAGAACAAGCTCACCCAGTTGAGAGCGTTGATGGCCAACCGGCTCAACACCGACCACACGCTGTTTTACTGTGGCGATGGCTCAGTAGAAGACGAAACCACCGAGGAAAGCCGCCGCCAGCTCGAAGCGGTGACGGAACTGCTCAACTACCGCCTGGGCTACAAGGTCGAGCCCTACATTGCCGAGACCACCCTAGGCGAGCGGGATGACCTGCGCTACGCCTTTGAGAAAGGGCACATCAAGGGGCTGGTGGCGATTCGCTGCCTGGATGAAGGGGTGGATATCCCAGCCATTCGCACCGCTGTGATTTTGGCCAGCAGCAGCAACCCGCGCCAGTTTATCCAGCGGCGGGGGCGGATTTTGCGGCGATCGCCGGGCAAAAACCAGGCCGAACTGTTTGACATGCTGGTGGTGCCGCCGGATCTGGGCGGGGAATATTGGCAGATAGAGCGGCGAGTGCTGCGCGGTGAGCTGGCCCGATTTGTGGAATTTGCCGATCTGGCCCTGAATGCTGGGGAAGCGCGTAAAATTCTGTATCCCCTGCAAGAACGGTATGACTTGTTGGATTTGTGATCATGGTGGGCGCGATACCCTGATGAGCCGAGGGTTAAAACCCACGGTGGATGTGGGCGCGATACCCTGGTGAGCCGAGGGTTAAAACCCACGGCTCAAAGCTCAAGTCCACTAAAGTGGACTCAGGCCGGTTCCCCAGTCCTCTTTAGTGGACTTTTGCGATGAGCCAGGGAATTCTATTCCCTGGTGGTCTCAGCCACCCTCCATGATGGCCACAGCTCGATACCCCGGTGAGCCGAGGGTTAAAACCCACGGTGGATGTGGGCGCGATACCCCGGTGAGCCGTGGGTTTTAACCCTCGGCTCAAAGCTCAAGTCCACTAAAGTGGACTCAGGCCGGTTCCCCAGTCCTCTTAAGAGGACTTTGCGATGAGCCAGGGAATTCTATTCCCTGGTGGTCTCAGCCACCCACCGACCCACCCCACCAGACCCATGGGAAGACACATGGGTCTTCCCCTACCACCACCCCGCTACCCCACCATCCCATCACCCCGCCATCCCAATGCCCACCCCCACCAACCCCAGCCAGGAAGACATCGAAGAACCGATTACCACTGCTCCCCCGGAAGTGGAGCGGATTATTCGGGAGGTGATTCGGCTGGAGAAGGCGAATTTGTCGAGCGATCGCCCCCGCATTCGAGCCGACGTGCTCAAAATCATTAAGGAACAGGTCAAATGAAGCTGTTATCGCTGAAACTGTTCAACTTTCGGCAGTTCTGGGGGGAGGTAATGCTGGATCTGGCCCATCAGAGCGGTCGCAGCGTCACCGTCATCCACGGCAACAATGGGGCGGGCAAGACGACGCTGCTAAATGGGTTTACCTGGGTGCTCTACGACCAGCGCAGCCCCGCCTTTGCCCCTGGCCCGCTGGTAAATAACCGCGCTCTGGGAGAGGTGCCCGTGGGCAGTCTGGTGGAGTGTTGGGCCGAGGTGCTGTTTGAGCACAACGGCAAAGAATATCAGGCGCGGCGCTCCTGCGTGGCCCAAAAGGACTCTGCTGGACAAATTCTGGAAGAACCCAGCGTATTGCAGCTTAAAATCAACGGCAAGCTGATTCCAGAAAAAGACGACATTGAGGATGCCATTGGTAGCGTGCTGCCCAATAGCCTGCACCGCTACTTTTTCTTTGATGGGGAGCGGATTGAGCAGATTGTCAAAACCGAAAACCGGGCGGATATGGCCACCGCCATTAAAACTCTCTTGAGCGTGGAAATGCTGGAGCGGGGCATCAACCACCTCGACTATGCCCGCAAGCAGCTCGAAAAAGAGCTGAGGGACATTGGCGACACCGAAACCAAGCGGCTGGTGTCTGAGAAAACCGGACTAGAAGAGGAAAAGGCTCAAAAAGAAACCCGCCGCGAGGCAATCGTGCAGGATTTGCTCAACCAGGAAGATCTGAAGCAAAAGTACAGCGCCCAACTGCGCGACCTGGACAAGGTGAAAGAAATTCAGCAGCGGCGCGACACCCTGCAAGGCCAGATGGAAGATCTGGAGCAGCAGCTTGCCCGCAGCGAAGACCGCCTGCGGCGCACGATTTCATCGCGGGGCTATATGGTGTTTTTGGGTGATACGATTGCTCAATTTAAGGAGCTAGCGGCTGACCTGCGGCGCAAGGGCGAGCTGCCTGCGGGCATTAAGCGCCAGTTTGTGCAGGATTTGCTTGACCAAGAAGCCTGCATCTGCGGGGCTCAGCTCACCGCTGGCACCCCCAACCGCCGGGAAGTAGAGACCTGGCTGGGGAAAGGGGGCTTGCAGGATGTGGAAGAGGCCGTGATCAAAATGAGCGGCGAGGTGGAAAGCCTGGAGCGGCAGATCCCTGAGTTTTGGGCCGAAATTGACCAAGAGCAGGCCAGCATTGAAAACCTGCGCCAGCGCATTGCCCGCCTGCAAGACCAGATCAGCGGTATTCGCGACCAGCTCAAGGGCAATGAGGATGTGAATGTGCAGGGCATTGAGCGGCGGCTGGAGGAAACCGAGCAGGCGATTACCGCCCGCCACCGGGAAGATGCGGTGCTAAAGGATGAGATTAAGCGGCTAGAGGATGCGATCGCAGAGGTCGATAAGCAAATCAAGGCCCACAAAGCTAAAGATAAAGAACAGGCCCGCGTGAAGCGGCAGATCGAAGCGGCCCAAGATGCGGTGGCCCGCCTAAATGAGGTCAAGCACCGGGTCGATCTCAAGTTTCGGGCGGTGCTGGAGGTAAAGGTGCGGGAGATTTTTCGCCGGATTTCGTTTACGCCCTATCTGCCAAAGCTGACGGAGAACTACGAGCTGCGGCTGATTGACCCAAACCTCGATGGCGAGGCGACGGTGGCGGCCTCGACGGGGCAAAACCAGATTCTCAGTTTGGCCTTTATTGGCAGCGTGATTGAGCGGGTGCGCTACTGGAGCAAAAAGCACTCGACGATTGGGCTAGATGGCGGCGGCTTTCCGATTGTGATGGATTCGCCCTTTGGCAGTTTGGACTCGGGGAATCGCAGCAACATTGCCGAGGCGATTACGACCCTGGCGGATCAGCTGGTGGTGCTGGTGAGCAAGACCCAGTGGCTGAATGAGGTGGAGCGGGAAATGGAGCCATCGGTGGGGGCGGAGTATGTGCTGGTCTACTACACCGCGAAGGAGGATGCTGAGCTGGAGGAGATGGAGCGCTATGGGCGAGGCTACCCGCTGGTGAAGCGCAGCCCGAATGAGTTTACCTGGACGGAGGTGGTGAGGGTGGAGCGCTAAAGGGATGTGAGGATGGTGGGGTAGTGGGGTGGATGGGTGGTAAGGGCAGACCTGGGGGTCTGCCCTTGAGGTGTGGGTCAGTACAATGGGGAAAACCGCTGATGACAATGGGGAACGCTATGGTTGGCACAGCCTCAGTACCACAACCCATCGTTACCGATGAATGGGTACCCGCCTCGTGGGCAGAGTATATGACGCTGCTAGAGTCTGTGGTGCCGCAGGATGCCCGCTGCTATTTTGATGCTGGTTGGATGAGGGTAGAAATGTCGCCCCTGGGTGCGCTACACGGACGGGAAAACTCAATTATTTCGACGCTGGTGGTGCTGTATGCCACGCTAAAGGGCTTGCGTATGGTGGAGCTGACCAACACCACGTTTCGCAAAACGGGTCTGCAAGATGCTCAGCCCGATATTGCTTTTTATGTGGGCCAGGGGTTTGACCTGCCGCCGCGAGACAATCGACCGATTGATGTGTTGACGCACGGTGCGCCTCAGCTGGTGATAGAAATTGCCTCGACCACGCTAAATGACGACTTGGGCAAAAAGCGGCTGCTGTATGAGCGGTTGGGCAGCGCCGAATATTGGGTGGTGGATGTGCAGGCGGCCCAGGTGATTGCGTTTGAGATTGCCGATCGCCGCAGTGGGCAAGTTGATGAGTCTCGGGTGTTGCCGGGGTTGGCGATGACGACGCTGGAGATGGCGCTGGAGCGATCGCAGCATGAGGATGATGCCACCATCACTCGCTGGCTGCTGGAGCTGTTTGGCCATGACACCCAGGGAGGTTAGATAGTCTTGATGTTAATAACGCGACTTTGTAAAGGGCGATGTGGTGGTGGTACCGTTTCCGTTTTCAGATTTGTCTCAGTCGAAGCGACGCCCTGTTTTGCTTTACAAAGTAGGCAGCATCACGACTGACCAGCTAGGGCAGATAATTGCTAGGCTTGTCGAAATATTGAATGCTTAGTGTTCACCTAGACTCTCTTTTTACTCTTTAAAAAAATGGCAGATATACGAATTAAGGTTGCGAAGGATAAGGCGAAACTGGTGAAGGCGCTGAGGGCTGGGGAGGGATCGACCGGGCCATTTCAGACTTATGCAGATGTTGTAACGTTTGCGGCAGCATTCGGATTTAGCAAGAAAAATCGTGTGCCATTTGAGCAGGCATCAAGACGAGATCCTGATCCAATACCGAGAGATCAATTCAAGAATCGTGGACTTATGGATTTAATCGCTATTGCCGAAACAAAAAACCCAAATATTTTGAGTAGTGGTGATGAGCAAGTTCAAGAAAAAGCTCGCATCTTTGAAGAATATGCTAACGGCGGCTTTGAGCTTCTGGAAAGCCATTTTGGCGGCGTTGGTGACATCTCGAAGCAAATCCTGCTGTTCGTAAAGTCTTTAGATAAAACTTTTGATCTAGATGACCTGGATGTTTTATCATTCCTTTAGTTCCTTCGGTATTATTTTTGCCCTTGCCGCTCGAAAAACTTAAGGCTCTCCACTACTATTCTCGGAAGTTTCAGACGATACGGGTAGATCGTGTGCATGGGGTTGCGCCACATAAACCTATCTTGCTGCTTGCCATCATTGAAATGATCGGCAATCAAGAGATCAATGAAAATGAAATTTACCTTACACAGTTCTTAAACCAGAGATTCTTAAAGTATTGGAGTTATCTAGGTTCAGAGTCTCACAATCCTGACATATCCAGCCCATATTTTCATATGCGAAGTGGGAAATTCTGGCATCTAATGCCAAATTCAGGGTATGAGAAAGTGATTTCTTCAAAGGTAAAGCTGAAAACACTTTCTGAAGTAAAACGAGCCGTAAACTTTGCGTACCTTGACGAGGATTTATTTGATTTCTTGTGTACTAAAGAAACGAGAAACAGTCTACTGTCTGTCCTGGTTGGCTGGTGGTTTCCTGGCAGACTAGATGAAATCGTGACAATTTCTAAGACTCAAGAATTTAGGAAGCCCATGATTGCTCTAGAAAAAATCAAAGCTTCTCTGCAACTAAAAGGCATTATTTAGGAGATTTCATGGCTAGTGGCTAAAGACCTGAATTACTATATTCGTCGAGTTAAATCCTTGAGGGTAAATACCAACAAGGGAGTAACACCTTATCAACCTTTGCTTCTTTTGACTGTTTTTGAGCTAATAGAAAGAAATTATATTCAGGAAAATAGAATTTATCTAACACCATCCCTAATATCAATATTTGTAAAGTATAGAAGTCAATTGAGTCCTTCGCATTACCAAGCAGATCTGGCACAGCCATTCTTCTTCATGAGTCGCTCAAGCGATCCTTTTTGGCATTTGTCCCCTAAATCAGGAAGAGAAGTTGTTCTTGAATCTGGTAGTAAACTTAACCGAATCAAACTACTTCGAGAAAATGTTGAATATGCTTATCTCGATGAAGCATTATTCGATTATCTTCAATCACCTATCTCTAGAAATGCATTGATTTCAGCTTTGGTAGAGACCTGGTTTTCTAGCCAACTCTCTAAAGTCGAAAAATTGATGGGTGTCAACCCCTTCAAGAGTTTCACATACTCGGGATTAGAAAAGAATTATGAACTACCCCTAGCAAGCGATCTCGACATAGCCCAATCAGATGTTATTTTTGATGCCGTTCGTGACACAACTTTTAGGAGAAATGTAGTCAATCTATACAACTATAGATGTTCATTTTGTCAGCTGAGGATTGTTGCTGGTGACGAAAGCAACATTGTAGATGGCGCACATATTAAACCATTTGCAAAATTCAAAGATGACAGCTATTCAAATGGGATTTCGTTATGCAAAAATCATCACTGGGCATTTGATCATGGCTGGTTCAGTATTAATAGTGATTACCGGATTTTAATTAAGCAAGGATGGCTTGACGAAGATGCTCCCTCCGACCTGAGATTCATTCAAGAATATCACAATCAGGAAATACTTTTGCCGCACGATGAGGAATTCTTCCCTGACTTGAATGCTTTAGCTTGGCATAGAACTGAATGGAAGATAGCCAGCTAGTATTCATTCTCTATATATAACTCTCCAAACTTTTTTGCCGCATCAGGATTAAGCGCTTTCAGTGCCCTGACAATTTCCAAAACTGTTTCAGCCGTTGGATCACGCTTTTCGTTGACCCAGCGGTAGACGTTGTTGCGTTCCACATCCATAGCCACCGCCAGCGCAAACTGGCTGATGCTGTAATCCTCTAAAACCTGCTTGAGTGCTTTGCCTGCTTTTCCCATACATTCATGGTTTCAGAGTTTTACCCATCCAGACACATCCTAGTGGTTGACAGTCAACCTTTAGGCAGGTTAGATTGCTTTTTAACGTCCTAGTGGTTGACAAGATTATGCAAAACCAAGCCCCCACCGCCCGCTACAGTGCCCGCATCCTCAACCCCGATGCCACTGGGCCAGTC
>RECJ01000107.1 GCA_007694115.1 Leptolyngbya sp. DLM2.Bin27 | reverse complement strand
GTATCGATTGTTAGCATCGGTGAGCGAGACCAGTTGGCAGGGGCGCAACTAAGTCGCTATGCTGCCCTGGAATGTGAGGACAGGAAACGGTTATGGCAGCGTCTCAGATCGAACAGTGGAACGAGCCAGAACTCCAGGACAACCCAGCGGTAGAACCGGCGGCCAATGCGGCGGCGATCACCCTGGCCCCAATGCCGGGGCCGCCGCCGCGCCGTCCTCCCTGGCAGCGGCGACTGGCGATTGCTGCTGGGGTTGGGGCCTTAGGTGGCCTGGGGGGGCTGCTGTGGTGGTTCCTTTGGCGCACCCCGCCCCATCCCCACGTGCTCGACATTTCACCGTCGCAAAGCCAGTTTGCCCTGACCCAGGGTGAAACGCCCCAGCTGAGTTGGCAGGTGAGCCACCCGCGCCAGGTGCAGACCATGCTGCTGCGCGGCTACACCCCCGATGGCACCCTGGCCTACGGCCCCGAAGTCTACGATCTATCTGAGGGCCTGCCGGTCAACCTGCTGCCCTACTGCGACCAAACGGGCCGGTTGCTCACCTGTCGCGAGGTGCCCCTCGACCTGCGCCAGCCCGGCCAATACCGGTTTGAGCTGACCCTCCTGCCCGACATAGGGCTTAACCTGGCTCCGATCCAGGCTGTCAGCAGCCTGGTTACCCTGGCTGGCCCAGCCCAGCCCACGGTGGTAGAGCTGGCCCCCGACCAGGTGATCTATTCTGAAGCGGGCACCACGGTATCGGCCAGCGGCCCCGCCATGGCCCCCGCCGTCACCGAAGCGGGCATTCGCGTCAGCTGGATAGTCACCCACCCCGCCAGCCTGCAAGATCTGCTGCTGGTGGTCAAGCGGCCCGACGGCAGCACCCTGGGCGGACGGCGATTTACCCTGCGCAACCCCGACAACCCCACCCAGGTGGCCCTGCCCGAAGAGCTGCAACCCTTCTGCCAACTGCAAGACCGCCTGATTTGCCAGGGGGTGCCCAGCGGCATGATCGATGTCGGCCAGTACCAGTTTGAGTTGACGGCGGTGCCGATTAACTTAGGCGATGGCGAACTGCCTGCCGCCAAGCAGAGCGAGATGGTGGCCATTGAGCCGCGTCCGGTGCGGATTGCGTCATTTACGATCAACGGTAACGAGGCCCCGCCCAAGTACCCACCGATTCCGGTGGAGCCAGGGCAGCCGATCCCGGGGTTTGAGGTGGCCTGGCGGGTAGAAGGGGGGTCTACGGCCCGAGTTGAGCTGCTGCCCTCCCCCGGCACGGTTGGCCTCCAGGGCAGGCTGTCGATGCCCCTCAGCCCCTCGGGCACAACGACGGTGACCCTGCGGGTGACCGATGGTCGCAACCCGCCCCTGGTGCGGGCGGTCACCTTTGAGACCTTTAACCCCCGCCCCAACCAGCCGGTGATTGTCAACCCAGGGGGCGAGGCTCCGGCCAGGGGTGGGCAGACGGCCCCGGCCCCCCAGCCCGCCCCGCCGACTGCCCCACCCCCCAACCCGCTCAGCGACAGCCTGCGCGACCAAGACTCAACGTCGGACGGTGCCCTCAGAGATTTGCAGAATCGGCCCCGCGAAGAGCTGGAGCTAACCTTTTAGGGACAAAAAGTTTAGGGGTAAGTTTAGTCTTTGGCATTTAGTCTTTGGCTAGGGCAATGGCAACTCTCAAGCATGACCCGGTGGATCACCCGGTAAATTACAGTGAGCGGCTGCGATCGCACATGACCCGGTTGGGCATTGCCAGCTACCGAGCCCTCAGCCAGGCCAGCGGCGTGCCGCGTTCGGCCATCGATCGACTGCGCCGGGGGCAGGTGGGGCAGCTGCGCCTCTCGACCCTGCAACGCCTCAGCCACACCCTGGAGATGCCGCTGAGCCAACTAGTCGAGACCTTTGGCCAGCCATCTTCAGATCTGCCGCCCAGGGCGACGGCAGCCCAGCAGGTCAAGGCGCTGCGGCAAGAGTGCGATCGCCTTCAAACCCAGATCGCCACCCAGGCCGAAACCCTGCGCCAGCAGGTGCAGCAAGAGGCGATTGACCAGCTAGAGTCTTGGCTGGTGCAGTGGCCCACCGCCGTCTATGCCGCCCAGCAAAAACCCGATCTGCCCGCCCACAAGCTGATTCCTCTGGTGCGCCCGGTCGAAGCCCTGGTGCAGCGCTGGGGGGTGACGGCGATCGAAACCGTGGGGGCGGAGGTCAGCTTTGACCCGCAGATTCACCAGCCCAGCCCAGGGGCTGCCCTAGCGCCGGGCGACCCGGTGCGGGTCAGCCACGGGGGCTGTCGCCAGGGCGATCGCCTGCTGCACCGCGCCCGAGTCAACCCGATCAAAACGTAGACGCGCCTTGACCCAATTTGTTGCCATTTAGAGAGCAATACGTCGCCTCTATAAAATTTCTATGAAGTCTCAGATTTATTGGAGGTTTTCTACAGATTTTAGGGCTGGCTATGGCAATCTTGTGCATGGGTAAGTCATAACCGGGCAAGCCTAATTCGATCATTACTATTTCGACCCCTCCTATACAGAACCCCACTTTCTAGCTGAACCACCTATATTTGAAAAGCTCTCGGCCCCAGGGTCGAGAGCTTTTCGCGTAAGGCTCAAAGGGTTTAAATTGGCAACCTGCTTAGCCTGGATTATTCACAAGGAGGGCAGCGAACGGCTGTCATTCCCGTTTCCACGGGAATCCATTCGAACGAGGGCTACTTCGGCTAGATTCCCGTTTCCACGGGAATGACGGGCATTGCCTAAAGGTCATGAATAATGTGAGTTAGCGGGGTTTGCCTAGGCGGCGGTACCAGCGGGCTAGCTTGGGCGGATCGATGCCGCAGAGATAGCCAACCACCATGACCTGGTTGGCCAGGGTAGTACGCAAAATGCCGAGGTTGCGCCAGCGACGGTCGCTCGTGACTACCGCCCTGGGTGCGATCGCAACTCTCCCCACCTTTCTCAGCCGCCGCACCAGCTCAAAGTCTTCCATCATCGGCAGGTCAGGGAAGCCGCCCAGCTGGTCAAACACCTCAGCCCGCAGAAAGATCGCCTGGTCGCCGTAGGGCATTTGCAGGTGGCGCGATCGCAGATTGACCCCCCATTCCACCCAGCGCAGCCCCCGCCCAGGGCCATCGATCGTGAGCCGAAAGGCCCCGGCCACCACACCGGGCTGGGCCAGGGTCTGGCGAATCGCCGCGTCAAAGCCCTCGGGCAGGCGGGTATCGGCGTGCAAAAACAGCAAAATGGAGCCAGTCGCCACCGCCGCCCCCTGGTTTTGCTGGTGCGATCGCCCCGGCGTAGACTCGATCACTCGGGCCCCCCAGGCCCGCGCCACCTCGCGGGTGCGATCGGTGCTGCCGCCGTCGGCCACCACCACCTCGACCCCCACGGGGGTCGTCGCCAGCACCCTGGGCAAATTCTGGGCCTCATTCAGCGTTGGGATGACAATCGATATGGACGGAGGCTGTGAGATCAAATTGCCCTGGGCCGCTGGGATGGCGAGATTGTGGATAGCGAAATATTCGATAATTTACCCAACCTGGCTCAACCTGCAGATGAGCGACAACTTAAATTTCCCTGAGAACGAGGGCGGCGGGGCGGCGGCCCGCTCTAGGCCAGGTTCTCTAATAGGGATCAAAAATATAGTTGTCGGCGTACTGGATGGCGCGATCGCAGTCGGCCTGGCTGCGCACCGTCCAGGCCAGCAGGGGTAGGTTAAAGCGTTGCCGGGCTAGGGTAGTGGGCAGGTTAGGCAGCGCCTTGACGTTGTAAGAAATAAAGTGGGGGGTGCTGGCCCAGGTCAGCAGCAGGTTGCTGCGCAAAAACTGCTGCGGCTTGCTGGCTAGCTGGCCTCGCACAATCTCGGGCGCGTAGCGTTTAAACCACTGGAGCGATCGCGGGTTAAACGACTGCACCGCAAACTCGCCTCCATAGCCCACCAGCGTCTTCACCAGGGCCTGTTCTGGCGGGCCAACTTTTTTCTCGTTTTTGATCTCAATTAGCACCGGCACTCGACCATCGATGTAGGCCAGCACCTCGGCTAGAGAGGGAATCGTCTGGTCACTGTGATAGAGGCGAAACTGCTTGAGGCTGCCGAGGGTCTGGTAGGCGATGCGGCCCTTTTGGCCCGTCAGTCGCTTCAAGTCGCGGTCGTGAAACACCGCCAGATGCCCGTCAGACATCAGCTGCACATCTAGCTCGATCGGGTGGTGATTGGCGATCGCCGCCCCAAAGGCCGCCAGCGAATTCTCTGGCACCGCTGTGCCCTGGTGTAGGCCCCGGTGGGCAATGGGCCGGGTTGTAATCCAATCCGTTGTGGGCATCCTCTACCCTGCTAAGCTAAACTGCACCACCGTCACCCGACCACCATACCTGGCAACCATACTGGCCAGATCACTCCTTAAATTACGGCCTTCCCCCCACCCTCGCCAACCCCCCTGCGATATGCCCCTCGATACCTGGTTTCCCCTCGCCGTTTACTACGACGATCTGCCCGCTGCCGCCGAGCACAAACCTGCCCTCACCGAGGCCATTCTCGATCTCGAAGCCAGCGGCAGTGAACCCCGCAACTTTCCCGAAATGGCCTGGACAGGGGATCTCCACGGCGTTGAGCAGGTGCACACCGACCCCCGCTTTGCCTGGGTGGTGGCCCAGGTCGAAACCCATGTCGTCACCTATCTCAAAGAGCTAGGCCTCGACCTCAGCCAGGTCGATCTCTACATTCAGCGGGCCTGGCCAGTGGTGTCGCGCCCCCAGCAAGAAGTGGGTGCCCACTGCCACAATACCGCCCACGTCAGCGCCGTCTACTACGTCGCCGTGCCCGAGTCGGGCACCGATGCGGCGGGCTGCCTCACCTTTTTAGACGACGCCCGCCCCAACGAGGTCAGCCCCGGCCTCGGCAGCGAGAATACCGATATCATCGCCAATTGGAACTATTTCAACCAAGACCAGGCGCTCTATCTACCCACCGAAGGGCGGCTAATTGTGTTTCCCGCCAAGCAGCGCCACGGGGTGACGCCCAACCACACCGACGATCTGCGCCTGTCGCTGTCGTTCGATATTGTACTCACCGCCGCCCCCGGCCAGGCCGCCGGGGCCTACGAGTTTCTCCTGCCGCCCCCCAGCCAGTGGCAGCGGTTTAGCCCTTTAAAGTGAGTACCGTTGCTGATGATAACCTTGACGACAACCTTGACGACAACCTTGAGGACATGCCATGGTCTACGCCTTTCCGCCGGGGTTTCAGTGGGGAGTTGCCACTTCGGCATACCAGATCGAGGGGGCAGCTGATCTGCGTGGCCCCAGCGTGTGGGATGTGTTTAGCCAGACCCCAGGGCGGGTATTGAATGGGGATACCGGGGCCATTGCCTGCGACCACTTTCACCGCTACCGCGACGATATCGCCCAGATGGCCGATCTGGGGGTGCGCCACTATCGCTTCAGCCTCTCCTGGCCCCGCATCCTCCCCGAGGGGCGCGGCGCGGTGAATGAGGCTGGCTTGGCTTTCTACAGCGATCTAGTCGATACCCTGCTGGAGTTTGGCATTACCCCCCACGCCACCCTGTTCCACTGGGATAGCCCCCAGGGGCTCGAAGACGAATACGGCTCGTGGCGCAGTCGCCAGATGGCCCAGGATTTTGCCGACTACGTGGCGGTGGTGGTGAAGCGGTTAGGCGATCGCATCACCCACTGGATCACCCTCAACGAAATTTTCTGCTTTACCCACCTGGGCTACGGCGTCGGCCAGACCCCCGCCATGGCCCCCGGCACCATCGTCAAAACCGCTAAGCAGGTTTGGCAGACCTCCCACCACGCCCTGCTGGCCCACGGCCTGGGCTGCCAGGCGATTCGTGCCGCCTCGCCCCAGCCCTGCCAGGTCGCCCTAGTCGACAACTACCTCGCTACCGTCCCCCTCACCGACACCCCAGCCGATATCGCAGCGGCCCAGGCGGCTTTTCCCCTAGCAGGCACCAACGGCGGCATTCTCTACCCGGCGCTAACCGGCGCATACAGCCCCCAATTGCTGGCCGAGCTGGGTGACCAGGCCCCCGACATTCTGCCCGGCGACCTGGCCACTATTCACCAGCCCCTAGATGCCCTCGGCTTTAACATCTACACCGGACTATACGTGCGGGCCGCCGACAATGCCAAGGGGTTTGAGATGCTGCCCTTTCCCCAGGGCTACCCGCGCCTGCACATGCCCTGGCTGCACATGGTGCCCGACAGCCTCTACTGGGGCGTGCGCCACATCAGCGATACGCTCCAGCGCCCCGAGCTGCGCGTCTTCATCAGCGAAAACGGCTGTGCGGCGCAGGACGTCCTCACCCCGGCTGGGGAGGTGCTCGATCTAGACCGCATTCAATACCTGCAACAGCATCTGCGATCGGCCCACCGGGCCGGGCAAGAGGGCTATCCGCTGATGGGCTATTTTCTCTGGAGCTTTTTGGACAACTTCGAGTGGGCCTACGGCTACGATCGCCGTTTTGGCATCACCTACGTCGACTACGCCACCCAGCGACGCATCCCCAAGGCCAGCTACCACTGGTACGCCCGCTGTATCGACGAAAATCGAGTGGTATGACTCCAAAACAAACGAGCGACCCAATAGTCCTCAATCGTATCTGTCCCTGATGGGGCAACCCGCCCCCCGGAAGCGATAATGAAACCCTGCCGTCAACTGAGTAAAGCCCTTGCCCCCCGAAACCCCAAACCCCATCGAGCATCAAAACGTTCCCGTTGCCCACCAGGGGCTGCATGAGTTTTTGTACAGCGCGGCTGACGAACATGCCGCCGAGACCCCCAACACCACCGACGCCCCCAGCCTAGGGCACCCGGTCGAGACCCCCATGGCGGTAGCAGCCTGGTGCGACCTGGCCCAAAATGCCAAAGTGGCAGGGGTTTATGCGGTGCTTGACTGCGATCGTCAGACCCAGTTTATTGGCTACTCCCGCCATGTCTCCCTCTCCCTGCGGAGCCATCTCACCCAAAAGGGAGCCGCCGTCTGTGCCCTAGTCAAGGTGCAGCCGTTTAGGTTTCCCAAACGAGATGCCATGGCCGCGCTCCAGGCAGAATGGATGGCGGCGCTGCCCAGCCCCCCACCCGGCAATGTAGACGGCACCTGGGCTGCCACCATTCGCGAAGCCGCCACGCAGGTCATGTCTGAGGCCGAGCGCAACGCCTACGAAGAAAAAAAGCTGAAGCTGCGGCGCGCCATGGCCGATGGTTCACTGTCGCGTGAGTTGCTAGATCAGGCCCAGGCCGCTGACTCAGCTGACTCGGAGGGGGCACCGGCAGACCTAGCCGCCGCCATGCACCACGACAACTGGAGCGCACTGGTGCAAGAGCAAACCCAAGACACCCAAGCCTGAGTCGCTTCGGGTTTGGTCAACCCCAGTGCACCATTAGCCAACCTGTCGGGGCACAGCAGGCTACGCCCCGACACATCGGGGGTAGCCCAGCAGGATTTGGGATTGGCCATCCTGTAGCGATGGTCTAGGGTCATTTTGAGTCACGCCGATCCGAGGCCAACGGCACTGGGCACGACATTGTGCCCAGTGCCAAGGCCGGCTGGCTCAAAAACAGCCTAAGATTCTCCACCGTAGCGGCGCAGGTTGGCACCCAGCCGGCGCAGCTTGCCCTCCAGATCGTCGTAGCCGCGCTCGAGGTGGTGCAAGCCCTGGATGGTGGTGGTGCCCTTGGCAGCTAAACCCGCCAGCACCAGCGCCGCTGAGGCCCGCAGGTCAGTGGCCAACACCGGGGCACCGGAGAGCTGATGCACGCCCTTGATAATGGCGCAGTTGCCATTGAGGCGAATATCAGCCCCCATGCGGTTGAGCTCAGCCACATGGCGCAGGCGATTTTCAAATACGGTCTCGGTAATGAGGCTACTGCCCTCACACACCGCCATCAGGGCCATAAACTGGGCCTGCATATCAGTGGGAAAGCCCGGGAACGGCCCGGTTTGAATATCGGCGGGGACAATGGTGTTAGAGGGCACGTAGCGCACCCGGCTGGGGCCATCGCTCACCACCCGACCACCAATCTCATGGAGTTTGGCAATGACGGCGGTGAGATGCTCAGGAATAATCGGGGCAATGCTGATTTCTGAGCGGGTCATGGCTCCGGCCACCAGAAACGTGCCGGCTTCAATGCGATCGGGAATAATGCCGTAGTCGGTGCTGTGCAGACTGGGCACCCCGGCAATGGTGATGGTGTTGGTGCCAGCGCCGCGAATCCGCGCCCCCATGGCCCGGCAGAAGTTGGCTAGATCAGCCACCTCAGGTTCCTGGGCCGCATTTTCAATAATGGTTTCCCCGTCGGCCAGGGTGGCGGCCATCATCAGGGTTTCAGTAGCGCCGACGCTGGGGTAGTCGAGATAGATTTTCGCCCCCTGCAGCCGCCGGTTGCTGCCGGGAATGTAGGCGTGGACGGTGCCGTGCTCAATGTGGACATCGGCCCCCATGGCCTGCAAGCCGCGCACATGCAGCTCGACAGGGCGGGCCCCAATGGCGCAGCCGCCGGGCAGGGGAATGCGGGCGACCCCCATGCGGGCCAGCAGGGGGCCAATCACAAAGAAGCTCGCCCGCAGACGGCTAACCAGGTCGTAGGGGGCCTTGGTGTGGGCAATGGTGCTGGCATCGACCACCAAAGAGTCGTCTTCTCGCTTGAGCTTGACCCCTAGGGCGATCAGCACTTCACCCATGCGCTCAATATCCATCAGGTGAGGAATATTGCGAATGCGGCAGGGTTGGGAACAGAGCAGCGTACCCGCCATCGCTACGAGGGCCGAATTTTTAGCTCCGCTGATGGTGACCTGACCAGCGAGGGAAGCACCGCCAGCAATCTCAAGAACAGCGCCATCCGCCTCGGCGGCGGTCACAGGGTTGGGTAAACCAATGGACGTAACGATAGCGGTGTCCTCCACGACTGATAACTCCACTTTTTCCCAAATTTCGTCTAGATTTTACTCGAAATCATCAATTTCGCCACAGCAATCTAGAGCCATTTGCCAGGTTGGCCACATCAGAATAGCCGATTCGTCTAAAATCACGAAATCTTTTTTCAAAGGCTTGACTCTGACCCCAACTCAGGGCATAGTTACAAATCGCGGCGTTAATAACGCCCAGCCAGCGGAACTGGCGGAATTGGTAGACGCGCTAGGTTCAGGTCCTAGTGTTAGCAATAACATCCGGGTTCAAGTCCCGGGTTCCGCATCTAAACTAGGTCGCCAAACTAGGTCAAACGATTAACCAGGGGATACTGCCATGCTTACGAGCCTGCAAAATCCCCTGGTTAAATTTTTTCGGCAGCTGCACCAGGCCAAGGGACGGCGATCGCAGCAGCGGTTTTTGCTCGAAGGCACCCACCTGGTTCAAGCGGCTTTAGCCGCTGACTATCCCCTCGATATTGTCTGCTATACCCCCGCCTGGGAGCAGGCTCACCCCACCTTGGCCCTGGCGCTAGGGCAGCAGGCCAAACGGGTTGAGACGGTTTCTGAGGCCGTGGTGGCAGCCATGGCCACGACCCAGCATCCCGATGGGGTGGTGGCGGCGGCCCCTGCCAATCTGCGATCGCCTCACCCCACCATTGAGGGCCTGGGGCTGGTGGTCGAAACTCTCCAGGATCCCGGCAACCTGGGCACCATCCTGCGCACGGCGGTGGCCGCCGGGGCCGAGGGTCTGTGGCTCAGCGCCGACAGCGTGGCCCCCGACCATCCCAAGGTGCTGCGGGCCTCGGCGGGCCAGTGGTTTCAGCTGCCCCTGGCGGTGGTCGATGACCTCAGTGCGCCGCTGGCCGAGTGGCGGCAGGCGGGGGTGCAGCTGGTGGCCACCAGCGCCCGCGCCGAGGTCGACTATTGGGCGGTAGACTTTACCCGACCCACGGTGATTGTGTTGGGCAACGAGGGGGCCGGGCTGTCGGCAGCGCTCCAGCGCCAGGCTACGGTACAGGTGCGTATCCCCATGGCGGGGGCGGTAGAGTCGCTGAATGTGGCGATTTCGGCGGCGCTGCTGCTCTACGAAGCGCGGCGTCAGCGGGGGAGATGGGGCGGTGGGGCGGTGGGGTGATGGGGCCGAGAAGTTGACTCCGACCGCCACGGCAGGCAGCCCAGAGTTGTCTGATTGCCCCAATTTAGTCAACAATAGGGGTGAGTCAAACCCAAAAAATCTCTGTTGGCCCAGGGAAAGACAACCTTGGTTAACCAAAGTCTGTCAGCCAAAGTCTGTCAGCCAAAGTCAATGATAGAAATGAGTCGGAGCTTCAACTCCTGAGGGAGTCTACCGATTGAAACTAACCCTGGTTTGAGATCACCTGTTTAGGAGCCTGCTGTGAGCGACGCATTTGATTATGACCTGCTGATTATTGGGGCAGGGGTGGGAGGACACGGAGCCGCCCTGCACGCGGTGAAGCGCGGCCTGAAGACCGCTATTGTTGAGGCAGATGTGATGGGGGGCACCTGCGTCAATCGAGGCTGCATTCCCTCTAAGGCACTGCTGGCGGCGTCGGGTCGGGTGCGTGAGCTGCGCAATCAGCATCACCTCAAGGCCCTCGGCATTTCGGTGGGGGCGGTGAGCTACGATCGCGCCGCCATTGCCGACCACGCCAACACCCTGGTGAGCAAAATCCAGGGCGATATGACCAACAGCCTCACCCGGCTGGGGGTCGACATCATCAAGGGCTGGGCGCGGCTAGCCGGAGAGCAGAAGGTGGCGATCGCCACCCCCGACGGCGAAAAGATGATCACCGCCCGAGACATCATTCTGTCGCCCGGCTCGGTGCCCTTTGTGCCCCCCGGCATTGAGACCGACGGCAAAACCGTCTTTACCAGTGACGAGGCGCTCAAGCTCGACTGGCTGCCCGATTGGGTGGCGATCATCGGCAGCGGCTACATTGGCCTAGAGTTTTCTGATGTCTACACCGCCCTGGGCTGCGAAGTCACCATCATCGAAGCCCTCGATCAGCTGATGCCCACCTTTGACCCCGACATCGCCAAAATTGCCCAGCGGGTGCTGATCGGCCCCCGCGACATCGAGACTCGATCCGGGGTGATCGCCCAAAAGGTGATCCCCGGCTCTCCGGTGGTGATTGAGCTGGCCGATCGAGAGACCCGTGAGGTGGTCGAGACCCTGGAGGTCGATGCCTGTCTGGTGGCCACCGGACGCATTCCGGCCACCAAAGATCTGGGCCTAGAGAAGGTCGGCGTCGAAACCGACCGCCGTGGGTTTATCCCCGTTGGCGACCACTTGCAGGTGCTGCGCGATGGCCAGCCGGTGCCCCACCTGTGGGCCATTGGTGACGCCACCGGCAAAATGATGCTGGCCCATGTCGCCTCAGCCCAGGGCATTCTCACCGTCGAGACCATCTGCGACCAGCCGCGCCAGATCAACTACCTCAGCATTCCGGCGGCGGCCTTTACCCACCCTGAGGTCAGCTTTGTCGGCCTGACTGAGCCTGCCGCCAAGACCATGGCCGAGGCCGAGGGCTTTGCCATCAACACCGTGAAAACCTACTTTAAGGGCAACTCTAAGGCCCTAGCCGAGGGCGAGTCAGACGGGCTGGCCAAGGTGATCTACCGCCAAGACACGGGCGAAATTTTGGGTGCCCACATCATCGGCCTGCATGCGGCGGATCTGATTCAGGAGGCGGCCAATGCGATCGCCCAGGGGCAGACCGTCACCGATCTGTCGTTCTGTGTACACACCCACCCCACCCTGTCGGAGGTGCTCGACGAAGCCTTCAAGCGGGCCGTGGTGGTTCCCGCCTGATCGCCCTAGGGTGGGCCATGCCCACCTTGCCGCCCTGCCCCGAGCCAGCCAGTCCGGCTGCGATCGCTCCATGATCTGTTCTGGGCTACTGGTTCTTCCCCCGGGTCAATGGTGGGCAATGCCCACCCTACTAGCTACCAGCCCCGATGGCTACCAGCCTCGATGGCCCCCCACCATTCAAAGTTGCCCATCAACCCCCCCAAAGTGATGAAGATTCGTCGTCGCCCTCCCAACCCCGCTGTTGCGGTCAAACACTTGCAGTACCAAATCAAAACCACCGACTCTGAACCGAGGCACATTCTCGAAAAAATTGTCTGGCACAAAGAAACCGAGGTAGCGGCCCTGCGGGAGCGCCTGCCCTTAGCCGACCTTCAGCGGCAGGTACTCGACGCGCCTCCGGTGCGCGACTTTGTTGCCGCCCTGCGCCACGGGCGCACCAGCCCCGCCCTGATCGCCGAAGTCAAACAGGCCTCGCCTAGCAAAGGGGTCATCCGAGCAGACTTTGACCCGGTGGCGATTGCCCAGACCTACGCCGCCCACGGGGCCACCTGCCTGTCGGTACTCACCGACAAAGCTTTTTTTCAGGGTGACTTTGAATACTTGGCCCAGATTCGCCAGGCGGTCGATTTGCCGCTGCTGTGCAAGGAGTTTGTCATCTACCCCTATCAGATGTATCTGGCGCGGCTCAAGGGGGCCGACGCCGTGCTGCTGATTGCCGCTATTTTGACCGACCAAGACCTCAACTATTTTGTGCAGATCGCCAAAGCCCTGGGCATGGCCGTACTGGTAGAAGTGCATACCCTCGAAGAACTCGACCGCGTGCTGGCGGTACCCGGCCTGGCGCTGATTGGCATTAACAACCGCAATCTTGAAACCTTTAACACCCGGTTAGAGACCACCGCCGAGTTGATTGAGGCCCGGCGGGATGTTCTGGTTGACAGCGGTGCCCTGGTGGTGAGCGAATCGGGCATTCACACCCCAGCCGATCTCAGGGTCGTAGTGGCTGCCGGAGCCCAGGCAGTGCTGGTGGGCGAGTCGCTAATGCGGCAACCCGACCCTGGGGTCGCGATTGATCGTCTTTACGAAAAAAACATCGGCTAGCTTATTAGACCTTTACTCTGTTCCTGGTTTAATCCAACCAATGCACCTCTGGGCACCGCAATGGCATCGTTAGGCAAACCCCTCCCGCTACCCTCACACATTCACTACGAGCTGCTGCTGCAATTGCTAGAACAACAGACCATGGCTGCGGCCTACCAAGATCCTCGCCTGCGGCTTCAGGTACAGGGTCTAATCAGCACGTTGCGCAAGGCTCTGTCGCAGCAGCGCCAGCTCGAAGAAGCCTGTCGGCATGACAACATAGAGCTCGAATATCAGTGGTCAACCAATCAGCTGGCCGATCGATTTACCCGGGAAGATATAGCTCCCCAGGGATAAATCTCGGCAAACTGTAGTCTCGGCTACATCTAGTGGCGGTGTTTCTTTGCAAGCTATATCCAGTTTGCAGCAGGCAGCTGAAATCGATACAGAGGCCAGGTCAAGCGTCTGCCCCGGTCTGTTTGGGATGCGGCAAGATGGCTGGTGAAATCTGGCTGCTGAAACCTGCCTGCTGAGATGCTGCCCCTGCTCAACCCACCCGATAGCTTGTGAGAAGAGACTATGAAACGACGCTGGTTTTTGGCATCTACGGCTGCTGTGGCCTTGGCCACAGTTGGCCTGACCACCGCCTGCGGCGGCGATCAGGCGGCAACGGGGGGCGCTGAGGGAGGCACCCTCACCATGGCAACCTCCGCCGACTACCCGCCCTACCAGTTTGTCGAAACCGCCGGCGGTACCGAAGAAATTGTCGGCTTTGACATCGATATTGCCCGCCATATCACCACTGAACTAGGCTACGACCTAGAGATTACTAACATCGACTTCAATGGCTTGATCCCTGCCCTGCAGGCGGGCCGAGCTGACTTTGTGATGGCGGGCATGACCCCCACCGAAGAGCGTCGGCAAAACGTCGATTTTTCTGAAATTTACTACAACGCCCAGCAGACTATCGTGTTTTCGGCGGGCAGCGGCATCGCCTCCACCGCCGACCTAGAGGGAAAGACTTTGGGGGTGCAGCTAGGCTCAATTCAAGAGGAGTTGGGCAATGATCTGGTGGCAGAGATTCCCGGCCTGCGGCTGTCTCCGCTCAACCGGATCAACGAAATTGTGCAGGAGCTCAAGTCGGGCCGGATTGATGCCGCCATTATTGAAGACACAGTGGCCGAAGGGTTTTTAGCCAACAACCCCGACCTAGACTCGGTGATCATTCCAGAGGAGGGGCCAGCGGGGTCGGCGATTGCCTTTCCGAGAGGCTCTGAGCTGGTGGGCGAATTTGACCGGGTGCTGGCCGAGATGAAGGCAAGCGGCCTGATGGATGAGCTGATTGTGAAGTGGTTTGGCGACGGGGCTGAGTAGTCGAGCCCCATGAACCTAGATTTTGGCCAAATTTTCCCCTCCATGCGCTTCATCTTAGATGGCGTTTGGGTCACACTTCAGTTCACGCTGCTGTCGGCGTTTTTTGGGTTTACCCTGGGCACGCTGCTGTCGCTGATAAAGATCTCTAGTATTAAGCCACTGCGGTGGTTGGCGGAGTTTTATACCTCGATTTTTCGGGGTACGCCGCTGATTTTACAGCTGGCGC
Organism: Leptolyngbya sp. DLM2.Bin27; assembly: GCA_007694115.1. Classification (GTDB taxonomy): domain Bacteria; phylum Cyanobacteriota; class Cyanobacteriia; order Phormidesmidales; family Phormidesmidaceae; genus Nodosilinea. The sequence continues at coordinate 5,409 of RECJ01000107.1, read as the reverse complement.
TGGTGTACTTTGCCACTCCGCAGCTGATCGGCTACCGGATCTCGCCGATTGAGGCTGGGGTGTTTACCTTTGCCCTCAACTCGGCAGCCTACAGCTCAGAGACCATCCGGGCGGGCATTATGGCGGTGGATAAAGGGCAGCGAGAGGCGTCGATGTCGCTGGGGGTGGCCTACCGACCAATGATGATCGATATTATTTTGCCCCAGGCCTTTAAAAATATTTTGCCAGCCTTAGTCAATGAGAGCATTGCGCTACTGAAAGATTCAGCCCTGGTGTCTACCATTGGGGTGCTAGACCTGATGAGGCGGGCTCAGGTGGTGGCGGGGCAGACCTTCCTCTACTTTGAGCCGCTGATTGTGGTAGGAGTAATCTATTACATTATGGTGATGGGGCTAACCCAGGCGGCCCAAGTTCTAGAGCGGAGGATGCGCCGCAGTGATTAGAATCGAGCATTTGGTGAAATCTTTTGGGCCGCTGGAGGTGCTAAAGGACATCTCAACGGAGGTAAAAACCGGCGAGGTGGTGGCCATTATTGGCCCTTCGGGGTCGGGCAAGTCGACGCTGCTGCGGTGCATTAACCTGCTGGAGGTGCCCACCGCAGGCCATATCTTTGTCGGCGGGCTCGACATTACGTCGCCCAAGTGCGACATCCTCAAGGTGCGGCAGAACGTGGGCATGGTGTTTCAGCACTTTAATCTGTTTCCCCACAAGACGGTGATGGGCAACCTCACCTACGCGCCCACCAAGGTGAGAGGCCTATCTAAGGCCGACGCCAGCAAGATTGCCCTGGATCTGCTGGAAAAGGTGGGCATGTCAGAAAAGGCGGATCAATATCCGTCGCGGCTGTCGGGGGGGCAAAAGCAGCGGGTGGCGATCGCCCGCGCCCTGGCCATGGAACCCGACGTCATGCTGTTTGACGAGCCCACCAGCGCCCTCGACCCCGAAATGGTCAAAGAGGTGCTTGACGTGATGAAAGCCCTGGTGGAAACGGGGATTACGATGGCGATCGTCACCCACGAGATGGGCTTTGCCCGCGAGGTGGCCGATCGGGTGCTGTTTCTCGACGGCGGCTACCTGGTGGAAGACGCGCCGCCGGATGTGTTCTTTAGCGCCCCTAAGAGCGATCGCGCTCAGCAATTCCTAGAGAAGGTGTTGTAGATAAGGTGTCGGGTATCGGGTATCAGGTGTCAGGCAAAACCTGATACCTGGAACCTAAAACCCGAGCCTCCATAATTCGTCTAAGCTAGGCAGAGGATCTAGCTGAGTTAATTGCCATGTCTGTGCTGATGGTGCCATCTCCCTGGAAAATTCGCGATCGCACCTTTGTCTGGGGCAGCCGCACCCACCTGATGGGGGTGATCAACGTCACTCCCGACAGTTTTAGCGACGGGGGTCAGTTTAACACCGTCGAGCGGGCGGTGGCCCAGGCCCGGCATCTGGTACACCACGGCATCGACATTGTCGATATTGGCGGTCAGTCGACCCGACCTGGGGCTGACTCGATCACGCGCACCGAAGAGTTAGATCGGGTGATTCCAGTAATTGAGGCGATCCGCCACGACGATGACGACGCCCTGGCCCAGGCGATTATCTCGGTAGATACCACCCGGTCAACGGTGGCGCGGGCGGCGGTCAGGGCTGGGGCCGACATCGTCAACGACATTTCGGCCGGCACCTACGATAAAGGCATGCTCTCGACGGTGGCCGATCTGGGGGTACCGATTGTGATCATGCATCTGCGGGGCACCCCGATCACCATGCAGCAGCGCACCGACTATCACGATCTAATTGGCGAAATCTACGAATTTTTGCAGCACCAGATCGAAGCGGCGATCGCAGTCGGCGTCAAACCCAGCAAGATTGCCGTTGACCCCGGCCTGGGCTTTGCCAAAACCTCTGCCCAGAGCCTAGAACTGCTGCAACAGCTCAGCCGGTTTCGCGAGCTGGGGTCACCGCTGCTGGTTGGCCCCTCCCGCAAGAGCTTCATCGGCTGGATTTTAGATCAGCCCGATCCCCAAAAGCGAGTCTGGGGCACGGCGGCGGCCTGCTGCGCTGCGATCGCAGGCGGAGCCGACATTCTGCGTGTCCACGATGGAGCCGAGATGCATGATGTGTGCCGGGTGGCAGATGCGATTTGGCGGGGGCGGGGTTAGGTTGATCTAACAGGCTGCCCGCCCTCAGGGGCTAGTCCGGGCAGGCAAAAGTATGCAGGCAGACGGTAGACAGGGGAGTTTCTGTAGCCCACGCATGCCATGGACTACACCTTTCGGAAATAGGGGGGCTATTGCTGCCTTCAACCACTAGCCCATCAACTCAGCCCATCAACTCAGCGCCCGCGTCATTGTCGCGCAGCCGGGGGGCAGGCCCCTCGCCGAGGGCGTCTACCCTCTCGGGCACCTGGTTGTTTCCATGCCGTTCCCTCCACTTCGGCCCAGCCTACCCCGAAGTTCGGTATCCCCCTCTCCCGGTGAGTGGTCTGTTGTGGAACAATTTTGAATAATCGGCGGGATACTCCCCCCTGCTGTTGCGCTCGAATATTGCGTTTATGAGGCTTGCTCCCTTGAAAGGATTCTGGATACCCCTGAGACGGTTGCTGATGGCGGTGTTGGCCACAATGATGATAGTTGCGGGTGCGATCGCACCCCCCGCCTATGCCCAAAGCCCAGCGGCAGCGGCGATTGGCAGCGAGAGCTTTGTCGCCGCCGCCGTGCGCCAGGTAGGCCCGGCCGTCGTGCGCATCGACACCGAAAAAACCATTACCCGCCAGGCCCGCGACCCGTTTTATGACGATCCCTTTTTGCGCGATTTCTTTGGTGCGATACCGCGCCAGCCCCAGGAAGAACTGCTGCGGGGCCAGGGGTCGGGGTTTATCATCGACGACACCGGCAACATTCTCACCAACGCCCATGTGATCAACGGAGCCGATCGGGTGGTGGTCACCCTCAAAGATGGTCGCAGCTTTGATGCGATCGTCGAAGGGGTAGACGAAGTCACCGATTTGGCCGTGGTCAAAATCGACGATGGCGAAGATGACCTGCTGCCCGTGGCGACCCTGGGTGACTCAGACCAGGTGGTCGTGGGCGACTGGGCAATTGCCGTCGGCAACCCCCTGGGCCTCGACAACACTGTTACCCTGGGCATCGTCAGCACCCTCAAGCGCACCAGCAGCTCCGTGGGCATTCCCGGCAAGCGGCTGGAGTTTATTCAGACCGACGCCGCCATCAACCCCGGCAACTCCGGCGGGCCGCTCGTCAACCAGCGGGGCGAGGTGATCGGCATCAACACCGCTATCCGCGCCGACGCCATGGGCATCGGCTTTGCCATTCCGATCAACAAAGCCAAAGAAGTCAAAGACCTGTTGTCTCGGGGCGAAACCATTGCCCACCCCTATATTGGTGTGCAGATTGCCAATCTCACCCCCGAGCAGGCCAGGCGCAACAATGCCGACATCAACTCCGGCATGTATCTCCCCGAGGTCAATGGGGTGTTGGTGATTCGGGTGCTAGAGGGTACCCCCGCAGCGGCGGCGGGCCTGCGTCGCGGCGATGTGATTTTGCAGGTGAATGGCACCTCCGTTCGCAGTGCCGATGGGCTGCAAATCAAGGTTGAGAATACCAAGATTGGCGATGCCCTAGACCTTCAAATTCAGCGCGGCGATCGCTCCATCAACCTCAACGTTAAAACCGCCGAGCTGCAAGAACAGGCCGAATAGCGCTCGCCACTAAGTACATTCCTTTGCCTATCCCCTTAAATCAGGAGACCAACCCCATGTATTCCACCGAAGACACTGGCACCCGCAAAATTCTCTCTGCGGTGAGCCACGGCTCAATTTTCTTCAATACTCTCATTTTGTCCATTGGCATCCCCATCGCCATTCTTTTAATTTCCAAAGATAGTGTGATCAAAGAAAGTGCCAAAGAGTCAATCAACTTTCACCTAAATATGTGGTTTTGGTGGACTGTGGCTGGCATTTTAGTCTGGCTATTGGTCGGCATTCCCCTGTTGTTTGTGCTGGGTATTGTGAATTTCATCATGCCAGTCATCGGCATCTTCTACAGCATTACTAAGCCCGATGTCGTATTTCGCTACCCCCTGATTCTGCGACTGTTTTAGCTATTACTCCGTGGCCTAGGTTGGCCAACTATTCCCAATACCAAATCCGAATTCCCTACCCCCGATTGCCAATCGGCCAACCTGTAGGGGCGAACGGCGGTTTGCCCAGGGGTATCGGGGGTAGCCAAGCAGGATTCGGTATAAAACCCGAATCTCTACCCACCCACCCGATCCACCCAATCCAACACCCGGTTCCAGGCCCACCAGCGATCGCCATCGCCGGCCTGGTGCTGACCGTCGCTGCTGGCGTAGTAGCCCACATGGCCGCCACAGTCGGTCAGCACCAGATCGAGCTTGGGGTTGGCGGCACAGACTCGCTTCAGGTCTGGGATGATCTCTGGGCTAAACAGCGGGTCATCGGCGGCGTAGACAATCAGCGTGGGAATCGTCAGGTCGGCCATAAAGGGCAGGGGGCTACTGGCGGCGTAGTAGTCTTCTACGCTGGCAAACCCCAGGCGCGAAATCACTAGCTCATGGTCAAAGCCCCAAATGCTGTTGGCCCGCTCAATGGCAGCTAGGTCAAAATCGTTGGGGTGAACCTGGTGCAGGCGCAGGGCTAGGCGCTTGAGTTCCCCGGCGATCGCCTGTTCTAGCCGTTTGCCTAGGGGGTCAGCGGTCAAATACTTTAGCGAACGGTTGGAGTCAAGGCTGGGGCAGACCACGGCCACGCCGCCGATATCCCCAGGCTCTAGGCCACAGCCGGGGGGCAGCGCCATGGCGGCCTTGCCCCCCCACAGCGCCAGCTGCCCGCTGAGCGAGTAGCCCATAAACCAGTAGGGTGGTGGGCAGCCCAGGGCTTTGGCAGCGGCGGCCAGAGCCACGTAGTCTTCTCCCTCGTAGATGCCGTCGGAGGTGAGCGTCGGCGACAGCTCTCCCGTTTTGCCGTGGGCACGCCAGTCAAACATGACCACGCCATAGCCCCGGTGGTAGGCTTTGCGGCACAAAATCTCTAGCTGCCACTGGTCGTCAAGGCTGCCGGTGATGCCGTAGGTGGCGATAATGGTGCCCTTGGGGCCAATTCCAGCTCTGGCCCTAGAGCTGGCCTCACCCGGGCCAGGAACCGCCCAACGGCCAAAGATGGGCACATTCCCCTGACCGCTAAAGACGTGATCTCGGTAGGCGACGGGCAGCAGGTCAATGCTCTGACGCCAGGTTTGGCTAGCCACCAGAGAGATATAGACCGTCATCGCCAGGCCGTTTTGCAAAAACCAGGGGGGCACAAAAGGGGGCACAAAAGGGGGCACAAGGGAGGCCATAGGGTCACGCTAATACTGTCTACAGCATTCCAGAAAGCTT
>RECJ01000028.1 GCA_007694115.1 Leptolyngbya sp. DLM2.Bin27 | reverse complement strand
AATTTTCGAGGCAAGGGGGCTATCGTAAGGGACTTATTCCATTATGGCGACCATTGCAGAGATTACTCCGACAAGCTGCTAGGAATTGGGAATCTCCAAGCCGAGCCTCTAGCCTGCATTATTCATGACCCTCGGAAAATGCCCGCCATTCCCTTGGAAACGGAAATCTAGCTGCAATGACACTCTTTCGAGGTGATTCCCGCCCCACGCCTTCGCGGGGGCAGGCTCTGCGCGGGAATGACAGCCGCTTGCTTCCGTGCTTGTGAACAATCCAGGTTAGGCTTTATCAGCGATTTCTCAGGCGAGGCTGTTAGGTTCAGAGGGTGGCCCTCGAATGTTAGGGGTAGCCCTGATCGATCGTTTTGGCTTTGTCTCCCATGGCGCACCCCTGGCCCCATCTCATTCATCCTTTCCGGCGATGGCCTTTGGGGAAATGGATAGATCTGAATTCTTTGCAAACCAGGTTGACCGCTGGGGTGGTGTTGGCCTCGCTAGTCGCCATTGCCGCCATGACCACCTGGATGGGCTGGCGCACGGAGCAGATTTTGCTCGACAGTCACCGGCAGCAGGCGATGATGGTGGCCGATCGCTTTGCCGAAGATGTGCGCTACTACACCGCTATGATGCCCGCCGATGAGGCGTTGCAACGGGTGATAGAGCACCGCGCCACAGGCGATCTGGGGATATGGGTGACTACGGCGCCGGGTGACCTGCTGGCCCAGTCGGAGATCTTAACTATGGGGTCGTGGCAGACCTCGGGGGTCGCTGCCGACCTATTGCGCATTGAGTTGGACGAAGGCGTTGAGATCAGGCCCATTCAGGCCTGGCAGTTTGTGGTCTGTGTCGAGCCCCTGAGCATTGCTGGGCTGCCTAACGCCATTCTGCACATTGCCAACGACATCACGGCTGAGTACCAGGGGTTGCAGCGGCTGATTCAAATGCTGTGGCTGACGGGTCTGGGCATGGTGACCCTGCTGGCGGTGGCCTGCGCCTGGTATATTCGCTGCACCCTGAGGCCGATTCGCCGACTCAACGACCTGGCCAGCCAGGTCACCGCCAAAACGCTGAACAATCATCAACTCAACCTAAGGGCTGCCCCCACTGAGGTACAAGAACTGGCCCGCAGCTACAATCTGATGCTGGCCCGGCTGGCCAAGGCCTGGGCGCAGCAAAAGCGCTTTGCCAACGACATTTCCCACGAGCTGCGTACCCCCCTGACGCTGGTGCAGGGCTACCTGGAAAGCACCCTGCGGCGGGGCAGCAACCTGACGCCGCCCCAGCGTCAGGGGCTAGAGATTGCGGCGGTTGAAACCAGCCGCACGGTGCATTTGCTCACCGAACTGCTGGATTTGGCCCGCATTGATAACGGGCAGCTGGTACTCAAGCTCGAACCGGTGAATCTGGAGGAGGTGATGAAGGAGGCGATCGCCATGGCTGAGGGCGACCATCTGCCCGCTGCCGATGCGACTGCTCGGATTGTGATCGACGTGCGTTGGCGAAGCCTTGACTGTGGCAAATCGCCTGCGCCCATAGTCAAGGCCGATCGCCCCAAGCTGCGCAGTGTTCTGGTTGAGCTGCTCGACAATGCCCTGCGCTACTCTGCCCCCCACCAGCCCGTTCAGGTGCAGTTGCTGACTCAGGGGGGCTGGGCCATGGTGCAGGTGCATGACCAGGGGCCGGGCATTCCGTTCGAGTGCCAGGCTGCGGTGTTTGACCCCTTTTATCGGGTGGATGAAAACCGCTCTCGCAGCACCGGCGGCAGTGGGCTGGGGCTGACCCTGGTGCGATCGCTGGTGGAGGCGATGGCGGGCCAGGTGAGTCTGCGATCGCAGCCCGGCCAGGGCAGCGTATTCACCATCAGCCTGCCAATTTAACTACCGATGTAGCACCGATATAGTTACACCAATACCCGGAGAACTGCCATGGGCGCTCGAATTTTGATGGTTGAAGATGAAGTCAAGCTGGTCCAGTTTGTGCAGATGGAGCTCACCTACGAAGGCTACGAGGTCAGCGTGGCCCACGATGGCCTCTCTGGGCTGATGGCCGTACGCGATCAGACCCCCGATCTGATCATTCTCGACTGGATGATGCCGGGGCTAACCGGGGTGGAGGTCTGCCGCCGCCTGCGGCAGACCGGGGCGACGATGCCGGTGATTTTGCTCACCGCTAAAGATGAGATCAGCGATCGCGTGCAGGGGCTCGACGCCGGGGCTGACGACTACGTGGTCAAACCCTTCAGCATTGAAGAATTGCTGGCCCGGGTGCGCGCTCACCTGCGCCGCAATGACCCCCAAGACGCTGAAATGCTGGTGTTTTTAGACCTCACCCTCGATCGCAAAAGCCGTCAGGTAAAACGGGGCAGCCGCCTCGTTGAGCTCACTGCCAAGGAGTTTGACCTACTCGACTACCTGATGATGCACCCACGTCAGGTGCTAACCCGCGATCGCATTCTCGAAGAAGTGTGGGGCTATGACTTCATGGGCGACTCCAATATCATTGAGGTCTACGTTCGCTACCTGCGCCTGAAGCTAGAGTCTGGCGGAGAGAACCGGGTGATTCAGACGGTGCGGGGGGTGGGATATGTGTTGAGGGAATAGGGAATGGGGAGTCGGTGGAATAGGGTTGCCGCCATTGTGAATGCTGGCCTGGTGCAACGGCTGGCCGCGCCCCAGCCGCAGAACGCCCACTTCGAGCGCAAGTGAATCACTAAAACTTCCAGCGGGTGGGCCTATGGCTCTCGGGTCAGGGGCACGACGTGCCCCCACGCTGACTTAGACCCGAGCTATAGAGCGGTGTCTGACCACCTAGGTGCAACGGGTTCGCTACCTCTAAGAGTGCTGCTTTATCAATCTGGTCAGGCCCTGTCGCAGAGGCATAATGGAGATTACCTCGACGCTGCACCGCTACCCAACTCCGACCATGGCAGACCCAGTTACCATCGCAGATATCTATGCTCTGTTCCAAACCTCCCAGGCCGAGGCTGATCGCCGCGCTGCGGAGGCCGATCGCCGCCTGGTTGCTCTAAATGCTGACGCCGATCGCCGTGCTGCTGACGCCGATCGCCGTGCTGCGGAGGCCGAACAGCGCCTGCAACGCCTAGAGCGCGTGGCTGCCAATACCAGTCGCGAGGTGGCGGGGTTGACCACCCGCTGGGGTCAGTTTGTCGAAAACCTGGTCGCCCCAGCGGTGATTCGGCTGTTTCAGGAGCGGGGGATTGAGGTACAGGAAATTTCTCGGCGCATGCAGTCGAAGCGGCCTGGGGCCGAGATGGAGATCGACATTTTTGCCGTGGATGGCGATGTGGCGGTGGCGATCGAGGTGAAGTCGCGCCTGGGACGGCAGGATGTGGATGACTTTTTGGCGCGGCTGGGGCGGTTTCGCCAGGCGTTTCCCCACTACCCGGGCTATCGCATCTATGGGGCGGTGGCGGGGATTGAAGTGGATGAGGGGGTCGATCGCTACGCCTACCAGCAAGGGCTGTTTGTGATTAAGCAAACCGGCGACACGGTGGCCCTGGCGAACGATCGAGCTTTTCAGCCTGCGGCTTGGTAACCCCGTAGGGTGCATCCGCGAAGCGATGCACCAAATTCATAGGTTGAGAAATTCGCGGAACGAGAGTGGTGCATTGCGGCCACCAAGAGTGAATCGGTCATTGGCAAAGATGATGGGGCCGCGTTGGCGGAGCCTCGCCCTAGCGTTATGCACCCTACGGATTATGCTAGTGGTACCGACCACCGATTATCCTCCTCGGTCATGGAGGGTGAGGTAGCCTGTCGCCATGCCGCGCCCACCGCGCCAACTTGTCTCAGGGCATTGTTATCACGTCACTATTCGCTGCAACAATCGTGAGTTTCGGCTGATTCGTGACGAATGCCGCGAAATCTTGCTCTACGCTATTGACCGATGCAAGGAGAAATATGGCTTTAAGCTCTATGCCCTGTGCATTATGAGCAACCACGTTCACTACCTGCTAGAGCCTGCCCAGCCGGAAGATTTGCCCAAGATTATGCACTGGCTGAACTGGTACACAGCGATGTGTTTCAACAGAATGTTGAATCGGACGGGGCACTTTTGGGAGAAGCGCTACCACAGTACCGGATTTGCAAATACTGACTATCGGCGGGCGCTGAATACGCTGCGGTATATTCATGCCAACCCCAAGGCGGCGAACATGCAGCAGGGCTTTTTTTATGACTACAGCAACTACGGCAGCTATGACCGCCTGAACGATGATGGGGTGACGCAGTGGCACCCGGCATTTTTGGCGTTGGGGGCATCGCTGGATGCTTGTGTGGCGGCGTACCGTAAGTTTTGCCAGCGCTATAAGCCCAAGCCCAAACCAGAGAAACGAAACCACTGGGGCAGCAAAAAACTGGCAGCCCTGCGGCAAACGATGAAAGCCCGCAAACCTACCCCTGGGCAAAAG
>RECJ01000166.1 GCA_007694115.1 Leptolyngbya sp. DLM2.Bin27 | reverse complement strand
TCCCTAGCATAAGAGCCCAATCGGCAGTATGACACCTTATTGAATCCATGATCCTTAGGGCGTCGAGAGCGCGATCGGCTAGTTAGCTCTATTCGATTGATACTACATCACCTGCTGAAATGGCAGTTTCAACCCGAGCGACGCTCCCGCAGTTGGGCGAAAACTATTCAGCGAGAGCGCATCAATGTGCAGAGCTATTTGGACGACACACCGAGTTTAAAGCGAGTTCAAACCCAGGAGGGGCTAGACAAAATCTATCAAATTGCGCGGAAAGATGCCGCCCTTGAAACCGATTTACCTCTCAGTCTGTTCCCCGAGGCATGCCCCTACACCTGGGACCAGGTATTTGATGATGGGTTTCCGGAAGGACTTGGTGGCACCACTTTGGGATGATGTATTTCCGATCGTCCTCACGCTCCCCGTGGGAGCGCCACCCCTGACGCTGTTGCGCCCTGGGTTGAGATGTCGCTGGAACGCCTGGGGGCATGTCTCAACGCTTTAGCGCCGAGACGATGAACCGCAAACCATAAACCCCTCCCCCATCGCGCTATAGTCTGGGACGAGTTTACCGACGGTTCACAATGCTAGAGAGCATCATTCTAATTTTGCTGGTGGGCTTTTTTGCTGGCCAAGTCGCCGGACGACTCAAGGCTCCGGCTCTCGTCGGTATGGTGCTGGCGGGCATTGCCCTTGGCCCCCAGGGGCAAAACCTGATCAGCGAGGGGGTGCTAGGGGCTGCCGATGGCCTGCGCACCATTGCGGTCATGGTCATTCTGATGAAGGCCGGGCTGGGGCTGGATCGCGAAAAATTGGCCCAGCAGGGCACGGTGGCGCTGCGACTGGGGTTTTTGCCCGCCGCCTGCGAGGCGACTGCGGTGGCCCTGGCGGCGATTTGGTTACTCAATTTTGACCTGGCCACGGGGCTGCTGCTGGGCTGCATTGTCGGGGCCGAGTCACCGGCGGTGATTGTGCCCGCCATGCTGCGGCTCAAGAGCCTGGGCTGGGGGGTGACCAAGGGCATCCCCGACGCGATTTTGACCGGCAGTGCCCTGTCAGATGTGCTGCTGCTGCTGGTATTTAGCCTGCTGCTGGCGTTTTTGGGTCAGGGGGCCGCTGGCGGCCTGACCCTGGGGGCGATTACCCTCAGCCCCTTACAGCTCTTACCCTTTCAGATCGTGGTGCAGGTTGGGTTAGGTATCGCCCTAGGCTGGCTGCTGGCCCGGCTGCTGGTGACCGTGCTGGCCAAACAAAACTGGACCCAAAACGCCGTGCAAGATGCCCTGGTGGCGGCCAGCCTAGCGCTGTTACTGGTGGTGGTAGCGGAGGCCGTGCCGGTGTTTTCGGGTTACCTGGCGGTGATGGCCACGGGCTTTTTTCTCATTGAGTTTGATGCACCCCTGGCCCGGCGGCTGCGGGGCGGGTTTGACAGTCTGTGGGTGGTGGCGCAGATTGTGCTGTTTGTGCTGCTGGGGGCCAGCATTCAGCTTGCTGTGCTGGGCGATACGATCGCCGTGGGGCTGCTGATTTTGGCCATCGGCACGCTGCTGGGGCGGGGGCTGGGCTGGTACCTCTCGACGGTGGGCAGCAACTGGACCTGGAAAGAGCGCCTGTTTTTGCTGCCGGGCAACTCGGCTAAGGCCACAGTACAGGCAGCGATTGGGGCGCTGCCCTTGGCCCAGGGGATTGCGGGGGGAGACGAGATCCTGGCGATCGCCGCCCTCTCCATTCTGGTCACCGCGCCCCTGGGGGCTTGGGCAATTCCCACCTTTGCCCCTCGGCTGCTGGAGCGTGGCCAGGTAGACCCGACCAAGGTCACCGTCACCCGCGACATTGTGCTGCTGGCGGCGGTGGATACCTCGCCCGTGGCCCCGCTAGTGCTCGCCAAAACCGCAGAACTGGCCCGCCGCAGCGATGGGTCGGTGGTGGTGCTCCATGTCATGCAGATCGATGACCCCCAGGGCGTAGCGCAGCTGCACGCCCTGGCTCAGCAGTTTCTCTCTGACATTCGCCACCAAGTGGTGGTCAAGCCGGGGGTGGTGCCTGAGACGATCTTGGCCACCGCCCAGGCCCACGACGTCGCCGAAATCGTGGTCGGCAAGCACAGCGATACCCCCCTCAGCGAGATGATCCTCGGGTCAGTGTCGCGCACGGTGCTAGAGACTAGCCCGCTGCCGGTGCTGGTGGTGAATGGTGGTAGCTAGTACTGAGGGTGTCAGTGTTGTAGGGTGCATTGCTTTGCGAATGCACCTAGGGGTGAATGTTACTGAATTAAGGCTGGTGGGCAGTACCCACCCTACGGCAGATCAAGGCTTTCGGCGATTGGCGAGGATTAATTTCAGCTTATTTCAGTAACATTCCACCTAGGGGTTGCTAGCTAGCTGCGCAGGGTGACGCCAAACTGCTTTTCTAGGGTGGCGCGTACCTTTTGATGTACGGGGTCAACGGTTTCGTCGGTGAGGGTTTGATCGGCAGAGCGGTACACCAGGCGAAAGGCCAGGCTGCGCTGCCCCTGGGGCACGCTTTCGCCTCGGTATTCGTCAAACAGGGCGACCGACTCTAGCAGTTTGCCCCCGGCTTTGCCCATGGCAGTTTGCAGGCTGGCCACCGAAACCTCGACCGGGGCGTAGAAGGCCAGGTCGCGATCGCTCGCCGGAAAGGTCGAGTAGGGCGAAAACTTAACCGACTTTTGTAGCCCCGGCACCAGGCAGGTCTCTAGCGCTGCCCAGTTGAGCTGAAACACATACACCTCTGCCGGCAGCTGCCGCTGCTGGCGCAGCTGGGGGTGCAGCTGGCCAAAGCGACCTAGCTCTAGGCGGCCCCGCACCCACAGAGAGGCGGTGCGACCGGGGTGAAAGCGGGGGTCGGCGCTGTCGGCGCGGTAGTCAACCGCCAGGCCCAGGCGCTGAAATACGCTGTCGAGTCTGCCCTTGGCCTCGTACCAGGTGAGGGGCTGCTCTTGGCCACTGGTGACCCACTGGCTTGATCGGCCATCGCCGCCAATCACCCCGCCCACCGCCTTGGCCTCATGGATGCCCGCCTCGTCTTGCCAGAAGATATGGCCGATCTCAAAGCCAGCTAGGGGGCCGTTGCCCTGGTTGAGGTTAAAGGCGTAGGCCTCGATCAGGCCGTCGACCAGGTCTTGGCGCAGCGCCGAATACTCGGGGAAGAGGGGGTTGGCCAGGGTGACCTGGCGATCGCTGATCGGTTTAGTCAACGAATAGTGCAGCAGCTCAGTCAGCCCCGCCGCCCGAAACGCCGCCCGCACCCGGCGGCTCAGAGCCTCTGCCACCGAGAGGTAGCCGCCGACGGCCTTTTGGGGCAGGGTGTCGGCAAAATGGTTGTAGCCGTAGAGGCGGGCGATCTCTTCGATCAAGTCGACCTCGCGCTCTAGGTCGCGGTAGCGGTAGGGGGGCACCGTCACCGCCAGCGTCTGGGCATCGACCGGGGCCACCTGGCAGCCGAGGGTTTCGAGCAGGGTTTGAATGGTGGCGGCGGGCAGGTCTTGGGGCTGGTCGCCGAGGTTGACCACCTGACCCAGCAGCTGGGCCACTCGGCTCAGCCGCAGGGTGATCACCCGGTCGGGTATCGTGGCCCCCAGGGCGGTGGTGCCCGTGGTTTGGGCAACGATGGTTGCGCCGGTGAGTTCTTGCAGCAGTTGCAGGGCGCGATCGCAGGCCAGCTTCAGCTCCGCCGGGTTGACGCCGCGCTCGTAGCGGGCCGAGGCCTCGGTGCGCAGCCCCTGGCTGCGGGCCGACTTGCGAATCGCCGCCGCGTCAAACCAAGCCGCCTCTAGCACCACCGCCTGGGTGCCGTCGTGCACCTCGGTGGCTTCGCCGCCCATCACCCCGGCCAGGGCCACGGGCTGGTCGTTGGCGGTGATCAGCAGGGTCTCGGGGGCCAGCTGCCGGGTTTGGCTGTCGAGGGTGACCAGGGTTTCAGCGGGTTGGGCATAGCGCACCCCCAGGGTGAGATCGGAGCCGGTGGCCCGCAGGCGATCGCAGTCAAAGGCATGCAGCGGCTGACCCCACTCCAGCAGCACATAGTTGGTGATGTCGACCACGTTGTTGATCGGGCGGGTGCCCGCCGCCACCAGCCGCTGCTGCAACCACTGGGGTGACGGCCCCAGGGCAATGTTTTCTAGCACCGTACCGATGTAGATCGGGCAGGCCTTCTCATCGGTAAGAGAAATTTTTGGGGCCGTCGCCCCCTGGGGCACCGTCGGCGCTGGGGTGATCGGCAGGTGCAGATCGGCTCCGGTAATGGCTGCCACCTCGCGGGCAATGCCCACCAGGCTGAGGGCATCGGCCCGATTGGCGGTGGAGGTGACATCGAGAATCACGTCGTCGAGGCCGAGCAAAGGTCGCACATCCTGCCCCAGCTCGAGGGTATCAGCCGCAAAAATGTGAATCCCCTCAGAGTCTTTAGCCAGCCCCAGCTCGGCCAGAGAGCAGATCATGCCCGCCGAGGGCACCCCCCGCAGCTGGCGCGGCTTGATCGCCAGATCGACCACCGGCAAATAGGTGCCGACCGGGGCCACCGCCACGTAGATGTCGGCGCGCACATTGGCGGCCCCGCACACTATAGTTGACTTATCGGGCTGACCAATATCGACCTGGCACACGCTGAGCTTGTCGGCATCGGGGTGGGGGGTGCGCTCTACCACTCGGCCCACCACCACGCCATCGGCCCAGGCGCGTCTGTCTTCAATGTCTTCGACCTCAAACCCGGCCATGGTTACGGCGTGAGCCAGCTCTTGGGGCGAGAGCTGAACATTGACATATTCATTGAGCCAGTTTAGAGATATGCGCATAGTGGGGCTGTCTTGACCGTTAGAAAATCTAGAATACTGTGGTTTAAACCTCATCCAGGCCCAAAATTGGCATTTTGCCTACGGGAAGACTGCTGATCCCGAGCTGGACTTGGTATATTGCCTAAATATTCTACCCCGTGACCATTGCATCTACCCGAGGGTGAACACCCGCCCGGCAAGCATGGGCTAGGTTTACCGAGTTTTTATATTTCCCTGGAATTTTCGGCAAAAATATATATCCCTTTCGGTGAATGCTATAACCCCCCTCTGAAAGAGGGAATAATTGGGGTACTGTGGCATTACTGCTCGGGGTTGGCCCTCAGAACCCGCATCAAGGCGGCGCTGTGGTTACCTGGGTAAATGCCCTCGCCCATCTCAGATCAGCCTGCGGGCAATGTCTAGATCCCCATCATCCTGGGTCGAATGAGCTACTGCATCAACCCTGACTGTTCAAAACCCCAAAACCCACCCACGGTCAGCCATTGTCAAAATTGTGGGGCAGAGCTGCTGCTGCGGGGTCGCTACCGGATGATTCGCGCCCTGGGGCGGGGCGGGTTTGGGGCAACTTTTTTGGCCCGCGACGAGCAGCTGCCGGGCAGACCCCCCTGCGTGATTAAACAGCTGCGCCCCTCCGCCGAAGCACCCCACATTCTCGAAATGGCGCGCGACCTATTTAAACGAGAGGCCAAGATCCTCGGGATGATTGGCAACCATCCCCAGCTGCCCCGCCTGCTCGACTATTTTGAATGCGGCCAGGAGTTCTTCCTGGTGCAGGAGTATATCAACGGCCTTACCCTCCAGCAGGAGGTCAAGCGCGGCGGCCCCTTTACTGAGGCGGGGGTCAAACAGTTTTTGTGTGAGATTTTGTCGATGGTGCAGTATGTCCACGACAACCACGTCATTCACCGCGATATCAAGCCCGCCAACATCATTCGCCGCGACCAAGACAAAAAGCTGGTGCTGATCGACTTTGGCGCTGTCAAAGATAAGGTCAACCCCACCCTGGCCGCCAACTCCGATCAAACGGCCCTGACCGCCTACGCCATTGGCACCCCCGGCTATGCCCCGCCGGAGCAGATGGCCATGCGCCCGGTATACGCCAGCGACATCTATGCCCTGGGGGTGACCTGCGTCTATCTGCTGTCGGGCAAAGCTCCCAAAGATCTCAACTACGACCCCAACACGGGCGAGCTGCTGTGGCGCGATCGCGTCCACATTAGCGATCACTTTGCTGGCGTGCTGCAAAAAATGCTGGAGATCTCGGTCAAGCATCGCTACCAGGGGGTAGCGGCGATCCATCGTGACCTAGACCTCGAACCCTATATGGAAAGCCTGGCCCAGAATATGGCCTTTCCCACAGCGGTAGGCCCGGCGACCAGTGGGTATAGCAACGGCCATGGGCCAGTCAGCAGTGCATCGGTGCCCCAGCCTGGCGTCGGCGCTTCCGGTGGGTCACCCTCCTCCCGCATGGCGGCCGCCATTCGCGCCCGACGAGAGCGATCGCAATCGGGGGCCAAAAGCACCCCCATCAAACCGGGCTACAACGGGTCGCCGACCCCCCTACCCAGAAAGGCCCCGGTCACCGTGCTGTCTTCCGACGACGTCAAACAAAAGTACACCAAGGGCCGCCGCGATTTTTCGCTGCAGACCTTCAAAGGACTTGACATCCAGCGCACCCTGCTGACGCAGGTCAACTTTAACCAGGCCCAGCTGCCCAGCGCCAACTTCCAGGGCTCTGATTTGAGTAACGCCAACTTTGGCCGCGCCAACCTCAGCCGATCTAACCTGCGCAACGCCAAGTTGATCAAGGCCTATTTCCACTATGCCAACCTTGAGGGAGCCGATCTGCGGGGGGCCAACCTAGCCCATGCCTGCCTGTCTAACGCCAACCTGCGCGGGGCCAACCTGTGCGGCGCTGACCTCACCGGAGCGCTCATCACCAACGAGCAGCTGGCCGCTGCCCGCACCAACTGGTCAACGGTAATGCCCAACGGGCGGCGGGGGGTGCTCTAGGCCGTTGCGCGGCCAGAGGTAGCCATGGCTGGTTCTGGGTTTTGGGCCTCGGAGCGGCGGCTGCGCAGGGCAACTAGAGCTTCTTTAATAATCACCGCCGCCGGCACAGCCACAACCACGCCCAAAAGGCCGCCCACCCTGGCCCCAGACAAAATAGCGATAAATACCCAGAAGGGGTTGAGGCCGGTGACGCTGCCCAACACCCTAGGGGCAATGCCGTTTTCGACCAGCTGCTGCACAATCACCGCCGCAATCAACATCGGAATGGCGATTTTAATGTCGCGTAGCGCCACCAGCAGGGTGACAATAATCACCCCTACGGTGCCGCCAAAGGGAACCAGGGCCAGCAGCCCCACCGTCAGGCCAAACAGCGAACCAAAGGGCACGTTGAGCAACCCAAAAATTAGGGTCAGGGCGGTGCCAAAGCAGCTGGCCACAATAAACTGCCCCAAAAAGTAGTTGCGAAAACTCTGGCGCAGGGTCTCAGAGAAAGGCACTTGCAGGCGACCCGGCAGCAGGCTCACCACCCCTCCCCACACCTCTTCGCCGTGCTGTAGCAGGTAAAAGGTGAGCACGATGGTGAGCACCACATCGAGCAGCTTGTTGGCGGTAAACACCGCCACGTTGATGGTGAGGTTAAGGGCTTCGCCCGCAATCGACTGGATCTCGCGCTTGAGCCGATCGCTGGTTTGGGCAATCAGCCCGTCGAGGTTAATCGGCCAGCCCCACTCGGCCAGCTTGCCATCAAGCATCATCAGCTGGGTTTTGCCCGAGTCAAACCAGTCAGGCAGGCGCACCACCAGCTGCTGGCCCTGGTCGATCACAAAGGGCAACACGGTCAGGGCCAGGGCCGAAACGCTGACCAATGCCAGTACCAGCACCAAAATCGAGGCCGGGCCGCGCTTGAGGCCCAGCTTTTGCAGGCGCGCCATGGGGTAGCTGAGCAAAAAAGCCAGCAGCGCCGCAATCAGCACCGTTACCAAAATCGAGCGGAAGTAGCCAAAAATAATCGACACCGTCCACACATTCAGCAACAGCAGCGGGGTGGCTAGCAGCACCAGCACCGACTGGGCCATGGGGCTCAAGCCGTCCCACCAGCGGGCCAGCCAGCTGGTGGTGAGGGGCTCAGGCTTCAATTCGCTACCGTTGGCTGCGCCGTGATCCATAGGTCTGCTCAGGGTTGGCTCAAGAATTGGGGTTGGGCTTGAAAATGGGGCCGAGGGGAGGTTGCGAGGGTCGCTATGCCTTAGACATCCTCCTACAGCCTACGGCAAAGCCAGGGTTTCAGTTTGATGTCGATTTTGACCATGGGGCGACGGGGCCGGGTTTTGTCCACTGATTCTCTGCCGACGGCTTTTTTGCCCATGAGGTAAAGACCCTCTCCGGCGCTGGGCAGCTCAGGGGGTAATATGTAAACAATTTAAATACAAACTCTCACCTCAGCAATCAACCCCTGGCGATAGACTTCTTACTATGCTTGCTTCTCACCCCGGCCCAGCCTCAGGGATTACCTTCAAACAACCCCACCCCCAAAAGGTGCTGGTGATCGGCGATAGCCTAGTCTATGGGTTTGGCGACCCCGAGGGGGGCGGCTGGGTCGAGCGCCTGCGCCGTCTGACCCTGGCCCCTGGCCGTGAGGGGGCTGTGTTCTACAACCTAGGGGTACGGGGCGACGGGGTGAACCAGGTCAGACAGCGCCTCGACCATGAGTTTCGCTATCGGGGTGAGCTTCGCAATCGCCTGCCCGACTTGCTGATTCTATCGGTGGGCATGAACGATTCGGCGCGGGTGGGCAATCCCCTGGGCCGCAACCGCACCGACTTTGACACCTTTCAGCACGACATCAATGATCTGCTAGACGCAGCCCGGCAGCTGTGCCCGGTGCTGTTTGTCGGCATGACACCCGTGAATGAGCAGGCGATGCCTTTCTCAGAGGTACTGTACTATGCCCACAGTGAGCAGTGGCGCTACCGCGAAGCCACTCGCCTAGCCTGTAGCAGCCACAACATTCCCTACCTCGATCTGCTCAACCTCTGGCTGGGCCGGGGCGAGATCTGGTGGCTGCCGCGAGTCTCTGCCGATGGCCTCCACCCCAATGTAGCGGGCTACCAGTCAATGCTCAACGATATTTTGGCCTGGGATGCCTTTCAAACCGCCGTAGACTTACCCGTTGGCCTGGCCTAATGGAATGGTCACAGCTGGCCCACCCCGCAGCGGTGTGACTCTACAGCTTAAGCCGTCTATCTATACCTGACCATGTCCACAGCCAACCCTTCAGCCCACCCCCCCGTAGCAGAGCAGAGCAACCAGGATGACTTGTCGGTCTGCGATCGCAAGGCAGCGGGCAAAGCCCTGCGGCAGCGGGTCAAGCGCTCTGAACTGGGGGTCTATGAGCCTCCCGCCGAGCGCCCCGACCCAGTTGAAATTCTCAAGGCCCAGGCCCGCACTCGTGTGCCAGAGCTAGTTCCCATTCGCCACGGGCGCATGCTGGCCTCCCCCTTCGCCTACCTGCGCGGCGCGGCAGCAGCGATGATGGCCGATATTGCGGCAGCCCCCACCACAGGTCTCCATGTGCAGGCCTGTGGCGACATGCATGTGTCTAACTTTGGCGTGTTTGCCTCCGCCGAGCGCAACCTGGTGTTTGCCATCAACGACTTCGACGAAACCTACCCCGCCCCCTGGGAGTGGGATCTAAAGCGCCTCGTCACCAGTGCAGTGGTGGCAGGGCGTCATTTGGGTGGTGACCAGCAACTGGGCCAAGCCGCCGTGCTCGCCACCGTAGAGTCCTACGCCGAGCACATGCAGATCTATGCCGACATGGGCTACCTCGACCTGTGGTACGAAACCATTACCGATGCCGCCCTGCTAGAAAAACTGCCCGACAGCGCCGAAAAATATACCCAGCGCATGCTGGCCAAGGCCCGAGAGCGCAACCACTTGCAGGTGCTCGACCGAATGACCGACCTGGTGGACGATCGCCACCACATCATCGAAGCGCCGCCGCTGGTGGTGCGGGCCGAAACCCTGGGCGAAGGGTCGACGGTGGCCGCCGCCATCGAGACGCTGCTAGAGAGCTATGTGGCCTCCCTCAGCGGCGACCGCCGCTTTTTGCTGTCTCGCTATCGACTGCTCGACGTGGCCCGGCGGGTGGTGGGGGTGGGCAGCGTCGGCACCCGCTGCTGGGTGGCTTACCTGGAGGGCAAAGACGCCAGCGACCCCCTGTTTCTCCAGATCAAAGAGGCCCAGCCCTCGGTGCTGGCTCCCTATGTCGCAGCGCCCGGCGACTATCGTCTGCCCGACGATCACCAGGGTCGGCGGGTGGTCGTCGGGCAGCGACTCATTCAGGGATCCTCCGATATTTTCTTAGGCTGGGGCGAACTCAGCGGCACCCACTACTACCTGCGCCAGCTGCGCGATATGAAGGGCGGCTTTAAGCTCGATCCCGGCAAGTTTCAGCCATCGAACCTGCCCAACTACTGTGCCCTCTGCGGCTGGGCCTTGGCCCTGGCCCATGCCAAGTCGGGCGATGCCGCCAGACTGGCGGGCTACATAGGCAAAGGCAATGCCCTAGGGCGAGCCATGGTGACCTTTGCCGAAGCCTACGCCGACCAAAACGAGCGCGACTACCACCACCTGGTAGAAGCCGCCGCCCAGGGGCAAATTCCCGTAGCCTACGATGATTAATCTAAACAGCCCTCATCCAAATCGGCGGCGGTCATGGGCGGAAAAGAGGCAGGCTGAATCGGACGGCCCAGGATCATTCCCTGGGGTTGAGGAGACGGTGCTGGGCCAGCCTCGCACAGCGCTTCTACCTCAATCTCGACCAGCATATCGGGGTTGATCAGCGCCGGAATGGCCACGGTGGTGTTGCAGGGGGGGTGGTCAGCAAAGCGCTCTTGGTGGGCCCGGGCCACCTCTTCCCAGCGGCTCATATCGGTGACGTAGATGCGGGTTCTGACCACATCACTGAGGTCGGCCCCCAGTTCCTCAAGGGCCTGCTGAATGATCTCAAAGCAGCGCTGGGTCTGGGCGTAGGCATCGCCGGGGGCAAAGGTGCCCCCCTGCCCGTCACTGGGGGAGGTGCCCGAGACAAAAATCTGCTGCCCTACCCGTATCGCCCGACAGTAACCGACCTGATCTTCCCAAGGGGTGTCTGAAAATACCCGCTGCCGTGCCATCGTCCTGCCTATGACTAAAAGCAGGCCTAGCATATCGCTTTTCTAGCTTGCATTATTCATGACCTTGAGGAAATGCCCGTCATTCCCGTGGAAAGGGGAATCTAGCCGAAGCAGCACTCCTTCGAATGGATTCCCTCGAAGGCGGGAACGACAGCCCTTTGCTGCCCGGCTGGTGAATAATCCAGGCTAGGGCAGCGTCAAACCTAAAAATTAGGGTTCTTGTAGTTCTTGTAGGTTGGGTGCAACGACGTGAAACCCAACAGCAGCCAGCCTTTGTTGGGTTCCGCTGGCGCTCCACCCAACCTACAAATTAAAGCTTGACACAGCATTAGATATGTGGGTAAACCGAGGGTGGGGGCAGCTTCTGGATGTTAAGTGCTGTCAAATCTTGCTGCCGTGGAGAAACTTGCCCAAGCTGGATCTTTAAAGTGATATTGGGGTTAAGTAGGGCAGGCTGGTGGGGATGAAAGCAAAAACTCTAACTCAAGAAGCCGAACGGCTTGAGGCCTTGAGGGAATACAACATTTTAGATACGCCCTCGGAGCAGATATACGACGACATCACGGCGCTGGCCGCGTTTATCTGTGACGTGCCCATCGCTCTGATCAGCCTGATCGATGCCGATCGCCAGTGGTTTAAATCTAAGGTCGGGCTGAGTCTACCAGAGACTCCACGCAACATCTCCTTTTGCGAGCACGCCATCTTAAACCAGAGCATGATGATCGTCAGGGATGCCCTCAGCGATGAGCGGTTTGCCCACAATCCGCTGGTCACCTCCGATCCCGGCATTCGCTTTTATGCCGGCGTGCCGCTCACCACCCCCAGCGGCTATCAGCTGGGCACACTGTGCGTGATCGATTACCAGCCGAGAGATCTGGCGGAGAAGCAGCAAAAAACCCTGGCCGCCCTGGCCCGGCAGGTGGTGATGCAAATGGAGCTTCAGCGGGTTTCGGCTCAGCTGGCTAAGGCTTTAGACAAAATTGATCTGATGGCCGGGCTGGTGCCAATTTGTTCGTACTGCAAGGGCATTCGCAGCGACCAGGGCTACTGGTCGACGGTGGAAAAGTTTATCGAACAGCATTCTGCCGTGGAGTTTACCCACGGCGTTTGCGATGGCTGTATGCGTCAGCATTTTCCGGAGGTGGCCAATGTGCTGCTGCCCCAGGGTAGAGCAGACCATGAGTTGATCAACTTAGATGGCGATGCCGAGTCGGGGGATCAACTGCTGGGTTGACCCCGCCCCGACGGTCTATAAGCTCTGGCGTTTGATTACCGTTGCGATCGCCTTCTCTACACCGACCAGCGCCTGCTGCACCTCATCGGCGCTGACGTTGAGCGGCGGCACAAAGCGCACCACCCGAGGTCCGGCGGGCACCAGCAGCAGCCCTTCGCCCATGGCGGCCTTGACAATATCTACCGACGCGATCGCCACCTCAGGCTGGAGCACCAGCCCGTTGATCAGCCCCCAGCCGCGCACCTGCTCTAGCAGGGTCGGATACTGCCGCACCAGCTGCTGCAACCCCAACCGCAGCTGCTCACCCCGCTGCTTGACGTTGTCTAGCAGATTTTCAGCCAAGAGGGTTTCACAGACCGTCAGGCCCACCCGGCAGGCAAAGGGGTTGCCGCCAAAGGTGCTGGCGTGGTCGCCCGGCTCAAACACCGCGCAGGCGGCCTTACACAGCAGCGCCCCGATGGGGATGCCGCCCGCCAGCCCCTTGGCCGAGGTAAAGATGTCGGGCTCAATGCCCAGGTTTTCAAACCCCCACAGGCTGCCGGTGCGGCCCATGCCCACCTGCACCTCATCGAGAATCAGCAGAATGTCCTTTTCGTCGCAGATCTGGCGAATGCGCTGGAAGTAGGCGGCATCGCCGGGGCAGACCCCCCCCTCGCCCTGGAGGGCTTCGAGCATGATCGCTGCCACCTGGGGGGTTTCGGCGTCAAGCTCGGCCACCAGCGCCTCTAGGGCGGCGATGTCGTTGTAGGGCACGTAGGCAAAACCCGGCATCAGCGGGTCAAAGTTTTTTTGATATTTGGGCTGGCCGGTGGCGGTGACGGTGGCCAGGGTGCGCCCGTGGAAGCTGGCCTGGGCGGTGATGATCAGCGGATTGGCGATGCCGCGCCGGGTGTGGGCATATTTGCGGGCTAGTTTAATCGCCCCCTCGTTGGCCTCGGCTCCCGAGTTGCAGAAAAACGCGCGATCGGCGCAGGAATGCTCGACCAGCCAGTGGGCCAGCGCCCCCTGTTCGGGCACGTAGTAGAGGTTTGACACATGGTGCAGGGTTTGGATCTGCTGAGTCACGGTCTCTACCATGGCCGGATGGGCATGGCCCAGGGTGCAGGTGGCAATGCCCGCCACAAAGTCGAGGTAGCGACGCCCCTGGTCATCCCACACAAAACAGCCTCGGCCCTTGGTCAGGGCAATGGGGAAGCGCCCGTAGGTGGTCATGACATCAGCGTCAAACTGGGCCGGGGAGAAGGCCGCACTGCCGTTGGCCGCAGCGCCATGGGACGCAGCGCCATGGGACAAAGCGCCAGTGGGCGCAAAGCTGAAGGACTTGAGGGACTTTTGAACGAGGGTTTTTAGGCTCACAGTGGGAAGAGGGGGAGTAAGGGGGTGGGTGGGTAGGTGCGTAGGTGAGTGAGTGGGTGGGTGATGGCACAGCGAAAAGCTGTGCTCCTTAGGGCTTTACCCACATCACCCACATTACCTACACACCTACTCTTATACGTTGAGCATAGCGGAAACCCTACAACAATCAAGGGTCACTCTGAACGAATCCTAGCTCGGGGGTGCGCTGGCGGCGAGGGCGGTATTGCTGAATCAGCCGCAGTTTTTGACCCAGATAAGTCAGGTTTTGAGGTTCGCTGCCGTAGCGCCAGCGGACGTAGGCATGGGCGATTTCGTTGGCGGCCTGGGCGGGCTGAGGCTGGGTCTGCTGGTAGAGGCGCTGGCTGTACTCTAGGGGGGTTTCGGTGGGGGCTTTGCCCAGCCCCTGGTGGGCAAAGCAGGTCAGCATTTGCTGATATAGCCGCTCGGTGGGGGCAAGCTGGCGCAGCTGGCGGTAGCGCCAGCCGCGTCGCAGGCCCAGAAAGGCTAGCCAGGCGACAAAGCCCAGGCCAGCGGCGATCGCAATGCCCACCATAATGCCCACCCAGCCCAGGTTGAGCAGGGCGCTAAGGCTGCGCACCAGGGAGGCCAGGCCCTCGCTGAGCCAGTCCACCAAACCATCGACTAGCCCCACCAAGGGAGAGGGCAGCCAGCCCGCCAGCCATTGCCAAAACCGCCGCACCAGACTAAATGCTTCAGACTCCTGGAGGCTGGGCGGAATCAGCTCGTGGCCGGGGATGGGGTCGAAGCCAAACCAGCCGTACTGGGGAAAGTAAACCTCGGTGAGGGCGTAGGCATCGGTGTTGCGCACCACATAAAACCCGGTGAAGGGGTTGAAGTCGCCTTCGCCAAACCCGGCCACCAGCCGGGCTGGAATGTCGATGGAGCGCAGCATCACCGTCAGCACGGTGGAGAAGTAGTCGGGGTAGCCCCCCTGGGTCTTAAACAAAAAGCTCTCGACTAGATCTTGGTCGGCTTCAAAGAAGGGCAGCTCGGGCTGAATGGTGTAGCGCTGTTTGAGGGCCTGGGTTAGGTAGAGGGCCTGTTCGTAGGGGTCGGTGAGGGGGTTGGGGGAGGTGGCCAGCAGCGCTTTCGTTTGGGCCTGCACTGACTCTAGAATGGCTTCGGGCACCTGGAGGTAGTGGGAGCGAATGCCAGCGGGGTAGGTGGTGCCAGCCTCGCGCAGCTGGGTGCGATCGCGATAGGGCACCCGCGAGATCACCGAGTAGGTCATGCCCTGCTGCAAAATTACCGGTGACCGGAGACTGCCCTCGGCATCAATGGCCACCTCTCGGGTGGGAAAGTACAGCTGCCGCGCCTGATACATAGCCGGGATCAGGTTGGGCAACTCACTGACCAGGGTGTAGGTCTGCACCACATCGCGCACCCGAGCCAGGGTAGGGTCTATGGGCAAAAACGTCTGGGCCAAAAACCGAGGCCGCCGCAGCCGCTGGGGATTGTCGTTGCGGGAAATCTCCCACCCCTGGCCGGTGTAGGTGTCAAAGGCCAGCACTCGCCAAAAGCCGGGAGCTTGCGACCTGACCCGCATCACCACCTGGGGGGACATACTACCCCGCAGGTTTTGATTCATGCGCTGGTTAAAGCCGTAGTAAGAAAAGTTGTCGACGACGCCCGGCCCAGTGGTTTTTCCTCGGCCCTGAATCGCGCCACCACCCTCGCCAAATTCCTCACCCTCGCCACCGCCGCCGCCGTAGGCCGGGTTGTCAATACGCTCCCCGGAAAAATCGTCGGGGGTCTCGATCACCGAGCTGACCGGAAAGTTTTGCAGCTGGTACCCGGGCAGCCGAGGCAAAAATAAGAAAATCAGCAGCCCTAGACCAATGATCAGCGCCAGCAGCCCCGCCAGCCGGCCCAGGGCGGGTCGCAGCTTGGCTTCACCCCAGACCCCAGGCCCCAATCCCAGCCGCGATTGGTAATCTAGCCCCAGCACGGGCACCGCCACCACTAAAAACATCACCAGCAGCGGGGCAAAGGCCAGGGTTTGGCTAATGGTGGCCGCTACTCCAAGCAAGATCAGCCCGATCATCATGGAGTAGCCCAGGTCTTTGCGGCGGGGCAAATCAAAGCTGTGCAGCACCTGGAGCTGCACCAGCAGTTCCGCCAGCACGATGCGCGTGTCGCCGGGCTGCTCAATCAGCCGGGCAAAAAAGGCCGCCATCGCCATCAGCATGGCCACGGCGATAAAAAACTTGATCGCCACATTGCGATCGCGGCGGTGCTGCCAGCTAAAGGCGGCCCCTACGGCACTGGCCGGTACCGCCAGTAGATTCCACCACGACGCCTGGGTGACCCCAGCGGCTGCCACCACCACCGAGCAGATACCCACCGTGACCACCCCCTGCACCAGCACCCGCAGCAGCCGCGAGTCTTCAATCTCCTCCGGTGGGATTGGCCTTGCCAGAGGAGACGAGGCTAGCCAGCGTGCAGCAACCATAGACAGAGCCAGGTGAAGGTCGCTTCCATGCTAACCGCTGGGCTAACCGCTGGGCTAACCGCTGGGCTAACCGCTGGGCCAGCCGCCAAGCTCACCCCAGCCCGGCAGGTTGCAGCCCTAGATGCCCCTACAGCCACCCAGTTGCTGCGGCAAAACCAGGGTTTTAACTGTGCAAAACGTAGCCCTACCCTGCCACCACCAAAATCTGGAAGCTCAGGGGGGCGGCCTGTGCTTGCCCCAGCCCCACCTCCAGACGATAGGCTGTCCCCGGCTCAGCAGCCATCTGCAACACCAGCTCGCCGGAGGTAGAGCGCTCAGAGCCGAGGGTTTCACCGGGGCTATTGAGCAACAGACGGCCGCCGGTGGGCAACAGCGCCCTCACCTCCAGCTGAGGCTCAGGGCCAGCAGACCTGTAGGTTGCCTGCACAGTTAGATCTCCGGTGGCCGTCAGCCAGGTTTGCGTCTGGGTGGGGCTGGCGGCTGACACCGTTAGCGACAGCGCTTCAAAAATGCCCTGGGCCACCAGCATGGCCAAAGCCACCTGCTGCTGGGGTGAGGCGGTGGCATAGTCGAGTTGGTTTAGGGTTTGGGCCTGGGCTGAGCGATAGGCGGGCCGCGCCACTAGCCCCGCCACATACTCCAGGGTTTGGGGTTGGTCAGGAAACAGCGACTCCACAGCCGCCACTAGCCGCCGACCGGTTTGGCTGATGTCATGCACCCGCTGCTGGCACTGGTTGAACAGGTCGGCTAGAACCTCTTCGGGCACCGAACTGGGAACCGAAAGGGTTCGCAGGTGGTCTAACCAGATAGAAACGGCACCGGTATTGAGGTTGTCGGGGTAATCTTGCAGCCCTTGTTCCCAGGGAAACAGAGGGGGGCGATGGGAAATTTCTTGACGCAGGCGGCGCTTCAGCAGGGCTTCAAAATGAGGTTGCACAGGGAATAGATCTCCAGGGTCAAAGACAGGGTTGTAGTCGGCATCAATCGCTTGGTTACCGAGAGCCGCTGGCGGAGATACCTCAAAGCTAGAGTCGATCGAGGTAGGTGCAGAGCCCAACTCCTCTAGCGCAGTTATCTCAGCATCAGCCGCCGGGGAAAAGCGGGGTCCTGATGGTGAGTCATCCGCCGAAAAAGACTCTAGTAGAAGCCTTAGCAGGATGTCTTCAGCAATATCTGAGTCTCTATTCATGGCCTGTTCAGGTCTGTCCGGATAGTTAGACATCACATACTAAAGGTTACGCATGTCCCAGGCCTGTTCGAGTAGGTTAGTCCACTGCTTTTGAAACTGGGTGGGGGTCATAGCTAAGATTCTAGCCGCTTCCCCGTCGGAGACGCCCTGCTGTTTGAGGCTCAGCAGCTTACTCTGCTGAGCGCTGATGGTATTTTGCAGCTGTTGCCACTGTTGGGTGGTGAGGCCTAGGTTGGTCTCAAGCCCCGCCTCAAGCCACTCGTGCACCAGTTCCCAGTGATGGGACAGGGCAAAACGCAGCAGGTGGTACTTAAACCGCTGCTGGAGGTAGTCGCGCTCGCGAGGGGTGAGGTTGAGCAACAGCTCGATCTCCTGCGTAGGCAGGTCGAGCAGCCGCAGAGTAAAGTAGTCGGCGCATTCGTCCTGGTTGCGCGCCTTAAGGTAGGCCAGCAGTTCTTCTACCACCCGACCTCGCAGTGAGTTTTCGGGCAGATCGTCGTCGGCCTGGGCGATCATTTCTTCGCGCACCCGCTGGTGGGAGGCAGCGGGGCGTAGATCGTCGCCGTCGCCGCCGTAGTCGGTGGCCTGCTCGATATCGATGGCCATCTCAGGCGGCTGCTGCCGCGAAAAGGTCTGGGCCCGCAAAATAATCAGCTGCTGGCTGCGATGCCCCGGCAGCGGAATCCGGCGCTTGCCGTAGCGCTCTGAAAAGGCCATGTACTCAGCTAGTTCTAACAGCGTGCGCGGCTGGTAGCGATCGCTCAGCTGGTTTTCTCGGCGAAAGGCATTGAGCGACTCGACGTAGAAGCCCTGCAAGAAGTCTTCGATCAGCGCCAGCCTGGCCTGGTAGCTGGTCTGCACCTGGGGCGGCGTGATATAGCGGTAGACAATGGCGCTGAGGGTGCTGTGCAGCTCAACGCGACCCTGGCACGACCCCAGGTTGTAATATTTCAAACACTGATCTAGGCGGTGCTTGCCCAGCGATTTGGCCCAGGCCTCAACATCGCCCGACGACTGAATGCGATCGCTCTCGCTACAAATGCGCTCAACCTCCGTGGCTAAACGCTGCGACAGCTTCTGACACCCGGCTTCGGCAGCCCCAGTGCTAGTTTTCAATTCTTGGTAGAAAAGCTGGCTAAGCGAATCCACGCTCAACGTACAGATACCCTGACTCAAGCTGGCTATCCTCAAAATGCTACACAAAACAGTGAAGCGATATTCAGGTATTTAACGCGGTGGATGCAGCCCCCTACGCCTGGCGGCAGGTTACATTTGTTGGACTAGTCTCAAGCGCTAGCCTCGAACACCCTGCCAGTGGCCCCATGGCTATATCGGTAGATTAGATTAGCCCAGGTCGTAAGTTGCTCATCATCCTATCACTTGTCCGTAATTGGATTGGCAGATCCCCAGGGTCTTTGCATCAGTGCAATGTTAACGTGAAGATAACCGGCAGACGGCTTTGCCCCAGCTGCCTTAGCCCCGACAACTCTTAAGATTTAACGCCATGGATCTCGACGCTCAAGTTGCTTCCCTGCAGCAAAGCGCCCCCAATGACGGGGTAACGGGCAACGCTATTACCACCATTGCCCCCAGCCTCAAGGCGATTGCCGCTCAGCTCAAACATTCTCAGTACTATGTGCTGCAAACCCTTGAGCAGGGCTGGATGATGACCACCCTGAGCAACCGCACCCAGCCCAACACCCAAAAAAACATCGTTTACGCTTACCCCACCCTACAAGACGCAGCCACGAGCCAGGCGGCCAACAAAGACCCCCAGGTGATGGCCTTACCGGTGCCGGTGATACATATTCTGTTTCAGCTGCTGGCTATGCAGCCCATCGACAGCTTGATTTTCTTTGAGACCCCCGGCAAGGTCAGTCAGGGGGTAGAAATTCGTCGCCAAGATATGCAGGCTCTGATCCAGGCTCAGCTGCAACAAAACCAGCAGGCCAACTCGATTCCTCCCGATATGGCCTAGCTGATTAGTCTGGGCTAAACCTCTATGGCAGTGCACCAGTGATATGCTATGTTAAATAGCCGAGGGCGATTAGCACAGTGGTAGCGCGCTTCCTTCACACGGAAGAGGTCACTGGTTCGAAACCAGTATCGCCCATACAGTAAAAGCACTGATGCGCAAGGGTTCTAGCCCTTGCGCGTCAGTCGGGCCACCGGGTAGAGCCAGACCCATGACAGAAGAATTGAGCGGTGGCTCGGGTTAATGCGGCTAAACCTCCCAAGCCTGAATATGGTAGCGATAGCCCTGTTCCGTTAAAAACAACTGGCGATGCTGAGCAAATTCCTCTTCACAGGTGCGCAGCGAAACCAATGTATAAAACTGAGCCCGGCGGCCATCCGACTTGGGTCGCAGCACCCGCCCTAACCGCTGGGCTTCTTCCTGGCGAGACCCGTATTTACCAGAGACCTGAATTAAGACATCGGCATCGGGCAGGTCGAGGGCAAAGTTGCCGACTCGCGAGAGGATAAGGCCAGAAATCTCGCCCCTGCGAAAGCTGGCGTAGAGGCGATCACGCTCCGGCTGACTGGTCTTGCCGGTAATCAGGGGGAAGTCTACTCGCTGGGCAATGGCCTTGAGTTGATCCAGGTATTCGCCAATAATTAAAGTTCGGTGGCCCGCTTCTTGCTCCAGCACGGCTTGCACCACGTCTAGCTTGAGCGGGTTTTCAGCGGCGATGCGAAACTGGTAGCGTCGTCCCGCCGTGGCATAGTCCATTTGCCGCTCCTCGGTTTGGGGAATGCGGATTTCGGTACAGTCGGCGGCGGC
>RECJ01000129.1 GCA_007694115.1 Leptolyngbya sp. DLM2.Bin27 | reverse complement strand
CGACTACGACACCGCCGACCCCAGCGGCACCCAACTCATCGCCGCCTCTACCTCCACCTCCACCTCCCCTCTCCCCCAGGGAGAGGGGCCGGGGGTGAGGGCCGCCCAGCGCTCCGGCGACATCACCAACCTGCGTTTTGATCCCCTGCCCGGCACCCAGCAAGAAGTCGATGCGATCGCCCCCCTGCTTCCAGACAACGCCATCATCCTCACCGAAGCCAACGCCACCGAAAACGCCCTCAAGCAAGTCCAGGCCCCCAGCATTCTGCACATCGCCACCCACGGCTTCTTTCTCGAAGATGTGGAATTTGTGCCACCCCCTGGGGCCACTCGGGGCGATCGCGCCTCCATCGACATCATCACCACTGGGCAGGCACCCCCGCCCACTCGCCCCGTGAGCAACGAAAATCCTCTACTGCGATCGGGCCTAGCCCTGGCCGGGTTTAACCCCCGCACCAGCGCAGGCGAAGATGGCGTACTCACCGCCCTAGAGGCCACCGGCCTCAACCTGCGTGGCACCCGCCTGGTGGTGCTGAGCGCCTGCGAAACCGGTGTCGGCCAGGTGGCCAATGGCGAAGGCGTCTACGGTCTGCGCCGTGCCTTTGTCATGGCCGGGGCCGAAAGCCAGCTGATGAGCCTCTGGAAAGTGGACGACTTTGGCACCGCCGAACTCATGCAGCGCTACTACCAGCGACTGCAAAACGGCGAAGGCCGCAGCGAGGCTTTGCAAGCAGTGCAGCTTGAGCTTATGGAAGACCCGGACTATCAGCACCCCTACTACTGGGCCTCGTTCCTCTTCTCTGGGGAATGGCGACCCCTGGAGTGAATAAGTTGACCACCGCCAGAGATAGGTGACAACAGACCTGTTGTAAAGGCAAACCTTCATGCGCAAACTTTTCTCCAGTCTGCTCTTGGGTGGCTTCGTGCTTGGAGCCCTGCCCCTGCCCCACCCCTCCATGGGTCAGTTTTTGGCTCCTGCCGCCGCCCAAGCCCAGACCAGCCGCAGCGATATTTACTACACCTTCTACGGTCAGCGCATTCCCCTCACCCTGCGCCAAGACCGGATTGCAGTGTTGCTGGCCCCTCCGGTCAGTGGGGCACGGGGCGGGGTCTCGGCCTACCAGCAGCTAGAGCGGGCGCTATCTGGCCGCAGCGGTGGTCGAGGGGGAGCCACTGCCCCGGCCCTGGACGTTACCCTGCGCCCCCTGGGCAGTCGCTACGCGGTGATCGAACTGCCCGGCCTCGACGCCGAACTGGCGGCTGCGGTGCAAGGCCGCCTTCAGCAGCCCTACGTCGAAGCCACCCTGCCGGTGCTCAGCCGCGCCGGGGGCGACGACACCATCGTGCTGCCCAACCAAATCATCGTCAGCTTTGAGCCCGATACGCCCCAAAGCCAGGTGCAGCTCACCCTCAGCCGCTATGGCCTAGAGGTGATTCGGCCCCTACAATTTACCCAAAACCGCTACCTGGTCAGCGCCCGCGAGGGCGACGGGCTGCGGGTGTTGAGTCTTGCCAATCAGCTCAATGGCGTAGTGGGTATTCAGTCGGCCACGCCCAACTTTGTGCAAACGGTGCCCTATCACACCGTGCCCCAAACCCTCGATCGCACCCCCACCGCCCCCTCTACCGACCTGGATAGTCTGCTGGCCCGACTGACTGGCCCCAGGGACTGGCCCGTAGCCACCGATTTGTTTCCCCTGCACTGGCATCTCGATAGTGCCGCCTTTCGCGGCCCTCACCAGCCCCGCACCGACATTCAAGCGGTGCAGGCCTGGCAGCAGGGCACCCAGGGCGAAGGGGTGGTGGTCGCCGTCATCGACAGCCTGATCCAGTGGGATCATCCCGACCTGGCCAACAGTCTCTACACCGTGCCCGACACTCAACCCAACCGCCTGCCCGGCGAAGTCCACGGCTGGGATTTCTCTAACCAGACGCAGACCTGTGAGGGCGATCGCTGCGCCATGGGCGACCCAGATACCCGCATCAGCACCGCCGAACTCGACCTGGTGCGCCCTCATCTGCAAAACACGTTTCTGCTGAACGATGCCGATCTGGTAGCGCAATACCCCAGCCTGGCTGAAAGAATTCAAACCGCGCGGCCCGAATTTTCCCAGCGCCGGGTGGCCAGTCTGATTCGCGACTGGATTCGTGGCGACATCATGGCCGAGTTCCACGGCACCTGGTCGAGCGGGGTGATTGCCGCCAGCCCAGCGGCGGAGCGCGGCGTTGTCGGCGTGGCCCCCGAGGCGCAGATCCTGCCGATACGGGTGTTTGGCCTGGGCGGCGAAATTACCATGGCGGCCCTGGTCGAGGCGGTGGGCTATGCCGCCGATCGCGGCGTCGATGTGATCAACCTCAGCCTGGGGGGGCTGCTGCCCGATCGCGAACTCACCGACCAAATCATGGCGGTGCTCGATGCCCGCCCCGACTTGGTGATCATTGCCTCTGCTGGCAACGCCAGTCTGGATGGCGTCGGCTTTCCGGCAGCGATACCGGGGGTGATTTCGGTGGGGGCCACCACGATGGAGGGGCGGCGCACGTTCTACAGCAGCTACGGCGGCGGGCTGGATGTGGTAGCCCCTGGGGGCGACATTAGTCAGGTAGGGATGTTTGGCATTTTGACCACGGGCGGTACTGGGGTACCCGGCTTTTGGCGCGGCATGGAGCCGCCCACCACGCCGTGGGGCGTGGGTTTAGACGGGCTGGGGCAGTTTGTGCAGGTGCAGGGCACGTCGTTTTCGGCCCCGGCTACCTCGGGCACCGTGGCCCTGATGCTGGCCGCCAATGGTAACCTTAGCCGCGACCAGGTGACGGAGATTTTGGCCTCTACCGCCAGCTACACGGGGCTAGGGCTGACCCAGTCGGAGGCCAACCAGTATCGCCTCCAGGCGGAGGTGGGCCTAGGTACGGCGTTGGATAACCAGGTGCTGCGGCCCTCGGGCATTTTTAGCTTCCCGCAGCCGATTTCGCCTGAGCAGTACTATTTTGGCCGGGGGCTGGTGAATGCCGCAGCGGCGGTGGAACGAGCCAGGGCGCTGCGGTAGCGGGTTGCCGGAGCCTTGCGGTCGGGGAGTTGTCTAGCCAGCAGATTAATTTCGCCTAAAGGTGAATAAGTCTGCGTTCCCCAGATACACATACCTCCAGAACCACTGAAATGTCTAGTTACTAGGGCAACTGCACAATGTCGTCCAATCTGTAATGATCCATGGAAGTTTAGTTCTTGCTGAAGAAACAAACTGAGGCAACTCAGTCATAGCTATCGATCAATCCCATCCATCTTCACCTATAGGTAAAATCCGATGAAAGTTGCTGGCATCGTACTTAATGTTTTGTTCCCTGGATTAGGCTCCCTGATTGTTGGCAAAGTAGGCCAAGGCTTAGCCCAGATTTGCACCACCTTTTTGGTCATCTTGATCGGCATCGTGTCTCCTTTTTTGTTTGGCCTGCCGCTGCTTATTGCCGTCCCCTTAGGCCTGGCCAATTTAGTATGGTCTATCCTCACTGTGGCTCAATTGCCTGAATAGTATAGTCAGCGCCTTCTAGTTAGCAACCAGAAGCTTAGTAGTCAGAAGGCGCAATTCCCAGAGTCTTTTCCACGTCTTTACACCCAGTTATTGAAGTCATGAAATATGAATTAGTTGGGGCTTTTATCGCTCTTAGCGTTAGCCTTTCTACCACAGCTTATGCCCTTCCTGATCAAAGCTTTGACACCTTGCAGCAATGGGCTAACAGTAACGCATTGTTGACTGGACTTCGTCCTGTAGAAAAGCTTGAAGAAGGCTATCCCGACTATAGGGTTACTCATAATTTAGCTGGTGCCGATTTCACCTTTGAGGTATATCTCAATCCGGATCGTACAGTTTACAGTGAAGTGATCGACTACCGCACCTATCGCGGTGGCCATCGAAGCCTTACATTTAGTCCCAGCAATTCCCATGGCCTAGGTCTTATCCGCCGAATCTATGGCCCTACCTTTGTCAGAGCATTTCAAAATGCCACCCCAGTGGCTGAAATTAGTTTGGCCGGTACCCTACGCTTTTATCGAGGTGCTGACTACGCCTATCAGGTGTGGACTTCACCTCAGGCTCACAGTTTTACTGTCCTGCCTCTCCAAGATCTTGATCGTGTCATTGCAGAGTGGCAGATTGAGGCTGACCGCTGGCGAGACGAAAACCGGGTCGACCCCTGCTTATCAGTTTGCTAAACCTTAGTATTTCAGCAGTTTTGTACATTTTTCTTTCCCCCTATACCTATGAAACCCTCT
The DNA here is from genome assembly GCA_007694115.1 of Leptolyngbya sp. DLM2.Bin27. Lineage (GTDB taxonomy): Bacteria > Cyanobacteriota > Cyanobacteriia > Phormidesmidales > Phormidesmidaceae > Nodosilinea. The sequence continues at coordinate 209 of RECJ01000129.1, read as the reverse complement.
TGCATATTGAGCGCTATGGTAACGGCTTTCCTCCTAGCCAGCCCCAGCTCTGTTATTCAGCCGCCTTCACACGCTACTACCTACTCCCTTAAGCAGAGCGAAGACACCCTCTACGCCTTACTGCAAAACGCAACCATCTATATCAACAATGAAACCCTAGGCGGAGCCACCACTTTTAGGCTGCAAGACGGCAGCTACATGGGTAGCAC